>CAJQQK010000243.1 GCA_905480435.1 uncultured Hyphomicrobiaceae bacterium | reverse complement strand
GCGAAAACAATATCTCGCAGGCCATGTGGCACAACGTCCTCGACATCACACGGCCGCTCAATTATCGCTTCATGTAGTTAGCGTTGAACAGCCCTGCGCGAATATGCCAGCTGATAACCAGACATAGGTATCGACGTTCGCTGATCGCGTACTTCTCAGCATGCGTAGTGCTCCTGAATTGCAAACGGGTCGGCAAGGCTCAAGGCAAGGCGTTGGCCAGTAGCGATCGATGACGAAACTCCGTCCAGCATATACCCATTGCCGCCGGCGCAAGAGGCGCGTCGGTCTCGGATAACCCGATGAGATGGTACCGGCAAAAAAGCTGTGGCCACCGCTTGTCTATTCCGCAGCGTGCAATTTGCGGTCGATTGGCAAAACCTGATCATCCAGCATGTCGGCAATCACGACGTCGCGGACATGCTCGGGGTCAAGTTTGTGAGCCTCTATCAGCGCCATTGATGCGGCCATGATGGCATCCGCATCCTGCATAAGCTTGAGCTCTTTGAAGCGGTCGGGTCGGGCAAGCCCCATGCTTTCACCAACCAGTTCCATATAGCTGGCAACCGTAAACGGCCAGGCACTCTCGTGTCCCGAGAATTCGCGGTGGTCGGCATGGTAGACACCAACAAACGTATCAACGCCAAGCGCTTCTGCCTCAGCCAAGGCTGCTGCCATGGTGTCCTTATGATAGTTGCCAAGTGGCGCCAGCGCCGTGCTCGTGTAACCGATGCTGGAAACTTTGTTCTCAACCAACTCCAATCCGGGAATGGCATTGAGCAGCGCTCTGATGCTTTCCATCACGCCCAGTTCACCGGCATATTCATACAAGGCGACACGCTTATTGACCGGCGTCGTCATATACGGGCGCAACTCGTCGAGGCGGCTCGCGAGATAGACCGGGAATATCGTCATATCGAGCGCACTGCCGGTTGCCTCGCGATAGCTCGGGATCATGGTTTCGCCGAACTGAATCTGGCAGGTCGGGCACCACGACAGGACCTGTGAAGTTTTCGATGCAGCCATCTTGTCTAGAGTGTTGAACGCTTGCCGGCCGGCATTCTCGGTATCACCAGGCCGGGTTTGCAGAATGCCACAGCAGGCACTCGGGCCGCCCTGGACCTCATAGGTAACGCTAAGTTTTTCGAGAACATCAAGGCATAGCAGTCCGATATGAGGCGTCTTCAGCATATTGCAGCCGGTGTAGAACACGAGATCCGGGACTTCATCGCGTTCTGGATGTGAGCGCGGACTAAGCTTCGCATGCAGCTCCGGCGGCAGCGACAATCGCGACAGCACCCGGACACCACGGCTCATTTTCTGGAAAGCAGCCTTTCCGGAGGCGCGGCGCTCGCTCACAGCTTGGTCTTGGCTCATGGCGCGTCTTGCCATCGTCAACATAAAGCGCGGATTGATGCCATGCTCGCAGACCGTCAGGCAGTTGCCGCTGCCGCAGCACGCTTTCGCCCAATCCTGCGCAGCATCAGGCGCCGCGTTGCCGCGCAAAATATCTCTGATGCCAGCCGTCAACGTTTCCGGCGAACCTGCTTCGATGCCGGCGATCGCAATCGTTGGGCAGGCAGTCGCGCAGGCACCACATGCCGTACAGGCATTGGCGATCTCGTCGACTCGACGATCAATTGAATCGATGAACGTGTTGATCCGGTCGGACATGAGCTTCTCCCAGGATGCAGATCTCATCAGTTTCGATGCGCGCGCTGCTACCAGCATTAACCGTTCTGACGAACGGTGTTGCGAAATAGTAAGTTCATTCGCGACGTTACACTATCGACGACTGCGAATCGATCATTACCCTCTGACCTTGCCGTCTGTTGCCTCTCACTGCACACTGCCGCGAGCAAAATCATCCAAACGGAGGAAGCAGCATGCCACGTAAGCAGGTCGTATCATCGAAGATTGGTAAACCAAGCGGCCATTTCAGCCACGCAAATATTGTTGAGGCAACAGGCCGTCTGCTCTTCATATCCGGCATGCTGGCAAAAACGGCTGATGGCAAGATCACCGGCGTCGGTGACATTGAGGCCCAAACAAAGCAGGTCTGTGAGAACCTGAAATCAGCCGTTGAGGAAGCTGGCGGCACCATGGATGATATCTGCCGCGTCGACGTCTATGTCCGCAACATGGAGCATTTCGATGCCATTCATAAAGTGCGCCGGGAGTATTTTGCGTCACCACCGCCAGCATCGACAATGGTCGAGATCACCAAAATGACCTCGCCGGATGCCCTGATTGAGATCAACGCCATTGCCGTTCTGCAATAGCGTTAATCCCGGCCAAGAACCGTGATGCAGCAGGTCGCCTCTTCGATCCCATAGATGCCGCCGCCATTCTCGGCAATCGCATGGCGCGCACCGTCGACTTGACGTGCGCCTGCCTCGCCGCGCAGTTGGACGGCTAACTCGTAGATCTGACCAAGCCCGGTTGCACCGATCGGGTGCCCCTTAGACTCAAGCCCGCCTGATGGATTGATCGGAATGCGCCCACCGATCCGCGTCTCACCGTCCTCTGCCATCCGGCCGCCTTCGCCGAAGGCGCAAAAGCCGAGGTTCTCGGTCTGCGTTATCTCGCCCATTGCCGTCGCGTCATGCACTTCGGCGACGTCAATATCGCCAGGACCAATGCCGGCCTGTTCGTAGGCCCGCTTGGCCGTGCGACGTGTGATGTGGTTCTCGAGATCTTCCGGTTCGCGATCGATGCCGGTGCCCATAGCGGTGGCAAGGACGCGAACCGCGCGCGTTTTGTCGAACCGATCCAATGCACTTTTTGAGCACAAAATAGCAGCTGCGCCGCCGTCCGAAATCGGTGAACACATTGGCAAGGTCAGCGGCCACGAGATGCGTCGTGCCGCCAGTACGTCATCGATCGAAGCCTCAAAACGGAATTGTGATTTCGGATTCTGCGTCGAGTGCTGATGGTTTTTCGACGAAACGGCGGCGAGTTGTCGTTCAGTGAGACCGAACATCTTCATGTGCTGCTTGGCAAAGCACGCATAGATATCCATGAACGGGCTGCGTTGCCGATTGGCGGCTTCTTCGTCAACAGGTTCGGTGACCCCGTCGCCAAGCGCCATTAGTCGCTCAAACGTCTCTTTCTGACGATGAACGTCCGTCGCGCCCTCGAAAACTGCAAACGACTTTGCCTTATCCTGATCGTACATTTTGTCGACACCGACCGCGAGGGCGACATCCGTAACACCGGCCCTAATCGCCGTAACGGCGCCATTGAACGCCGTTGAGGCACTGGCGCAGGCGTTCTCGACATTGGTCATGGCAATGCCTTGAAAACCCATATCGCGCAAGGCGATTTCGCCGGGCACGCAATATTGGCCCTCGATAACGCCTTGCGTCGTGTTTGAGAACCATGCCGCCCCAACATCTTCGCGCGTTGCGCCGGCGTCCGCCAGGGCCTCTTCGACGGATTCCCGCGTGAGATCCTTGACTGATTTATCAAGGAACTTGCCAAACGGCGTCATCGAAGCCCCGACCAGATAAACGTCTTCCATCGTCCAGGATCTCCTGTAGCTCTCAGAGCTTCAATCAGTGGCCATCCAAAATGGCGTCAGCGATCTTCTCGGCGGTCATAATAGTCGGGAAGTTGGTATTCGCCGACGGCACCACAGGGAAAATCGACGCATCAACCACTCGCAACCCACCAACGCCGTGCACCCGGCCGGACGTATCAGTCACAGCCATCGCATCATCCTGGGCGCCCATACGGCAGGTACATGACGCGTGCCACACACCGACCGCTGCCTTGCGAATGAACGCCTCGGCTTCGTCTTCATCATTGCACACGCCGTCAAGCGTAAAACCTTCCATGATGAGGTTCTTGATCAAGAACCGCCGGAAGAAGCCTGGGCCGTCGAGCATGCGCGCCATGATGCCGGTCAGGATCTTGTTCTTGGTGTTGATCTCACCGACCTGCCGGACCTTGTCGGAATAGCTCGCCGGGAACGGGTCGGTGACAACGCTCTGTAGTGTCGGATCATCATAAAGCGGCGCGAGGCGGCGAATGCCATCAGCAATCCGCTCTAGATCACGCCGATCAGAAAGCAGATTGAAGTCCACTTGCGGTTCTTCCGACCAATGCTTGCTGCTCAGGCGGACTTCGCCGGTTTCCGAAAACGTCTTGTTGACGAAGATCAGAAAGCTCGCGATCTGCTCGCCAACGGCATGCCAGGATGTTTTCGACGTGCATACAACGAACATGTCGCCGGGTGGTGCGCCGCCCATCTCAGATGAGTAACGCATGCTGAGAAACATGTGCCGGCGCGTGTTGATATTGTCCATGCGCGCTTCGGGCTTCAAAAACGATGCCAGCGCAACAGACGGATGGTCCATCAACCGCTGCCCGACGCCGAATGAGGCATGGCGCACAGGGATACCGAGATCCTGCAGGTGCCCTGCCGGTCCAATGCCCGCGCGCATGAGGTGAGCTGGCGAATGGATCGCACCGGACGACAGGATGATTTCGCGCCCGCGGAATTCCTGTTGCTGGCCATTGACCAACGCTTTGACGCCAACACAACGCAAATCTTCAAACAGCAGTTCGGTGACCTGTGTATGCGTTGAGATCGTTAGATTTTCGCGTTTGCGGACATCGGCGTTGAGATAGCCCATCGATGCCGAAACACGTTGCTCCTCAGCATTCGAAATGGTGACCGGAAAATAGCCATCCTCAAAGAAACCGTTTTGGTCAGCCAGGCGTTTGTAGCCTGCGCGATCGAACACATCGATCAGCGCCTTTGAGTGCTTCGGCCAGTGTGCTTCGGGAACGCGTCGCACCGGGATCGGCCCGTCCTGGCCATGCCATTCATCATCGAAGTCGAGGTCAGTTTCGAGCTTCTTGAAATAGGGCAGCACGTTTTCCCAGTTCCACCCTTTGGCGCCGCGCTCCTCCCATTCGTTATAATCCGTTGGCGCGCCACGGTTAGCCATCTGCCCGTTAATCGAGGAGCCACCACCAAGTACACGGGCTTGCTCATACTTGCGCAGCTTCGGTTTCGGCTCATCTGGATTGTTGTGCGATACAACTTCTGTCCGAACCTTGAGGTCGGACCAGATGAAGCGATTGTTGAGGTAGGCCGTGCCAGGATAGGAATCGAGGATCTCATCTGGTACTTTACCAGGCGGCGTATCTTCGCCGGCTTCGCATACGAGGACAGTATTACTGCTTCTGGCAGAAAGGCGATTGGCGAGAACGGAACCAGCTGAACCACCGCCGACAATGATGTAATCGAATTCCATTGTTGCTCCTCATGCTCGGATGTTCGCCCAGAATGCCTCGGGCCATGCAATGATGCAATCGGCACCGCGACCGTCGCAGTCTGGTTTACATCCAGCCCTTGATAATCTGAAAAGATGCCGGCCTATATGATCGCGATCGGCCGCACGGGACAGCCCGTGGCACCCTTGAATTTCACCGCTGAGAGCATGAAGCAGAAGCTGTGAACATCACGCTCGATCAACGGGTCCATGACCAGATTCTCGATGATGTGGACGCCAGCTTCCGCTAGACAGTGCTGGTGCACCGGCATCAGAACTTCTGGATGGTTTGTCCCCGGCAGAACTTCAAGCGCCATGTTGTCGGCTGCGATCGCAACACAGTCCTGGCTTGTCAGCCAACGCGCCGCGTTTTCATCAATACCCGGTTCGCCCGCTAGATAGCGCTCATTATCGGTCATAAAGAACCGCCCCCAACCCGTGTTGATACACACGACGTCACCAGGTTGGATCGTCAGTTTGGTTGCTGCCAGTGCCTTTTCGAGGTCGGAGATCGTAACGGCACGCCCCGATTCCAGATGCTCACCACCGTCATGACGCGACACGTCTAGCAAAATGCCCCGCGTTACCATCGGGGGCATGTGCTCAATGCCAAGGTTCAGAAGGCCAAAATCATCCACGGTTTCCGTTGCGCTATAGCCGCCATAAAGCGCGTCACCCTTTGAAAAGTGCCCAAGCGCATCGATGTGCGTGCCAACGTGTGTCGTCATTTCGATGCGCTCAAGGTTCGAACCTGCATCATTCGTTGCCCCCATCGTCCGTCGTCGACGGATGCTACCAGCCGACGTTGGTCCTGCCTGAATGTGATACGGCGATTGCGTTGGCGCGATCCGGGGGGCGCCGATTTCGATCGTGTGGCTCATATCCAGGATCTGCCCCTCGCGCACGCTTTGCAGGGCCTGAAGAGTTCGCTCTGGCGTCAGGAAGTGACTGGCCCCTAGCTGATCGCCTTTGCCCCATCGGCCGTGGTCATGAATACAGTTTGTCATCCGTGCGTCCCTCTTGAACCAACTCTTGTTGCTGCAAAGTTTGCCTACTTGATGGTTGGCTGGCAATCGCCACGTGTTTTCAAATCCATCCATCTGGTATGATCCGGGCACGGCTCAGCGTTAAAATGGGCGCTAATCATTGGGTGCGGGAGAGAGACGGCATGACGAGCACGGTTGAGGTTATCGCGGACGCGATGAAAGCGGTCGGCACGCCGTTCATCACGGGGCATCCAGGCGGCGAGTCGGTCGAGCTGATGGATGCCGTCCGCCAGCGCGACATGCGTTTCATTCTCTTCAAGCAGGAAGTCGCGGCGGCGATGATGGCCGCAACCTGGGGTGAGATCACCGGCGTGCCAGGCATATGCCTCTCCACGCGGGGGCCAGGTGCTTCGAACATGGTCAATGGCATCGCCTACGCATCACTTGATCGGGCGCCATTGATTGCCATCACCGACCAATATGATCCTGCCACCTACGCGATCGGGTTGCGCCAACGCATTGATCAGCTCGCTATGTATCAGCCGCTCGTCAAATGGAGCACGACGGTTAACGCCAAGACGATCCGCCATCAAATGCAACGTGCCATCCGCGAGACAACCGCAGCGCCACCAGGACCTGTTCATTTCGAGATGCCACAATCAGAAACGACGCGCGAAGCCGGGGACTATCCAGCCGGTGCCCCGTTGATGCCGAACATCATCGATATCGAACCAGATCGCGCCAGCCTCAAAGCGCCACTGGATCTGATCTCGGAAGCGCGCCGCCCCATCATCCTCGTCGGCCTCGGCGCGCTATGGGGCCGCGCGTCCGAGGACTTGACGGCATTGGCTGAGCATCTCGGCGCGCCGGTCCTCGTGACGCCAAAATGCAAAGGCGTGATCAGCGAGGATCATGCGCTGCGTGCCGGTTGCATGATCGGCGGCATCATCGAGCGCAAGCTCATCTCGCAGGCCGATCTGATTATCACCGTTGGGCTTGACGCCGTAGAACTGCAGCCCAAAGCGTGGCCCTACAGTGCGCCCGTGCTTGCGATTGCGGCCATCCCCAACCTCGATGCTGTCATCCCGGTCGGGATGGAGGTCATCGGCCCGGTCGCCAAGATCCTGTCGCGGCTGACAGAATTCTCTGGCGGTGGTTCCGCCTGGGGCGAGAAGGCAGCCGCCGTTTACCGCGCTGATGTCGTCGATGCGCTCAACACACCAAGTACGGGGCTCTCTCCGCAACGTGTGATGGAGGTTGCCCGCGCGATTCTGCCACGCGAAACAATCGCGACCTGCGATGCCGGCGCCAGCCGCTTGCTGGTCGTGCAAAAATGGGAGTCGTATGGCCCGCGGGAATTCCTTGGCTCGAACGGCCTCGGCTCGATGGGCTATGCTGTGCCGGGCGCCCTGGCAGCCAAGATGGCGCATTCGGATCGTCCCTGCGTCGCGTTCGTTGGTGATGGTGGCTTCATGATGTCGGTTGCCGAGTTGCAGACGTCGGTCGCAGAGAACCTGCCAATCATTTGCGTCGTCTTCGATGACGAGGAAATCGGTCTTATTCGAGTCAAACAACAGCTCAAACAGATCCCGCAATACGGTGTCCGCATAGGTGGTATGCACTGGGACAAGCTGGCGCAGGGTTTCGGTGCCGACGGTGTTGTCGTAGATAACGAGCAGGCGCTCGATGCAGCCCTGCGTGCCGCCCTGAAGTCAGGACGCACGACTGTCATCGGCGCCAAGATTGATGGTTCCGGCTACGTTGACCAGTTTAACGCGCTTCGCGAGCTATGAGGACCTGCCGAGCGCCGCTCGGCGAATAAAGAAAAACAAGAAACATGCGGGAGAGCCAGCGTGCCATATTCTGAATACCGGCCTGAGTTGATGGGAAGCGCAACCCTGGAACCTTCGGGCCCGGTTGAAGCCGGCTCCTATCAAAGTTTCACTCTGGTCTACACCGCTGGCCGGTTTGGCATTGACGATACCGGCTCGCTCAAGATCGGTTTCCGTTTCGCGACAGACTTTGGCCCCGTTCAGTTCGATGATCCGGAAGCACAAGGCTACACCACAGTTGAAGCATCGAACGGTGCCACGCTCGATTGTCGCTGGGAGTTCAAACGCAATATTCGCCCCTGGAGCCGCTCGCTCTATATCGGCATCAACAAACACTTCCTCGCACCAGGCGACACGATCACCATACGCTTCGGCGACAACCGCCTCGGTTCGCCTGGCATCCGCGTGCAGACATACTGCGAGAGCGCGTTCGAATTCCGCGTCCTCACCGATGTCATCGCGACCTATGATTACGTCGCTCTGCCGGAAAGCCCAAAGATCGCCGTCGTGCCGGGCCCAGGCGTCAGTTGGCTGGCCGTCCTGCCAACGCTGGTGCGCACCGGCGAACCGTTCAAGCTGAAGATCAAATCAGTCGACGCATGGGGCAACCCATCCGACCAGATGGACGACGCGCTCAGTCTCTCCGTCGAGGGCGCGCAGATCAACGGCGTGCCGGCGATAGCGAATTGCCGGCGTGGCGACTTCGCCGTCACGATTGATGACTTGACTCTCAGCGAGGTTGGGGACGCCGAAATCGTCGTGCGCTCAGCTGACGGCGACGTACTCTGCGGGTCCAATCCCATCCGCGCAATCGATGACGCGCAAGCTGAAGCCGACGTCCATTTCTGGGCTGACACCCATGGCCAATCAAACGAGACACTCGGCACCAACAGTGCTCGTGATTACTTTATCTTCGGGCGCGACAAGGCGTTCGTCGATATCATAGGGCACCAGGGCAATGACTTTCAGATCACCGGCAGCTTCTGGAAGCACCTGAACGAACTGACCGCCGAGTTCGACAAGCCCGGCGAGTTCGTCTGCATCCCTGGCTACGAATGGTCGGCCAATACAGCCGTCGGCGGGGATCGCAACGTACACTACCGCCACGAAGGCGAAACCATTCACCGCTCCAGCCACGCCCAGATCGCCGACCCAACCGATATGGTAGACGAGGAAAGCGACGCCCATACTGCTGATGAGTTGTTCGAAAAACTGAGCGGCAAAGATTGCGTCGTCGCAGCTCACGTCGGCGGTAGGTATGCTGACATAACGATTGCGCACGATGAGGCGCTTGAAGCAGCCGTCGAGGTGCATTCCGCCTGGGGCACATTTGAGTGGATCGTCTGGGATGCGTTCGATAAAGGATATCGTGTCGGCATCGTTGGCAATTCGGACGGCCATAAGGGGCGCCCCGGTGCCGACTTCCCCGGCGCCAGCTTCTTTGGCAGCCAAGGCGGTCTGACGTGCTTTATCGCACCACGCCTGGATCGCGATGCCGTCTTCAACGCCATGCGGCGGCGCCATCACTACGCGACCACCGGCAACCGTATGCTCATCGACGTATCGGTCGACACACCGAGCGATGCGACGCTGTTTCTGACTAACCCTCCAGGCCAAGGCAGCGAAACCCGCGCGACGCGCCGACTGCAAATGGGCGACGTCGCATCAGTCACTGATGATGAGGTCACACTCAACGTCGAAGTAAACGGTTCCGCCCCAATTGAGCGCCTTGACGTTTTTCGTGGCCGAGAGCTGATCGAAACCGTACGCCCTTATGCGCCTTCTGATCTTGGCCGCCGCATACGTCTCACCATGGAAGGTGCCGAATATCGTGGCAGATCTCGCACGACGACCTGGGACGGTTCGCTCAACATTTCCGGCAATCACATTGCGCGCGCAGAAATGTTCAACAACTGGAACCTGGACCGCGGCATTCGCTCCGAAACCGAGACCTCACTCATCTGGAAAGCCGTCACAACTGGCAATACCACTGGCATCGACCTCTGGCTCGATGACGCGCAATCCGGCGAGATCTCAATCGAGACGGCCCATAGCAGCCCGAGCATAAAGATCGCTGACATCGGCATCGAAGATAGCGTCTTCGATGCGGGCGGCCTTGGCCGCATGCTGAAACTCTATCGCTTGCCGGATGCGCCAACTGACCAGCGGATCGCAAAGAGTTTCCCGATAACCGTCGCGAAACAGGGTGACACGCCTATCTTTATCCGTGTCACTCAGGTCGATGGCCATAAAGCCTGGACCACACCCATCTACCTGTTCCAGCAAGGTTGATGCGGCTCCATTTAGGGTGCTCACGCAAACTATTCTGCGTGGGCATCTTGAAAGATGTCAATGGGTGCATATCTGTACAACAGGGAATGGAAAGCATTCCTTAGATTTGCCGGCCGGGCCAAATCCTCCCCCCCGAGTAGGCCTGCCGGATATAGCCCCGCTGCTCCCACAGCGGGGCTTTTTCTTGGTCTTTAACGCCAAGCCGCAATTGAGCAGCTGTTTGATAGCGCGCCCGCTCAAGCGCCCCTATACTTCGCCGGCATGCGAACAAGGAGCGATCACAATGTCTGTAGCTGCAAACCGTCAGGGCGCCATCGAGCGGGCGATCTCATATTGTGATGACGGCGGGCTTGAGCATGATCTCGGCGAACGCGTCGCAATCCGCACCGAAAGCCAGAAAGGAGCAGCCGCGGTTGGCGAACTGCAGCGCTATCTCACTGACGCCATGCAGCCGGCATTCGAAGCGCTCGGCTTCGGCTGCACAATATTCGACAATCCTTACGCAGATGCAGGCCCTGTTCTCCTAGCGAACCGGCACGAAGCCGATGGCCTGACGACTGTACTTGGCTACGGCCACGGAGACGTCATCCTCGGCCAGGATGAGCAATGGACCAAAGGCAAGGGCCCATGGCAGATCGCGCGCGATGGCGACCGCATCTATGGCCGTGGCACGGCAGACAACAAAGTGCAGCACACCATTAACATGGCAGCCCTCAAGGCGGTCATCGACGAACGCGGAGCGCTGGGTTTCAATGCAAAGTTCATCATCGAGATGGGCGAGGAAAACGGCTCGCGCGGCCTTCGTGAAATCATCGAGGCCAACCGTGACGCGTTCGCGGCCGATGTTCTGATCGGTTCCGACGGCCCGCGCTCGGCGCCGGACCGGCCAACGTTGACACTTGGCTCACGTGGTGGTGTCACGTTCAAGTTCAACTGCGAGCTACGTGATGGCGCCCATCATTCCGGCAACTGGGGTGGTCTCATTGCTGATCCCGCGATTACGCTTGCGCATGCGTTAGCCACGATCACCAGCCCGACCGGTGCGATCCAGATCAAGCAGTGGCTACCACCAGAGCGCACAGAAGCCGTCAAAGAAGTCCTCGATGGTCTGACCATTGATGCCGGTCCCGAGGCGCCCGAGATAGATCTGGACTGGGGCGAGCCAGGCATGACACCGGCCGAGAAAGTTTATAGCTGGAACAGCTTTGCCGTGCTTGCCATGACGAGCGGCAATCCGCAGGCACCGGTCAACGCCATCGCACCATCCGCGCATGCGGTTTGCCAGTTGCGCTACGTCGCCGGCACCGATGTCGACAACGTCTTGCCAGCCCTACGGACGCATCTCGATAACCACGGCTTCCGTATGATCGATATTGAGCAAAATTCAGTTCGTTTCGGCGGCTTTGCTGCGTCCGCAACACCGCCCGATCATCCGTGGGCGTTATGGGCGCGCGGCGCTTTAGAGCGCTCCTGGAATGCGCCACCAGCCGTGATCCCCAGTATGGGCGGCTCAATCTGCAACGACCTGTTTACCGACCTGCTCGGCATGCCCGCTCTATGGATACCGCATTCGTATGCCGGCTGCTCGCAACACGCGCCAGACGAACACGTTCTCGTTCCGCTCTGCCGTAGTGCCCTGCGCACCATGGCCGGCATCTACTGGGATCTCGGCACTGGCGAGGTGCCGCGTTAGCCGTGCATAAACCAAACCAGCGTGGCAGCCAGCGCCAAATGATGCAGCAGTTGATCAAATCCGAGTAAGACAAAGAAGCCGCGCATATTCTTCTCGGCATACATCGCGGACGAGAATTTGCTGGTAACGAAATCCGTTGCAAGGTGCAGTACTGCGTTGGCGCCAACGAACAGCGCTGCAGTTTCTGTCTGCCCAAACAGCAACACAGCCGGGCCTGCCAGAATGAGGGAATACGTCAGGACGTGTACGAGCAATGCATCCAGGCGATGGTTTTTAGTCGTTGCCATCCAGGTTGTTTGAAAAACGAAATCTCCGATCCAATGAGCGATCAGGAGCAGGGCGAGTTGCCAAATGGGATCGACTGCGATCATTCAGAAATTCCATCGTTACGCCGATATGTCAGGCACCAGCCCAGTATGCCCCGAGTGTGCCTCGATTTTCGCTTTTGGTCCACGGACTGATACGGCTTTGCCACACTGCTGGCAATGAAAAGTAGCCGTCACGCCATTGCCGCCTCCAGGTTTTCGCTGATCTTGTCGAGAAAGCCCATGGTTGAAAGCCAGGACTGCTCAGGCCCGACCAGCAAGGCCAGATCTTTCGTCATATGACCGTTTTCGACCGTCGCGATACAGACCGCTTCGAGGGTCTCGGCAAACTTGGCCAGTTTGGCGTTCTCATCCAGCTTGGCACGATGCTTCAAGGCCCGGGTCCATGCGAATATCGACGCAATCGAATTGGTCGACGTCGTCTTGCCTTCCTGATGCATCCGATAGTGCCGCGTGACAGTGCCGTGGGCGGCTTCGGCTGCGACGGTCTTGCCATCAGGCGTCATCAACACCGATGACATCAACCCGAGAGAGCCAAACCCCTGCGCAATCGTGTCGGACTGAACATCGCCATCGTAGTTCTTGCAGGCCCAAAGATAGCCGCCATTCCATTTTAGGCTGCAGGCAACCATGTCATCGATCAGCCGGTGTTCATACCAGAGTTCGGCTTCCTTAAATGCTTCTTTGAACTCCGCTTCAAAGATTTCTTCAAACAGTTCCTTGAAGCGCCCATCATACTGTTTGAGGATCGTGTTCTTGGTCGACAGATAAACCGGCAAGTTGCGCTCAAGACCATAGTTGAGCGATGCACGCGCAAATTCCCGAATTGACTCGTCCTGGTTGAACATCGCCATGGCGACACCACTTGCTGGTGCGTCATAGACCTCATGCTCAATCACTGTGCCATCGACACCCTCGAACTTGACCGTCAACTTGCCAGCCGATGGAAACTTGAAATCCGTCGCGCGATATTGGTCGCCGAAAGCGTGGCGCCCGATCACGATCGGTTGCGTCCAGCCTGGCACCAGCCGAGGCACATTGCTGCAAATGATCGGTTCGCGAAATATAACGCCGCCAATCCGGTTGCGAATGGTCCCGTTCGGCGACGGCCACATCTTCTTCAGGCCGAACTCCTCGACGCGTGCTTCATCGGGTGTGATCGTCGCGCATTTCACTCCGACGCCATGCTTCATGATTGCATCGGCTGCGTCGATGGTGACTTTGTCGTCGGTCTTATCTCGATTTTCCATGCCAAGGTCGTAGGTCTCGAGGTTCATATCGAGATACGGGTGGATCAGCTTATCTTTGATGAACTGCCACATGATCCGCGTCATCTCATCGCCGTCGAGGTCGACCACGGTGCCCGCCACTTTAATTTTCGACATTGGTTAATTTCCTATCGTGACTTGCAGCTGCGGGTCAGTACTTAAGCGATGGCATCCATGAGCAACGATTAACTTGTCGTGTCGGTATCCGGATCCAGTAGCCGGTGCAGATGCACGACGAAATAGCGCATGTGGGCGTTGTCGACTGTGCGCTGGGCGGCACCCTTCCAGGCAGCCTGGGCCGACGCGTAATCGGGAAAGATGCCGACAACGTCGAGTTTGTCGAGATCTTTGAACTCAACACCTTCGAGATCCGTCAGTTCACCGCCGAATACGAGATGGAGGAGCTGCTTGGGCTCATTGGCATTTTTATCCGACATACATCTGATTCCCTAAAAATGGTCATTTGTGATGGTGGCTATGCGTTGAGGCACCTTCTGTCCATCCTAAATTGGTATGGTTTGCCGCAAACCGCTATCTTGCGATCACGACCCTGTGAGACTTATTGCCCAAATCTGGAGAACAAGATGGTGTTGGGCTATATGATTACGAGGCGTGCAAGCCTGAGTTTAATTTGCGCGTCGCGACGTTCAAAATCGGAGACACCAGCTTTGGCACGACTATTCTCATCGGCAGCCTTTTACTTGATCGCAGGTATGCTTGTGTTCTTCACGGCATTTTCGCCTGAGGCACATGCTGAAAAAGTCATCAAATGGACCAATCTGCTGCCCCAGGCCGCGCCCCTGAAGGATCCATTCAATACGTTAACCCAGGACCAGCGTTTCGACATTGAAACAATCATATGGGCGCGCAGTCTGTCCACTGAGGAACGGGCTTTAGATCATAACCGCCAACCGGTCGAAGACGCTGCCAAATATGAGCGCGAATTCCGCAAGGCGGGCCTCAATATCGAAAAGTTACTCAAGGACCAGGCAGTATTCTCGACAAAGACAGCTCAACGCCAGAACCAGGTTAACAGCTCCCTTAACGGCAAGGACGTCAAGATTGCCGGCTACTTACTGCCGCTCGAGTTCTCTGAGAAAGCCGAGAAAGACTTTCTGCTCGTCCCCTATGTTGGCGCTTGCGTTCACGTCCCGCCACCACCGGCAAATCAGTTAGTTCTGATCCGCCTGGCAAAGGGTATGCAGGTCAAAGACCTCTACACACCGGTTTGGATTTCTGGTCAGATGAAAACGAAAATGTCGAGCAAGGCGCTCAATCTGGCCGATGGCAGCCGCGACGTCAGCGTCGGCTATCATATCGATGCCGCCAATGCCGAGATTTACAAGGATAAGTAGTTGGTGAGATGGGTGACGGCGGCGCGTCTCCCTCTTCTAACTCTTCACCATCATCCCATCGGCAAGCGACTGCTTGTAGGCTCTGAGTGCCGGCAACAGTCCGGCCAGGCCGCCCGCGACAACGATGCCCAGCAGCACCAGCCACTCATGTGTTGCGGGTGGCTCAATTCCGAGATGCAACCCATACCAGTCGTCAATCAACGGGCGCAGCGCGTAGAGCAAGGCATACGTCGCAGCCAGCCCAAGCAGTACGCCAGCGGTGCACAACATCACTGCTTCTGATACCAGCATGCCGATCACCGTGACGGGACCCGCGCCAACCGAGCGCAGAATCGCAATTTCACGCCGCCGTTCGCCAAGCGTTGCCAGGATCATGGTGACCATGCCGAGAATGGCCGTCACCACCACCATGAACGAGACCACAAACAATGCCGTCTCGGCCGTACCAACAAGCGCCCACAGCTCATAAAGCGTCAGCCCTGGCAGGATTGCCGACAGCGGCTCGGATCGATACGTATTGATATAGCGCTGCAACTTGAACATCCGGATCTTGGACGTAACCCCGATCAACGCCGCCGTAATAGCCTTTGGCTGCAACGCTAGCCGCCGCACAGCGCCCGCACTGAGGTTCCGTCCAGGCTGTGGCGCGCCATTTTTCCAGTTCAGATGGACCGCTTCGATCGCCTGCAGACTGACGTGCACGGTGCGGTCCACCGGCGTACCTGTTTTCGCAAGCACGCCGGAAACCCGAAATGGCTTGTCGTCATGCTTCTGGATGCCGATCCGTCCGGCACCATGTGCAACCACGATGGCGTCACCCACTTTGTAGCCAAGATCACGCGCGACATCAGCACCGATCACCGCATCAAACAGATCGTCAAACACTTGGCCCTGATCCAATGTGAGCGATCGGTCGCGGCGATATTTGTAATGCTTGAAATAGTCGGGCGTCGTGCCAAGTACTCGGAACCCACGATGGCTGTCGCCAAGCGACAGAGGCACGCTCCAGGCAACCTCCGGGCGCGCTTGGATCGCCTGATAGCTGCGCCACGTCATGTTGTTGGTCGCATTGCCGATGCGGAACACGCTGTAGAGCAACAGTTGAATGCTGCCGCTGCGCGCGCCAACGACCAGGTCCGTGCCTGAAATCGTGTTGGCAAAACTCGCCTTCGCACCAGTTCGTACTTTTTCGACGCCGAGCAACAGCATCACGCTGACAGCAATCGCAAGCACAGTCAGCAGTGCCGTCAGCCAGCGATTGCGCAATGATTGCTGAGCGAGCCGCAACAGGATCATGCTGAACCTTTCTCTGTTGCGCGCTGACCATCAATCTCAACGATATCGGTCAGCTGCAGAACTTGATCAAATCGAGCGGCAAGCGTCTCATCATGACTGACCATAACCAGTGTCGACTTTGACTGCGCAACCTGCTCGAACAGAAGATCCAAAAAGCCCGCCTGGCGCTCTTTATCAAGCGCTGATGTCGGTTCGTCGGCAACGATGATCTCTGGTGCCCCGATCAGAGCACGCGCCACGGCAACGCGCTGTTGCTGACCAACGCTGAGCGCGGCAGCCTGGCTCTGACATTGCGTTTCGCTCAAGCCTAGTTCGCGCAACAGTCGTATCGCCTCACTATCGGCCGTGCCTGCCGCTTCTGCACGCTGTCGTCGTTGATGCGCGAAGCTAAGAGGCAACAACACATTGTCGACGACCGAGCCATAGGGCAGCAGATTGAACATCTGAAATATAATGCCGATGTGCTCAGCCCGGAATCGGTCGCGTCCGCCGTTCGTCAACTTGGTGATGTCGGTTCCCAATAGCCGTATCGTCCCGCGCTTGGGTGTTGCGATCCCGCATAGCAAACTGAGAAACGTAGATTTCCCACTGCCCGATGGCCCAAGCAGCAACGTCCGCGAACCCTTCACCAGTGAGAACTGATCAATCGAGATGCCGTATCGCTCAGGCCCCGGCCAGGAGAACGCCATATCCGATACTTCAATAACCGGCGCAGCTGTCGTCTGTTCGCTCAATAATGTCATCCGGTCTGCAAACCACGTTTCATCAAACCGTGTTTCATATTTTCTGGCAGCCTCGTGCCAACCATGACCATCGATCGAGTGACAGTGTTCGCGTTACAGCAGTCCACCCAATTGGATGGTGGGAGCCTTGCGGGTGGCCTCGAATTTCTTGGCACCCTTGCTGGTAATGACGGATGTATCAAGTTCTTCCGCATTCTTGAACCGTTCAAAGTAGCTAAACGTAATCTGGCTGAGCTTGCTGACGTTGCCGCACTGAAATTCATACGTGACATGGAATTCACCATGTCCATCACCGCCGGGCTCTTGATGCAGCTCAACGTCTGCCTTGCGAGCCTTGCAATTGGCCGATGGTGGCAGTTCAATGACATTTCCTGGGTTCTTTAAATCAGCTGTGGCCTGCTTAACCGCTGCCTTTTCATCGGTCGTCTTCGCCTCGTGTTCGAAGCCAACGATGTCAGCCCCAGGTGCTTCCAGCTCTATGAATAATTGCTTGCCTTCAATCGCGATATTCACCTTTCCGTGCCCATGCGCATGTGCGCCGGCTTCACGATGTTTTGTATCAGCAGCGAGCGCCATTGAGCCAACAAGCAGTGGCAGACACATCAGGAAAGCAGTTACGGAATATCTCATTGAGAGCCTCTTGAATGATAGCAACCGGACGCACTCGATATCTCGATCGCAATTGCGTCAATGTAATGACATAACATTACAATAGTTGTCAATCAACTCGGATTCAGCGTGTCCAGCTTCCTGATCAGATCGCGTCGGCCGATCGCATTGCCAGCCGCGCTTAATTTCCTCTTACAGCTCAAGCCTATAGAACGCAGCAGCCGTCCTCGAAAACAGGTGCTCCTGATCGCCGCGCGGCAGGTCCGCGACGATCGTCTTGAACGAGTCATAAATCATGTCGTAGCTCGCGCGTAGCCGATCAACTGGGAAATTACTGGCGAACATGCATCGGTCTGCTCCAAACAGCTTGATCGTCTCAAGTACGATCGGTCGGTTGTCGTCGAGCAGCCACGGTCCATCCAGAAGACAGAGGCACGAGATTTTCGTGACAACATTTGGGCAGGCAGCTAACGCGTGCATGCCACGGCGCCACATCTCCAGTCCCGCGTCGCTGCGGTCCCACGGAAAACCAGTATGGTTGAGGTTGATGCGCGTGCCTGGAAACGCGCGCGCAACTTCGGCGGCCTCTTCCAGGTGCCAGGTCGGCACGCGCAGATCCCACGAGAGGTCGTACTTTTCGAGCAGCGCAAACCCGTTCAACCACCTTTCGTCCTGCATCGTCCCCGGCGCGCCAGGCGCCATGGTTTCCTTCGACGCTGACACGACCGGCTTCGATCGTATCCCGCGCACCATCGGAAGCGCTGCTTGCTGGGCCAAAATCTCTTCTGAGTTGTCGCGGTCAAACCAGGCGTGTCCGACGATCGCATTCGGCATGCCGTACTCGGTATGCATCGCCATGATCCATTCGCTTTCCTGAACCTGGAAATCGCGATGGCATTCCGCCTCGCAGTGTACGGTTGCAACAACGTTATGCTTGCTCGAGTCTGCTCGAAAATCTGGCGGTAGATACGTCTTCCGGATCAGAGAATTATCACCAAGGAAAAACTCAGTATTCGGCGGCCCCTGCAGCGATGGGTACTTCAGCACGGGATGATCGAGATCCCACAAGTGGTGATGCGCATCCACAATCGCGATGTCGTCAAGCTGCCCCATAACAATCATCCCGTGCCTTGAACTCCTGCGTCACCATCGACGCGCCCTCAGTTTGGGGCCGCATGCTAAGCACCAACCACAACAAGTCAATTGGCTCAGCGGTTCCACTTAATGACGATGATCCTCGTAATCCTGATCGGTCTGGCAGCCGGCACGCTTGCCGGCATCATTGGTTTTGGCGGTTCGACGATCCTGTTGCCTGTCTTGTCGCTACAGTTCGGCCCCAAAGCCGCTGTTCCAATTATGGCGATCGCTGCGATATTTGGTAATTTTGCACGCGTGGTTGCCTGGTGGCGCGTTGTCAGCTGGCCAGCTGTTGGAGCTTACAGCATCACGGCGATCCCAGCCGCTTGGTTTGGTGCACGCACCATGCTGTCGCTCGATCCGACAACCCTGGAACTCGCGCTCGGGGTGTTCTTCATCATTATGATTCCACTGCGCCGCTGGTTCGCCGTCAGCGGTTTGCGCGTGACATTACCGGGTCTGTGCATCGCTGGTGCCGTGATCGGCTATCTGACCGGAATAGTTGCCAACACCGGTCCGATCAACACGCCGTTCTTTCTGGCGCACGGCCTCACCAAAGGCGCATTCGTTGGCACTGAGGCGACGGCATCGCTTGCCATGTTTCTCTCAAAAGCGGCCGCATTCAGAAGTTTCGGCGCGCTACCAACAGAGACGATCACCAACGGTATCATAGTCGGCATATCGCTGATGGCTGGCACCTACATTGCCAAGCATCTACTGCACTCGATCAACGAGGCGGTATTCGATGGCCTGATGGACGTCCTGCTCCTCGTCGCTGGCATCGCGATGATCATGAGTGCGCTCTACGCTTGACTGAGTTGCCAGTGCGCGCGTTATTGATACAGCAAATACGGCGCCCGTTGGCGTTCAAACAACGCGACTTCGGACCGCCATGAACGCACGATCGCGCGTCCTGAAGCGCCTTTCACCAGCATCCGATAGAGCCGTTTGGTGCCGGCGATATGGTGGAACCACACTGGCTTAGCAAAGAGCTTCTTAACGCCGCGCGAGCGTGCTTCCACAATCAGTAGCGCCAGCATGTGGATGCCAAGCTCCAGCGGCTGCACCTGCGCCGGGTTCGTCACCCGGATGCGCACACCGTTGATCGAGCGTCCAACAAACAGCGGCTTGGCTGCCACCTTCGGGATCGACCGGGGCGTGTACCGCGTCGCTTCGAACTTTACGCCCGGAAGTCCCAACGCGTTAAGCCGTTTGGTGAGGCGTTGCGCATTGAGCCACGGCGCACCGATCAGCGTAAAAGGCTCCGGCGTGCCGCGCCCCTCGTTGACGAGTTGCGTCTCGCCGACGATGCCAACACCTGGATAAACCAGCGACGATATGAACGTCGGAATATTGGGGCTCGTCGCCACCCAGGCCAACCCTGTCTCAGGCCACCGCATTTTACGTTGCCAGCCCTGAACCTCGATCACCTGGAGATCAAGCTGGTCGAGGCCGGGGAGCCACTTTTCGCCCTTGATCATCTGCGCCAGTTCGCCAACCGACATGCCATGCAGGATCGGTATCGGGTACTGCCCGACGAATGAATTGTAGCGCGGCTCCAGTATGTGCCCGGACACCGTATTGCCACCAAGCGGATTGGGCCGGTCCAGCACCAAGAACGGAATGCCGGCCTTGGCGGCAGCCTGCATCGCAAGCCCCATCGTCGAGATATACGTATAAAACCGCGCGCCAATATCCTGGATGTCAAACACCAGCACGTCGATGTTGCGCAACATCGCCTGCGTCGGCTTGCGCGTTTTACCGTAGAGCGAAAACACTCTCACGCCGGTTGCTGGATCAATTCCGCCTTTAACTGCGAACCCCGCCTCAACCGTTCCCCGAAAGCCATGCTCTGGCCCAAGAATGGCCGCCAGCGTGACATCCTCCTCGCGATGCATCAGGTCGACGAGATGCTCACCATTAACCAGCCCGGTTTGATTGGTCACGAGCCCGACGCGACGTCCCGCAAGCGCCGCAAAGTTCGTATCGACCAGCACGTCCGCACCAGTTTTGACGCGCGGCCTTCCGCGTGTCACCTCGCGCGGCCCCTGCTTTAGCTTCACGTCGCTCGATGAACCTGCCATTGCCCGTTACCGACTACCCCTGAATTAGTGTCCACCAAGGCCAACAAGCTGTTGATGCAACACATATTGTCTGCGATCGGAAAGTCATACACCATTTTATGGCTGGGAGGCGACAGACTGGTATCACATAAGTTCTCGCCTATATAACTTAACTCAGGTTTTCAAAGCGGCGAACTGCACAAGCCGCTGACACTGAAACGGATCGTAATGGCCACTTTTACAGCCGAAGCGGCGAGCGAGGATGACGTTGCCCATCAGGCACGTAGCGTTGCGCCCGTCATCTGGCTGCTCGGCAAGATACAATCCGGCAAGAGTTCCATCGTTCGAGCTTTAACTGGGGCCAGCGGCGCCGAAATTGGCAGCGGTTTCCGAGCATGCACAAAATCAGCGGACATCTACGAACTGCCGCCGGAAGCCCCTCTGATCCGTTTTCTCGACACGCGCGGCATCGGCGAAGCAGCCTACGACTCGACCGATGATCTCGCCGTCGCTGAAGGCGCGAGCCATTGCACCATCGCCGTCATGCGCGCCATGGACAGCCAGCAGGATCGTATCGTCGAAACTCTGACGCGCGTTCGCAAACGGTTTCCTCACTGGCCGATCCTCATTGCCCAGACCCATCTCCACGAAGCGTATGCACCAGGCGAAGTCCACATCCAGCCATACCCGTACGCAACAGATGACACCTCCCCCACTTCTGCTGACCAGCCCTTGCCTGGCGACCTCCGCCGCGCGCTTGGTTATCAACGCCAGCTCTTTGACAAGCTTCCTGGCAATGGCCCTATCGCGTTCGTGCCGCTTGACTTTACGCAGGAAGGCGACGGCTATGAGCCACGTCTCTACGGTCTTGAAGAACTGCAGCGACAACTCATCATCGTCGGGCCAGCAGCTCTCAACGCGGCGCTGGCAGATTCGGCCGAAGGCACAACTTCAACTGACAACGCAGATATCCACCGCCTCATCGTCGGCTACGCCGCGGCAGCATCAGCAGCTGACCTGATCCCCGTCGCAGCCGTCGCAGCGGTACCCGCCGTCCAAGCCCGTCTGCTGCAGACATTGGGGCAACGTCATGGCCTCAGCTGGACGCGTCAAACCGCTCTGGAATTTGCCGGCGCACTCGGTGCTGGTTTCGTCGCGCGCTACGCAGCCGGCTTCGGTATCCGCCAACTCACCAAACTGATCCCCCTCTACGGCCAGACAGCTGGCGCCGCCGCAGCAGCCGCCACCAGTTTCGCCACCACATATGCGCTTGGCAAAGCAGCCGTCTATTTCCTTGATCAGCGCCACCAGGGCGACACCGACAATGCCGCCGTCCAAAAAGTCTGGGCCGACGCCCTGCGCGAAGCTTTTGACCTCGCCAAGGTGCGCGGTCTGTCTGACAATGAGACAACCGACCGTGGCAACGATAAAGGCCCGGCTGCATGAGCAAGCCCACAAAACCATCGACAACGGCCGTCCAGTATCTGCGCGGCGTCATGATCGCCTTGGCGCTCGTGCTGCCAACACTGTCTCTTGCTGTCCTTGGCACACTCTGGCTGTGGCAGAACAATGCACTGCTGATTTGGGGCCTCGCTGCATCAGGCGTCGCACTGCTCATTTACTTTGTCGAACTCTGGCTTGTCCGCCGCCGCGAGAGCGAGCTGGAAATCTCCGCCACTCCCGATACGGCAAGCCAAGAAGCCGCCGATCACCGCACACCTCGCGAACAAGCAGCTTGGGCAGCCGTCGAGCAAATCGCAGTCGACGTGAAGCCTGATACGCTCGACAACCGCGACGCTGTTCTTGCTCTCGGCGTCCACACAGTTGAAGCTGTCGCGCGCAGCATGCACCCCGACCAGAAAGATCCACTCTGGAAGTTCACGGTGCCCGAAGCGCTTGCTCTGGTCGAGCGGGTCAGCCGCCAACTTAACCAGTTCGTCATCGAATCTGTACCCCTCGGCGATCGCCTAACCATCGGTCAGGTCTTGACTGTTTACCGTTGGCGATCGTTCGCAACTGTCGCCGAAAAAGCCTATGACCTCTGGCGCATTCTGCGGTTCATCAACCCCGCCACCGCCATCGCTGGCGAACTGCGCGAAAAAGTGTCCGGACAATTGCTTGATGGCATGCGCACTGAGTTCACCCGTCGACTGGCCCGTGCTTACGTCCGTGAGGTTGGTCAAGCGGCGATTGATCTCTATAGCGGTCGCCTACGACCTGATCTCCGCGAAGCGCTTGATACCGGTGCGCTCCCCGAAGTCGAAGCCCGGGCGCCACTCGACATCCTCATCGTCGGGCAGGGCGGTGTTGGCAAATCGAGCCTGGTCAACGCGCTGGGCGACGAAGTCCAGGCAGCCGTCGATGTTGTACCACTCGGTGACAATCTCACGACGCACTTACTGTCGCGCGATGACGCACCGCTCACCCACATCTCCGAAAGCCCTGGTCTCGACGGCGATCAAAAACGTACCCAGCAGATCCTCGATCGAGCCGCCGCATCCGATGCCATCATATGGGTCATATCCGCGATCCGGCCCGACCGTGCAGCTGACGCGGCCGCTCTCGATGAGCTGCGCATCAGTCTTGCGCAACATCACGATCGCCGCCCGCCGCCGATTGTGTATTTGCTGACCAACGTCGACCGCGTCCGCCCCTTCAACGAATGGGCCCCGCCCTATGATTTGACGGATAAAGCCTCAGCCAAAGCTGGCTCAATCAGCGAAGCGATTGCCGCCGTCACCGATGATTTGGGCGTTGCCGAAAGCGACATTATTCCCGTTGCAATCGGGCAGGGCCGTGCCACCTACAACATAGATCTCGTCTGGGCGCAGCTGCTCGACGTCTCCGACGAAGCTCGCAATGTGCAGCTGCTACGCCGTCTATCTTCAGGCATCCGAACACCGATCACCAAGAGCTTGTGGCGCCAAGCCCTCGGCGCCGGCCGCGTCATCCGCAAGACGATGTTCGATTAGGGGCCCGACCCCAAGTTACCATCTGGTCATCTGCAATCGAGGGTCGTTTGCCCGGCTGCGGCCTCTGCGCGACCCTGATTGCCTCTCTGTGCACAATGTAGCAGCATGCTATCTCAGCCTCCTTCAAAACTGAGACAGCGCACATGAGCACCACTGATCCCATTACTATCTCGGTCGTCCAACATCGTTTGAGCGGCATCGTGCAGGAGATGGGCGAAGCCATGCTGCGCACGTCGTTCTCGCAGATCTTAAATTCCAGCCGGGATTTCTCCACCGCGATTTGTGGCGCTGACTCTCAACTGGTCGCTCAGGCCGATCACATCCCGGTTCATGTCGGCGCCTTGCAACCAGCGACAGCCAGCATCATCGAAGCATTTGGCGATGATGTTCACCCAGGTGATATCTTCCTGCTCAACGATCCTTATTTCGGCGGCAGTCACCTGCCTGATGTAACCGCATTCGCCCCCGTTTTTATCGAGGATCAGCTTGCCTTCTGGGCCGTCAATCGCGCCCACCATTCCGATATCGGCGGCGCCACTTATGGCGCCTACAACGCTGCCGCCCGAGAGATTTACCAGGAAGGCCTGCGCCTACCGCCGCTGCGCCTCTACGACAAAGGTGCCGTGCGCGAGGACATCCTGCGCATGCTCAAAACCAACGTCCGCCACGCCCGCGATTTCGAGGGTGATCTGATGGCTCAGATTGGTTCGGTTCTGCTGGCCGAGCGTCGTCTCCACGCACTTGCTGATGAATTTGGTGGCGCCACCATTTCCGACTGCGTCACCCGCATCCTGGACGCAACCGAATCTCAAACGCGCGCCATCTTCGAAGAATGGGCCGACGGCGTCTACCAGGGTGAGGCTGTGCTCGATGACGATGGTCGCGGCAACGATAACATTGCCATTCGCGCAACGGTCACGGTCAGCGGCTCCGAACTCACGATCGATCTCACCGCCTCTGATCCTCAAGTCGAAAGCTTCTTGAATTCCTCTGTCGCCAACACCCGTTCAGCCGCGCTCGTTGCCATCGCCGTGTTGCTCGATCCGCAAATCTCCAAAAACGAGGGCGTCGCCCGGCCCGTCAAAATCCTCACCAAGCCTGGCACCATCGTCCATCCGAATGACGGCGCACCCGTCACCATGTGCACGTCACACTGCGGCAATGAGATCATCGAAGCTGTCGTCGTGGCCCTATCAGGCGCCTGTCCGGATCGCGCGATGGGCGGCTGGGGGCGACGTCTTCGGATTGCCATCAAAGGCATTGACCCGCGCAGTGACCGCCCCTTCATCTGGCACATGTTCCACGCCCGTCCGGGCGGCGGCGCTTCATCCGGCGGCGATGGTTGGCACAACTCTGGCGAATGGCATTCCGCCGGCGGCCTCAAATTCGGCTCCATCGAAGTTGCCGAAACCCGCTTCCCACTACATTTTCCAGTTCACGAATTCCGCTCAGACTCGGGCGGCGACGGTCAGTATGTCGGTGGCACTGGCGTTGACATGGAACTCGTCGTCGAAACGGAAGCACCGGCTATCGCAAACATCGCAGGTGACGGCATTCGTCATGGTGCCCGCGGTATGCTTGGCGGTGAAGATGGCGCGCCGCACCGCTATCTCCTCAACGCGCCGAATACAGAGCCGCATGTCCTTGCCAGCAAGATCGAGGGATTACCCGTACCACCGGGCTCCACCTTCGAAGTCCATTCCGGCGGCGGTGGCGGTTGGGGGCAACCTGAGAACCGCGATCCTGAAGCCCGCAAACACGATCATACAAACGACCTTGTCGGCGGCCCATCCAAGTAAGTACTCCCCTCAGAAGGCAGACCCATGAGTTATCGCATCGCCGTTGATGTTGGCGGCACTTTTACGGACGTCGTCGCAGTTGACAGCGCCGGTCAGATTACATTTGTCAAAGCACCAAGCACGCCGGAAGACCAGTCGGTCGGCACCATGGATGGCATCGGACGTCTCGCCATTGAGCTTGGCCTGAGCGTCGCCGAACTCCTTGGGCAAACCGAGCGCATCGTGCACGGCATGACGGTCGCAACCAACGCTTTGCTGGAACGCAAGGGTGCCAAGGTCGGTCTGCTAACAACCGCCGGCCATCGCGACGTCCTCGAAATGCGTGAAGGCTTGAAACCCGAACGCTACAATATGCGGCTTGCCCGCCTCGAGCCGCTGGTGCCACGCCATCTCCGCTTCGGCATCACCGAGCGCATGCGCGCCGACGGTCGGGTTGAGGCAGCACTCGATCCTGCCAGCCTCAATGTGGCCATCGAACGCCTCAAGGCCGCAGACGTCACCTCGATTGCCGTCTGCTATCTGCACGCCTACCGTGATGCATCTCACGAACGCGCGACCCGCGATGCGCTTAAAAGCGCAATGCCCGGCGTCCACATCTCGCTCTCATCGGATGTGTTGCCGCAGATCAAAGAATACGAGCGCGTCTCGACCACGGTCGTCAACGCTTACGTCGGGCCCCTCATCGAGCTCTACCTCGGTCGCCTCGAAGACCAACTCAAGCAAGTAGGTTTCGCCGGGCCGTTACTGATCATCCTTTCGCATGGCGGTGTCGCACCGGTTGCCGAAGCCGTCCGCGTCGCAGCAGCAACCGTGCTCTCAGGCCCTGCCGGTGGTCTTGCCGGTGGCCGTCGTGTCGCCCAGATTGTCGGTGCGCCTGATCTGATCACCTTCGACGTCGGTGGCACATCAAGCGACATATCGCTGATCACCAACGGCGAGGTCACGCTGTCCAAAGACCGCACGATGGCGGGCGAGCGCATTGCACTGCCAAGCCTTGATATCGTAACGCTCGGTGCGGGCGGCGGGTCAATCGCACGCCTTGAGACAAGTGGTCTTCTCGAAGTTGGGCCGCAGAGCGCGGGCTCCGTTCCCGGCCCGATCTGCTACGGCAATGGTGGCACCGTCCCAACCGTCACAGATGCCAGCGTCGTCCTTGGCTATCTCGATCCGGACAATTTCGCCGGTGGCCAGACCAAACTCGACCACGCCGGTGCGCTTGCCGCGTTTGAGACACTCGGTGGTCAACTTGGCGTGTCAGCGCTTGAAGCTGCAGCGGGTGTCCATCGTGTCGTCAATACGCAATTGGCCGAAGGCATCCGCGTCGTCACCGTCCGCCGTGGCGTCGATCCACGTCGCTTCGCCTTGCTCGGCTTTGGCGGCGCAGCCGGCATCCACGTCACCGAATTGGCTGCCATGCTCGGCATCAACCGGGTCGTCGTTCCGCGCGCTGCGTCTGTGCTTTCTGCCTGGGGCATGCTCAACACAGAGCTGCGCCTCGAAGCGGTGCAGACCTCCGTCGGCGAAACTGACAGGCTCGATATCGCAGCTCTACGCGCCCTTTACGCCCGAATGGACGATGAGGGCACTTCCCGCATGCAGACCTGGTTCGACGGTGCAATCGAACACCGTCATTTCGCCGAGATGCGCTACGGTGAGCAGGTGTTCGAGATCGATGTCCCTCTCGCCGGTATCGACTTGGCCAAGGCTAACGATGCAGAGATTGTTGCGGGCCTCAAAGCTGCCTTCGAAAAACGCCACGACGAACTTTACGCCTACTGCTTGCCGGAACAGCACCCTGTTTTGGTCAACGCCCGGGTCGCAACCGTCGGACTCCTGCCTGAGCTCGCATCGGAACCCGCCCCGACCGCTGGCGAACCGGCGACCGTCATCGCCACGCGCGATGTCTACCTCAAAGATTGGACGCCAGCTGCCGTCTATCGCTTCACGGACCTCATTCTCGGTCAGGTCATTGCCGGCCCAGCACTCATCGAGTCCGACAGCACAACAGTCCTACTCCGCCCTGGTGACAGCGCCACCACAACCCCCGAGCGTTGGCTGGATATCGCCGTTTCGGCTTAAGTCCTCTGCCAATCAGTTGTCTCCATCCCTCGTCTGCAGGGGGGAGAATGTCAGCCCTCTTACGACTGAAAACAGGTCCGCGCGGCTCCACTTAAATCGGAATGTCACTGACATAATTCCGCTTCGCGGCTTGCACGGTTTCAGGCTTCAGCATCCCGCCGGCAAGCAGTGTGTTCCAGAACGTGTAATCCGCCTGATGCACGATCATGCACTCCAGGCTGCGCACCAGCAGTTCGCCCTCACCGGAATGCGCCATAGCGATATGGGCAATCTCTTCCGGCAGCCCGACGGTTAGGCAGATATGCGCACCATAACCCGGATGGCGAATTGACGGCTTGCCATACCGGCGCTGGTCACTCTTCCAGCGCTTGCGGTTTTCCGGGTCAAACTCCCATGCCTTGCCGACATCATGCAACAGCCCGCCAGCCACGATGGTGTCCATGTCGATCGCTAACTCCGGATAAGCCGCCTGCATCTCCGTTGCGATGCCGATCGCCAGCCGTGTCACGCCGCGCAAATGATCAGTCTGGTCGCCACGCTTGACCTCGTTGACATCAGGATTGCCGGCCGGTGCTATCTCCTTGATCGATCCAAAACTCGACCGCGCGAGTGCCAATGTCCAGGCATCGATCGCCTTGGCGCGCAGATTCTCATTGTTGATCTGGCCAAGCTCGGGCAATTCATCAAGCACTTGTGCTCGCAGTGCATCCGTGATTTCCGTCGCGCTCATCGTCGCCTCCTGCCATGCGGCACATTGAATGGGGTATCAACAGACTGACTGAGGCGTCGAAGGTATGCAATCTTGATTTCGACAGTTCAGCGACCAGTAGCTCCACTGGTCCGTTGTCGATCCCATCGCATTGAAGTGAGCGATCCAAATTATCTCTACAATTGACATTTACCTTCTAGTAGGTAACTGTGCGTGAGTTGATAATTAGGGAGAGAGATCGATGACACCTGAGCTCTATTGGCTGACCCTTACGATTCTAATGACGGGGCTATTTTGGCTACCTTACATCCTCGATCGCATCATAGTGCGCGGTCTGATACCGGCAATCAGCGGCACAACAGCGGAAACCACCGACGATCAATCGGAATGGGCCAAGCGCGCCATCCGCGCGCATATGAATGCAATCGAGAATTTGGCCCTGATGGCGCCTGCCGTCCTGATCGCGCACGCACTCAATATTTCGACGCCAGTTACGCAGTCCGCGGTTATGGTCTACTTCATTGCTCGCCTTGTGCATTACATTGTTTACACGGTTGGCATTCCGGTAGTCCGCACATTGGCTTATGCAGTTGGTTGGGCTGCGACGATCAGCGTTGTTCTATCGATCCTCGGTTGGATTTAATCGCCTGCTAGGAGCTTCGAATATTCAACCGTCATCAGGCACACTTGTGCCGGCGCCCATCTGACTGGCGCCGGCATCGCACCATTTATAAGAGCATCCATGCCAGAGCCGCAGCCGCGATCCAACACCGCTGAAGAAATTCTCGACATCGCAGAAATGCTGATTCAGACGCGTGGCTACAGCGCCTTCAGTTACCAGGATATCGCAACCAAACTTGGCATTCGCAAAGCCAGCATCCACTATCACTTTCCAACCAAGCTCTCGCTCGGTGTCGCAGTGGTCGAGCGCTATATGGCACGTATCGAAAGTATCCTGGCATCGTTGATTGCCGATCAAACCAATACGGCGATGTACCTGTTCGATTGTTATACGGTTCCCTATCTGGAATTCGCAGATACCACGGATCGAATCTGTTTGTGTGGTGCGCTTGCTGGAGAATTTCACGCACTGCCGTCTGAGATGCAGGAACGGATCGGGCGCTTCTTCCAGGGCCAGCAGAACTGGCTCGCCCGTATGTCAAAGCGCGGCCGCAACTCCGGCGAGTTTGATTTCGCGGGCCCGGCAACACGAATGGCCGCCACCATATTTAGTGCCTTGCAAGGTGCTCTCATCATCAAGCGCGCCACTGGCAACGCAACCGAGCTCCGCGACGTTATAGCCGTGCTGAAATCCCAATTGCGAGCGTCTCGCTGAATTCCCCTGTCGCCTGCCACATCGATCGTCTGCTAGTTTGCGACCAAACAGGCAGCTAAAGGGACGACGCAATGACGACGAAAACAGTTGGTTTTATCGGGCTCGGCAAAATGGGCGGCGCAATGGCGCTCAACCTTCTGAAATCCGAACCGGCTTTGCATGTCTTCGACGCCTTTCCAGCAGCCATCGCACCGCTGACCGAAGCAGGCGCCACAGCCAGCACCAGCCCGGCCGATCTTGCCTCCAAGTGCGATGTTATCCTGATGTGTCTGCCGTTCGCCCCTGAAGTCCGCGAGGCTGTCTTCGGCGCAAACGGCATTAAGAGCACCGCCCGAAGCGGCCTCACCATCATCGACACGACGACGCTTGACCGAACCGACGCGATTGCATTCGGCGAAGAGCTCGCCCAATCCGGCATCGGCTACTGGGATTGCCCGGTTTCTGGCGCCCCACATCGCGCCCAGAGTGGCACGTTGACCGTCATGTTCGGCGGCACCAAAGACGCATTCGACGTGGCCAAACCATACCTCGATACCTTTGGCGAAGACGTCGTCCACACTGGTCCGCTCGGTTGCGGCCAGGCAATGAAGGCCATCAACAACATCGTCTACAACGTCAACATTGCGGCTATCTGCGAAGCCCTACCACTTGCCATGGCTGTCGGCCTTGACCCGGAAGTAACCGCTCAGGTGCTGACCACAGCGAGCGGCCGCAGCTTCGCCTCAGAATATTTCGTACCACGCATGATGGAGCGCAAATTCGATTTCGACTTTACTCTGAGCGATGCCTATAAGGACATCGTCAATGTCCAGAAGATGGGCATCGAGACGCGTGCCTCATTGCCGGTCGTCAACGCCATGATCGCCACCTACCAGACCGCTATCGCATCAGGTTACGGCGACCTGCCCAAAAGCGCGATGCTCAAAGTCTACGAAAATGCCCTCGGCGTCGAATTCAAGAAGAAGGACGACTAAGTCTCCTGCGTCTGCACAATCAAGTGAATAGGTCACCCTGGCGAATGCGATCCAGCTCCTTCATTTTCCAGTGCTCCACCAGGTTACTACACCCGGAAGCGCATGCGACCCGGCGCTTTGCGCCGCCCCCGCGGAGGGCCAGGGCGCCCTTCGCGCCCGGTGCGGCCCGTGAGCGCAAATTGAGTATGCGCAAACAGCTCACTCCCGGTTCGCCCGTCGCGTAAACTCGATCAGCTCGGCCTCCATTGAGGCTGCTTCCGCGTCTGGCAGCGGTATCCCGCCATCTGTCGCCTGGATCTTGCCATGCAATTGCGCGAGCCCAACAGTCGCCGCAACGGCTGCCGCATACTGCCCACTCTGGTGGGCGTGTGTCCGGTCTTCAATGAGCATTGCCGTTAACCGCTCAACCGTCATTTGTAGTCTGTCAGCGTTCATATCCCGCAATTGCAAAATGCGTTTTCTGACAACCGGATCACTCAGCAGCTTATTCACTTCGCCATCAACGTCGGTTTGCGCCATAGCGTCTGGCCCGTATACTTGCAGATAGGCGAGCCGTGCATCACCGCTGCCCAAATACGCCCGCACGAAGCCGTCCTGACGTGTCGTCAGTCGACGTAGCAGGCGGCGCACCGGTCGTTCAGCGATGGGTATATGGATCAGTGCTGCAAACAGCCCAAGCGCCACCGATATCCACCACATCGTATCGTACGACTGTGTCCGGTCGAACAGATAACCGGCCATCCACGCACCCATGAATGAGCCGATCTGATGTGACAAGAACACGATCCCATAGAGCATCGTCATCCAGGTTGGCCCATAGAACACGGACACCAAACTGGAGGTCAATGGCACTGTCGAGAGCCAGAACAAACCAAGAGCCGCGCTCAACGCGATGATCGTCACGCCATTGATCGGGACATAGAGGAAGCATAGGAAGAGGGCTGCCCGGCACAGATAAATGAACGTCAGTCCCCATTTCTTCGAGCCTTTTCGGCCCCACTGCCCGGCAAGGTAGGTGCCAACCAGATTGCCGATGCCAATGACGGTGAGGCCGATCACACCGACGCTGGCATCAATGCCCTGGCTTGCCACATAGGACGGCAGATGCACGGCGTAGAAGACAACGTGGAAGCCGCACACGAAAAAGCCGGCATTGAGCAACCAGAAGCTTGGATGCGACAGCGCTTCGGAGAGCGCCGCACCAAGCGACTGCGGCTTGATATCAGGATCGGCAGCAGGCGGTTTGCCACTGACCGGCCACGCGAGTGGCAAAATGATCAGCGCTGTTGAGGCCAGCACCGCAAGGCTCGCTTGCCAGCCAATCGCTCCTATCAAAAAGTGCGTATAGGGCAGTGCGATCAGCAACCCGATGCCACTGCCGATGCCCAGTTTCGCGACAGCCGCCGCGCGCAATTCTGGCGGTGCTGCACGGCCAACCGCCCCCACCAGCGTGTTGATCCCGGCGCCAGCGACACCAAAGCCAAGAAATACGCCGGAGATGTAAAGGTGGATCGCACTATCAGCCGTATACATCAGCCACAGGCCGGCCGACGTGCACAGGGCACCGAAAATCACGACACGGCCAGACCCGTACTTGTCAGATATTGCGCCTGTAAATGGAGAGGCCAGACCCCAAACGATGTTCGCAATCCCGATTGCCATCGAGAACACCTCGATGCCAAGCCCGAGATGGCCACTCATCGGCTTCATATAAAGGCCCATTGACTGGCGGATACCCATGCCGATCGCGGTGATCGTCGCGCATGTCAGTATTACTGCCCAGATTGGCAGCCTTTCAATCGCTGAGGCTTTCCTGGCCACGTTCAGTCTGCTCCTAGAAACATTTCAATCGACATGACACAGATTTCGGCATGCCGTGCAACTCTGGCCGAGTAAATATTGGCGAGAGTTCGCCTCGCTCATAGCATAATGCTGGTTGCGGAATATGGCCGTGACGACGCCCATTGAAAGGCGTCTGTGGAAACAAGACGTGGGCTGAGCCCTAATTCCGCCGCGCTCGAAACCAGTTGATCAGTCCACCTGCCAGAAAGATCTCGCGCTGGCGCTCGGACATCTCGTAATGCGCGGCGATCTCGAGCCCTTTGTTCGTTACCCGCACAGTCAGCGGCTTGCCCGTTGTAACGGCATCATGAATACCGCTCACTTCGAGCGTATCGCCAGCCTCAAGTGCATCGTAGTCTTCTGGCCGTGAAAAGCGCAGCGGTAGCACGCCGGCAGAAACGAGGTTCTGCTCATGGATACGCGCAAACGATTTCGCGAGTACCAGTCGCAGCCCGAGGAATTGCGGGCATAATGCAGCGTGTTCCCGGCTCGATCCCTGGCCATAGTTGATGCCGCCAACCAGGGCATGTCCGCCGCTATCGCGCACCGCCTTCGCCCGTTCTACATAGGTCTCATCGTGCCGCTTAAAACTGAACGCTGCCAGTCCTTCCAGGTTGGACCGGTAGGGCAACGCCTCGGCACCGGCCGGGCTGATCAGATCCGTCGAAACGTCATCACCAAGTGCCAGCAGCACAGGCACGTCGATCGCATCCGATAGCGGTTCGATGCGCGGCAGAGGTGTGATGTTTGGACCGAATGCTAATGCAACTTTGGTCGCTTCCGCCGCCGCCAATGGCACCTGCATCGCACCTGGCAACGCGACACCACGTTCCGGCAGCACGACATTTGGATAGTCCATATCGAGATCTCGCCCGAAATCGCGCGGATCGGTGATCACACCGGTTATCGCCGACGCCGTCGCCGTCTCGGGACTGCACAGAAATACGCGATCATCTTTGTTGCCAGAGCGGCCATCAAAATTGCGCGGCGTCGTGCGCAATGAATTCTTGCCGGTCGCCGGTGCCTGTCCCATGCCGTTACAACCATTGCAGCCGGCCTGATGCATCCGTCCGCCGGCTTGAATGAGATGCGCGATCGAACCGCTCAGCATGAGATCAGCCAACACTTGCCGGCTACTCGGATTGATATCAAATGATACTTCCGGCGGTACACTCCGTCCCGCCACCATGGCAGCCGACACGGCGTAGTCGCGGTAACCCGGATTAGCCGATGATCCAATATATGCCTGATAAACCGACGCCCCCGCAACCTCGCGAACCGGCACCACATTGTCCGGACTACCCGGCGTTGCGATCAACGGCTCCAGTGATGAGAGATCAATCTCATCCGTCACGTTATAGTCGCAGCCATCGTCAGGACCAAGCGCCACAAACGCGTCCTCACGGCCATGCGCTGCCATGAACTTCCGAACCTGTTCGTCGGCCGGAAAAACCGACGTCGTCGCGCCAAGCTCAGCTCCCATATTGCAGATCACGTGCCGGTCCATCGCTGATAGCGTATCGTTGCCAGGTCCGAAATATTCGATGATGCGCCCAACGCCACCTTTCACCGAATGCCGCCGCAGCATTTCCAGAATGACATCCTTTGCCGATACCCACTCTGGCAATTTTCCGACAAGCCGTACGCCCCACACGTCCGGCATTTTCAGCGCTAGCGGTTCGCCAGCCAGAACAGTCGCAACTTCAACCGAACCAGCACCGACCGCCAGCATGCCAAGCGAGCCTGCAGCCGGCGTATGCGAATCCGCACCCACCAGCAAGGCACCCGGCACGCCAAAATGCTCCATATGCACTGGGTGCGAAATGCCATTACCCGCACGCGAAAAATACATCCCGAAGCGCTGGGCCGCTGATTGCAAAAACAGATGATCGTCGCCGTTCTTATAGTCTGCCTGCATCAAATTATGATCGATGTACTGACAGGCCAACGGCACGCGAATACGATCAAGCCCGATCGCCTCTAACGCCAGCATCGTCAGCGTCGCTGTCCCATCATGCAACAGTGCCTGATCGACCTTCAGCCGGATCTCGTCCCCAACAACAAGCTCACCACCCACCAGATGCGAGGTTAGAATTTTACGGGTCAGGTTTTGTGGCACCATCTCAAATAACCTTATCATCCTTCAACGCCGCAACGTCGTCCGCCGAAAGCCCCAGCCATTCGCCCAGCACCTCATTGTTATGCTGCCCGGCTTCCGGGCTCGGCACCGTTTCGACTTTGTCAGCGCCATGAAACCGCAGCGGATTGGTCGGCACCACGATGCGCCCAAACACTGGATGATCGATCCACTCCAGCATGCCACGTTCGTGCATGTGCGGATCATTGGTCACTTCAACCAGATCACGCACCGGTGCAACCGGCAGCCGGTGCTCACGCGCCAAAGCAATAATATCTGCTCGGTCATGTTGCGATGACCAGGCTTCGACCAGCGCGTCGGTCGCCTCCATATTCTCAACCCGTGCCTTGTTTGACGTAAATCGCGGATCATCCGATAGGTCTTCCAGCCCCATGATGCTCAGCAAGCCCTGCCAGTGCACTTCCTTGACGGCATTGATGGCGATGTGTCCGTCCTTCGCCGTGTAAACATTGTAGGGCGCAACCGACAGCCCGCCATGTCGATTGGCCGTGCGCGGCGGTACCGCGCCATCCTGCGAATGCAACATGCCCAGGTTCGACGCGAGCGCTGGAAAAACAGCCTCCTGCATCGACACTTCGACCAGTCGGCCGACGCCCGTAAACGTTCGCTCATAAAGCGCCGTCATCACCGCACCGTAGAGATGTATCCCCGACATAAAGTCGACAACCGCCGCACCGCATTTCATCGGCGGCCCATCCGGCATGCCGGTGACGCTCATGATGCCGGATGCTGCCTGCACTGTCAGATCCATCGCCATCGCATCACGGTCCGGCCCCGAAAGCCCATACCCCGAACCTGATGCATAAATCAGGCGTGGATTAATCTCGTGCAGCACCTCCCAACCAACGCCAAGCTTGGTCATCACGTCCGGCGTAAAATTCTCAAGCAGCACATCAGCCTGCTTCACGAGATCTTTCAGCAGCTGCTTGCCTTGCTCGGTTTTCAAGTCGAGCGTGATCGCGCGCTTGTTCGAGTTTAGCATCGCAAGGGGAATGCCAGCACCTTTCGAGGTCCGCGCCCGATTGCGCATCGGTTCGCCGGTCAACGGCTCGACCTTGACGACATCGGCGCCAGCTTTCGCCATCAACAGAGTAGCATAGGGCCCTTGATAGATTTGCCCAAAGTCAATCACCCGCACGCCCGCCAACGGCAGGTTCGGGCGTTTTGTTGGTTGGTCTGTCATGGTTGAAATCTCACTTGCCGGTCCACCGCTAAGGATATCAAATTACGCTACCCTTCTCCCTGTGAACCACTCCTACTTAAAATTCCCACCCAGCAGATCCCGCGCAATGATCAGCCGCTGCACTTCGTTCGGTCCCTCGCCGACACGCCGGATGCGCATCTCACGGTACCATCGCTCAAGCGGCAAATCCTTGGTCATGCCGATGCCACCATGCACCTGCATCGAGCGATCCACGACCCGGCCACCGGCCTCACTTGCCAGCAGCTTCGCCATGCCCGCTTCCATCCGGAATGGCTCACCACGTTCAGCCTTGGCCGCCGCCGCCAATGTCATCAAACTACTCGTGCGAATATCAAGTTCGTTGTCGATGATCATTCCTTGAATCATCTGTCGCGATGCCAGCGGCGCACCAAACGTCTCGCGCTGCTTGGCATACTCAATCGCCATCTCTTGTGCTTTGATCGCAACCCCGATACAGGCCGCCGCATACGGGATACGCTGCCGCGTCAGCCGGTCGTTCGCAATCGCAAACCCGCGGTTTACTTCGCCAAGCACATTCTCCTGCGGCACGCGCAGATCTTCGAACGCAAGCTCCGTCGCGTAATGACTGGAGCGCAGCGTATGGACCACGCGGCGCACATGAAAACCCGGCATATCCGTATCGACAATAAAGCACGTCACGCCGCCACGTCCGGCATCTTTATCGGTGCGCGCGAACACCAGTCCGAACTGCGCCTTGTCTGCACCCGAGATATAAACCTTCGACCCGTTTATCACCCAGTCATTGCCATCCTTGACAGCGCGCGTCTGAATGGCTCGCGCTGGATCACTACCGCCCGACGGTTCAGTCAATCCGAAGAAGCCCTTCTTCTCACCGCGCAGAACTGGCTTCAGGTAGCGTTCTTTCTGGTCTTCGGTTGCTTCATAGAGCTGCGCCAACCCCATCGTGCCAAACACGCCATAGCATGGCACATAGAGACCGGCCCGGTGCTGCGCCATTTCGAATGCGATTAGCGTGCGCGTCACAAGATCGACGCCAGGCCCACCATATTCGATCGGGACATCAAGTCCCCAAAGCCCCATTGCCTTCACTTTGTCGCTAAGGCGCGCAAAATCCTCCGGCTCGATCTCGCTCGCATCCGGATCAAGCGTCGCTTCGAGCGGAATGATCTCTTCATGCACGAACCGCCGAACCTGCTCGACGATCAACTTCTGCTCTTCGTTCGGCTCAAAATCCATCGGGTCTACACCCTCTCCATCGTCAATGACTGCTATTCGTATTTGCTGAGTAGCCCCTTCCAGAGCCATGCTGCCATCCATCGTCGCGAATGCGCACCGGCCCAGTCCATCTTCCAGAGCATCACCAAGCCACTACATCCGGGAGCGCATGCGACCCGGCGCTAGCGCCGCCCCCGCGGAGGGGCAGCCCTGCCACTTGGGCAAGGCGGACAGCCCCGTGAGCGCAAACAGTGAGCGCAATCAGAGCGGACTCAACCGCCCCAATCCAATTGGCGGCTTCTCTGCGTTGACTGCTGGCAGCTCACCATGGTCTGCCTGATACACCATCAGCAATTCCCGAAACCGTGTCTGATACTGCGAGTTAACCTCAACCCGATACTGCGTCGCCCCATGCGGTGGCGCCTCAGCGAGCGTCGTCAACTCACTGCGCAATCCGAACAACGCGCGTCCACCGGCAAAGCCGAATGCAACCGTCTGTCCATCGCCATCAGCCAACTCATAGACACCAAGCTGCCCGGGCAATGCCGTCGCGTTCTCGACCGTCAACGCCGTCCACGCTTTCGTTAGGCGGATCGCCATCGCTACCGCTCCTGAAACTGCGGCGGGCGTTTTTCAAACAGCGCCTTGATGCCTTCCTTGGCGTCTTCGCTTTCGCGCACGATGCCAAGTTGTTTATCGAGGTCACCATGCTCGATGTGATCGCGGTGGGTCAGTTGCCGTGTCAGCACGGCCTTAATCGCCTTCAGCGACATCGGTGCATTGCGCGAAAGCCGGTCGACGATCCCATCCACTGTCTCCTGCAATTTATCCGGCTCGGCGATATGCGAGATCAGCCCCATGTCAAAGAAAGCCTGTGCTGGCGACGGGTCACCAAGCAGCAAAATCTTTTTCGTTGTCACAGGCCCGGCGATTTCCATCAGCTTCTTGCAGAGGAACCAACTTGGCGCCAGTCCGATTTGCGCCGGCGACATGCCAAACCGCGCCTTGCTGCTGGCCACCACGATATCGCAATGCAGCGCGATCTCATTGCCACCCGCGATCGCATCCCCTTGCACGACACCAACAACCGGCAGCGGATACATCTCCATCGCGTGCAGCGCGTGCTCGAACGGCTTGATACCGGCAGCCGTTCCATCGCGCTCTTTGAGGTCGATGCCCGCACAAAATACCGGTCCGGCGGCTTCCACGAGTGCCACGCGCTCACCCGGCTGCGGATCAACCTTAAACGCTTCGTGCAATTCTTTGATCATCGCCGGGTTCAGCGCATTACGCTTTTCCGCCCGGTTGAGCAGCACGTGCCTCACCGCACCGCGTACTTCCACGTCCACAAATGCCATGCCCAATTCCTCATTGCGTTGTTGCCAATGCCGTTCATACGGCAAAGGCCTTTATCTGATTGACAACATCATAGCCGCGACAGCCACCACCGATACCAGCCAGCCAACATCATCTGATCTGGGATAACGCAGGTCTTCACCCCACCGTCACCACGCCACTTTCAACCAGCGCAGCAACCTCGCCGGCCTCAAACCCAAGCGTTTCCAATACATCACGGCTGTGCTCGCCAAGTCGCGGCGCTGGGCTTGGCGCATCGCCGGTTCCAATCGGCATCCGTGTCTGCAACATGTCGCCGATCACGGGATCAACCGTAGGCATTAGCGTGCCACGCGCCGCCACATGCGCATCCGCAACAACACCATCCATGCCCAGCACCGGCGCGCAAGGAACCTGTCCCTTCCGCAGCCGGTCGAGCACTTCCTCGTTCGACATCGTCGCAAGCTTTGTCTCAATAATCCCAGTCAACGCATCTCGGTTGGCAACCCGCGCTGGCATATCCGCAAACCGCGCATCCTCTGCAACGCCCACAAGTTCCAGAGCTTCACACAGCCGCAACCAAAACCGCTGTGTCGAAGCCCCAATGAACATCGGACCATCTCGACCATCAAAAACCTGATATGGCGAAAACGTCGCGAGCGCCGATCCGGTGCGCGGCTGCACAACGCCGGTCTGCGAATACCGCGCAATGCTCTGGCTCATCCATGACAGCGCTGATTCAAACAAATTGAAGTCAAGCCGCGCACCTTCGCCGGTCTGGTCGCGATGCCTGAGCGCGTCCATCACCCCAATCACAACATACATGCCGGTGCCCATATCGATCAGCGACGGTCCCACGCGCACAGGCGCACGGTCGGCTTCGCCCGTTGCCGCCATCACACCGGACATTGCCTGCGCCACGGCATCGTAGCCACGCAGTTCGGCATAGGGGCCGGTCTGCCCAAAACCGGAAATCGACACATAAATGATGTCCGACTTTTTGCCCGCGACTGCATCGTAACCATAGCCAAGCCGCTCCACGGCGCCCGGCGTAAAAGTCTCCAGCATGATATCAGCACGCTCGATCAATCGATCCATCACCGGCTTGGATTCATCGCGCTTCAAGTCGATGCAGATGCTGCGCTTGTTGCGATTGACAACGGCGGATGTTGCGCCGCCGTTGCTTGGTCTGAAATGATCACCACCCGGCGGCTCAACTTTGATGATTTCCGCACCAAGTTCGGCCAGTAACATTGTTGAAAACGGCCCGGACAGCGCATGGCTCATGTCGAGCACCGTCAGCCCCTTCAGCGATCCAGGCGTCATACGTCTCTCCTTGTCCCCAACTCTGCCGCCATCCTCGCACAGACCGGCGTTCGTTCTAACATCGGCAAGCGGTTTCATCGCCGTTGTAATTGAGGCCAGCTGCTCACAATCACCCTGCATCCACAGCACAATTCCTCATCATACTTATCCCCGGTCCGAAAACCTCGCTTACATTCTTTACATCCCGTCCGCTAAGGGGCCGTCACCGGTGGCGACCATGAACGGGGACGGGGTGCAGGTTGCGCGCGGACGACGCACGTCCGCGTTAACAGCAAGGCTCCCCGCTCGCACCTGGGTGAAAATCCCAGGCAGCCGTACTTTAATGCTGTGCGGTTCTGCCAAAAATCCTGCGCGGGGTGGCGTCCGGCTGCTCAAAAAAATAAATATGTACGCGGTCGCGACGCTGCCCCGTGCCCCTTTATCTATCCATCCCTTCGGCGGGGCCCCTCGCGCGAAGCGCGAAAGTGTGTCGTGCCGCGCGAAGCTTGTTGTCGTGCCGGTCATGCTGCAATCGAACTATTAAGCAGCTGCTGCTTAAACATCAGGCGCCCCTGCCTAAAGAGTGAACTGGCGTTGGCTGTGCCGCCCGAATAAAATTGAGCGCAGTTGATCTATCGGGCACCAGCAGCATCACACAAGGAGCCGACATGACCGATCGCCTCATTCTCGTTCGAGCCGCCACTCTGGCTGACGCTCCAGCCATCCAGGCAATTTACGCACCGTTCGTCACAGACACGATCATCTCCTTCGAAGAAGTTCCCCCAACGATCGATGAGATGGCAGCGCGCATCAAAGCAATCCAGAAGCAAGGTCATCTCTATCTTGTAGCTGAATGCGAAAATACAATTCTCGGCTATGCTTATGCGGGCGCGCACCGAACCCGATCAGCCTATCGTGCCTCGGTCGATGTCTCTGCTTATGTCGCGCCCGCAGCGCCCCGCCAAGGCATTGGCCGCCGGCTGTATGAGCAGCTCTTATCTGAACTCACAGCCAACGGCATGCACGCGGCATTCGCCGGTATCACGCTACCCAACACGGCAAGCGTCGGACTGCATGAGGCATTCGGGTTCACGCACGTCGGAACCTATCGCGAGGTCGGACGCAAGTTCGGCAAGTGGCACGATGTCGGCTGGTGGCAACTTTTGTTGTGATCGCGATCAGCCGTGCGCCAAACCTATTGCGCTGTATAACCGCCATCGACGACCAGACCGGAGCCGGTCATGAAGCCAGCATCATCAGACGCCAGGAATACGATACCAAGCGCGATATCATCGGCAACGCCAAGCCGGCCGATCGGATGCATGTTCAAAGCCTGTTGCCGCGCGGTTTCCGTGTCATTTGATCCGACCATATTGGCGCGTGCCGTAAACGTCTGCGCACCCATGTCGGTTTCGATCACACCTGGATGGATAGAGTTGACGCGGATCCGGTCACCCTTGCGCCCAAAAGACAGCGCGGTTGCTTTCGTAAAAGTTGTCACCCCGCCCTTCGTCATCGAATAGAGTTGATCGAGCTGCGAGCCAACCAGACCGGCGATCGAAGCGAGGTTCACAATCGCGCTGCCATGTGTGGAGTTCTTTGCTGCGTAACGCAGCGCCGGCGCACAATGCTTGGTGCCAAGAAACACACCGGTGAGGTTGACAGAAACCAGTCGGTGCCAGTCGTCAAGACTGACTTCTTCAATATCGCGTCCGAGAAACAAACCAGCATTGTTGACAAGTATGTCAAGGCTGCCATGGGCATCCGTCGCAACTTTGACGGCGGCATCCCAGTCGGCCTCTTGGGTCACATCAAGCCGCACGAACTGCGCCTCGCCACCGGCATCGGTAATTTCCTTGGCGAGTTCCTTGCCTGGTTCTTCAAGCACATCGCCGATTATGATTTTTGCGCCAGCTTCCGCCATCCGCCGTGCCGCCTGTCCGCCGATCCCGCGTGCTGCCCCTGAGAGCAAGGCAACTTTGCCATCCAACCTGTTCATATCGTTTCCTCCTGATATCGTTGTGGCAGATGTTAGAGCGATGCGCCGCTCGCGACAAACCTGCGATCTGATCATTGAACGCAAGAGGAAAAAGAGCTGACCTGGACGAGAATAGCCGGACAGTGATTGTTGGTGTAGCCAGGTTCCGCTGTATCAAAGTCTATGAGATAGCTCGACGCAGCCCGACGTCAATTATGGAGCCCCGATGAGCGAGCCCGTACCACCCCTACCTGGTTACACGATTTATGACCCGGTCGACCCGTTTGAACAGATCGCCGGGCCGTTCTTTTGGAAGAAGCTTGGCGATGGCGTCGACCATCTCGTCGTGCGCACCGAGAAGCGACACGGCAATCGCCAAGGCGTCATCCATGGCGGATTCCTGATGACGATGATTGACCTGACATTCGCCGTTGCGGCCAAAGAATACCCTGAGCAACGCCTCGTTACGATCTCGCTGTCATCGGAGTTCGTCTCGGGCGGTCAGGTTGGCTCTCTCGTCGAAGCCAAAGCCGAAATCGTTCGCAACACCCGCACGCTTTGCTTCTTGCGCGGTCAGGTCTACTCAGACGGTGAGACGCTTTTAAACGCGAGCTGCATCTATAAGGTTTGGCGGGATTGATTGCGCGTTCGCAGATCTGTTCTTGGGAGTTATCCCCTTGCAAATGAAACGCCGTATAGTCGGTCTAGAGCATGCCATGCTGTTTCCTCCTCATGGGCATGGCACCAAATCGTCAGCTTGTACGAAGGCCCCTGAACGAAAATCTCATTGCTGGGAACGAGCATGCCGGCCCCGTCTCTAACAGCGTCTGGTGATATCCACCGAGGCACCGAACGAGCTCTTCTTTTCTGCGGCGACAAAAATACCAGCCGGCCTGTAAGCCGGGTTTTGTCTGGACGCGCCCGAAAGCGTATCCGCGACGGCCATTCGTCTGGGGTGGCCATTGCTGGCTCCCTCAAGCAACCAACCCGGATGGCTGGTGTGGAAACGCACCTGACGCCAAGTTGCCTCGCGCCCGGCCATCCCTATTCGGTTTTGCTCCCGGTGGGGTTTACCCTGCCAGCGACGTTGCCGCCGCCGCGGTGCGCTCTTACCGCACCCTTTCATCCTTGCTGCCACGTTTCTTCTTCTTGGCGAAGAAGAACCGCTTCGGCGGTTTGCTTTCTGTGGCACTTTCCCTGGGGTCGCCCCCGGCGGCTGTTAGCCGCCACCGTGTTTCCATGGAGCCCGGACTTTCCTCCATTGGTAGGGGCGCCAAAGGTTACCCTGAAGTGGCCCGACCAACAGCGACCGTCCAGCCGGCTGGTGACGCGACATAAGGCAAGGACCACGGCCGACGTCAAGTGAGTTTCGAAAGGGTGCGGAGGCATTGCACTCAATTCAAGGCGTTTATCTACAGCATGTCGCGTTTTGACGGATTCATAATGCGCCTTTAAACGCCCAATCTTCGGGCGATTTAAGGGGCTCTTCGCTGTTTCAAGTGGGTAGTTTCAGATCGAGCTTTCCGGTGATGAGGTAGGTCATGTTGATAAGATTGCGGGTTGAGCGGTAGCCGCGCGCCTTAGCCTTTGCGGCTTGCACGAGAGAGTTGATGCCCTCAAT
>CAJQQK010000242.1 GCA_905480435.1 uncultured Hyphomicrobiaceae bacterium | reverse complement strand
GCTAACTACATGAAGCGATAATTGAGCGGCCGTGTGATGTCGAGGACGTTGTGCCACATGGCCTGCGAGATATTGTTTTCGCCGTTGGCACGCAGGATATTGAGGGCGAAGCTACGTACCCTGGCGAAGATGCCTGGGTTTTTCCTGATGCGACTGGCATCTTCCAGCATCGCGACGTCGCGAACATAGTGGTTCCTGTTTTCGATGCTCCAGTGACCGCGGATGGCGTCGGCGGCTTTCCTGGCGGTGATCGGTGCGGAACAGACGTAAAATGAAATGTCGAAGCGTAGCTCCCAAGAACGGTCTTTGGCGCGTCGCACAAGCGTCGCCCTTGTCACTTTGATGACGCGAACAATCAGCCCATCCCAGTCGGTGTTTTCGAGCGTCGGAGATGCGTCGAACACATCGACCTTGCGGCTTTCTTCTCGCGAGCGCTTTTTGTCGTCGAAGCTTTCAGAGCTCGACAGGGCGGTATCCGTCCTGGAGATACGCTCGATGATCCGCAACAGGCTGGGCTGGTTTTCCTTTACCTGAACCAGCACGTGGCTATTGGTTTTTTGGGCTGCTTCAAAAGTTTTTTTGGCAGTGCATGGCGTCCATCGTATAAAGCCGACCTTCCAGCGCCAAAGCTTTGATCAACCCTTGTGCTGCGGGGATTTCATTGCTTTTCTCATCCACTTCGAGATGGCCTAGAATAAGCGCATCATCGACGCTGAAAGCGCTCAAGACGTGTGCCGCTTTCTGGTCGTTGAAGGCATCGAAACTATGGCGCAGCGCCTTTCCGTCAATCGCTACGACGCCAAGATGACCGGCATCGGCGCCCGCCGCAGCGCCGCTCAACTGCCCGCCGCTCAACTGAATGGCATGGGCGCGAAAGATGCGCTCCACATCACCACCGTCGAGCCCGCGCAGGATCGTGCGCACCGCGCTGTAGGCGGGCGCCGATTTCCAGCCGAACCCGAACGCCTTATTGAGACGATTTCGGTGCGCTCTTATAAACCCATGAACCTTGCGATACGACGTTGCGCCAGACAGAACCGCCAAAATCGTTGCCAGAAGGATCGGGCCAAGTTGCCACTTCTTGCCCTGCCCCCGTCGGGGATCGTTGATCTGTGATAAAAGTTCCAGGAATTCTGATGCCATGAGTGCGCTCCTTTCGAATCAAACGCACTCCTATAGATCCAGATAAATCCCCGACCGTGAATCCCTTATCGCAGAGTTATGCAGCAGTCAGCGTTGAACAGCCCTGGCCACCACGGGCACCATGCTCGACCGTCCAGAGTGCGCCTGTTGCCGGATTGATGGCGGCGGCCTGCGGGTTGCGGTGGCCGTAGCTCCAGATTTCAGGCTTCGCGTCGCTGCGGGCGACGAACGGGTTGTCGGGCGGCACGGAGCCGTCGCGGTTGAGGCGTATGACTTTGCCGAGATGTTGTTGCAGATTTTGAGATTGTTTGCGCTGGCCGAGTTCGCCGAGTGTGATGAACATTTTGCCGTCAGGTGCGAAGACGATGCGGGAACCGAAGTGGTAGCCGCTGGCGTAGGCCGGGAGCTGACGGAAAATCACCTTGCCGCCGGTTAGGCGTGCGCGCGCGCCCGTTCCCTGGAGTTTTAAACGAGCGACACTCGTGCCGGTCTTGTGCCGCCGACCGCGACCTTCCGTGAAGGATATGTAGACCTCTTGAGTGGTCGCAAAGTCAGGCGCGACCGCGATATCGAGCATGCCGCCCTGGCCGGTTGCGACAGATTTTGGCGCACCAATGAGGGGGTTCGAGACCTTGCCGTCAGTGGATACGTAGCGGACGCGGCCGGGGCGCTCGGTGACCAGCATGTCGCCATTTGGCAGGAAGGCCAGTCCCCAGGGGTTTTCGAGGCCGGTTGCCACGGTTTCTGCGCGGGCGCCTGTTGGGTTCGCGGGGCGTGGGGCGTCGGTCTGGGCGGCTTGGGCTGTCTGGGTAGGGCTGGCGGCGAACACCAAGGATGCCAGGATTGTTGTTAGCAGTGAGCGCCTGCCTTGTTGAGGCTTGCTTGGGTTCCCGCCTTCATGCTGAAAGCGTGCCAGCACGACACGGGAATGACGGAGTGGGTGGGGCATCTGATGACCTTATCTCGCTGCATGCGTCGATACCTGACGGGATTACGAGAGGTATCATACGCAGCGTGCACAATAGATAAGGCGTTTCCTAGCCCGAACTGTTCTCCAGCACGTCGTTCGCCATGGAGCCAAGTCATTCAAACTAGAACAGCGCTGGGATCTGATGACGTTTTGAGCGCAATTTTTCCAGAAACCGCCCAGCGCACTACTCAGATCGGCCCGATGCAAAGGTCTCTGGCAATCGATGCGCAAATAAAACCGGAAGGAACCGACTTAGGTTCCTCCCGTCATAGCAGTGCAATAGTCTTTGACTGACTCGAAACTTGGCCCCTTACAGGGTTGGCCAAGCTTCGTTTGCTCTCATCGGAGACATTGATGTGCGTGGTTTGGACTGGCGGATATCCGCGCGGCACAAACCAAGGTCTTCAAGCTGTCTGTCAGACATGTGACCTAGATCTGCTGCAGAACGATTGCGGCGGCTGCGATCGACGATGCTTTGTAGTAGGGCCATTGCCTTATCTCCGAGTAAAAAACCTTTGCAACCGCTGCATTGGTTATCGGCGACATAAGTCCGGCTGACCCGTTACACAAATGCTCGAATCACATTGCTGATATGCGTTTTTTGCAATGCACAAAACCGGCCAAAGCGACTGATTTTCATAGTCTTTTAGCAATGTCTCAACGGCGACACTGATTGTCTCAATTGCGTCGCGCGGGGAGAGCTTTTTCTCGTTCACGGCCGTATCTTCGCTTCGCTCAGGGCCTCCACGGGGGCGGCGCAACGCGCCGGGTCGCGTGCGATCCCTATGCCTGCCCCAATCTAAGTTGGACAAATCCAACCTAGAGTCCGTCCCCCGGCCCGCGCTGACATGCCACCAGATCCGCTATCTCACGCGGCGCGGGTTCATGTAGAGGTCTTTTTCCTGCTTTTCGAGCTTGGGTTCGATCTCGCCGGCAATGACACCCTTTGCGATCTGCTTGATGTGGCTGCGGCAGCGGTCGTTGAAGATCAGCATGGCACAGAACAACTGCAGCGTGTTCATCAGCGGCTTGTCGGCATAGTCCTCGCGGACACGGCCACGCCATTTGCCCGAGATCGTGAAAAATGCGCCGTCGAGCATGCCGATCTCTTCGTTGCGGCCATTGTAAACGGTGTAGTCATCGCCGAAGCGAATGAAATCCTGGCGGAGACGGAAGAATTCAACCTTGCCGTCCTGCAACAGGAAGAATGAGAAGTTTTCCGGCATCAACGGCCACTTGTTGGCGGAACGCTCGAGGTAAACGACCTGTTCTTCGCCCGAGTTGTTGATCGAATAGGTGGTCACTGGTAGCAGGCGGGCGCCGATTGTCTGTTGGATCGAACGCGCCAGCATGAGATCCATCGTTGCGCGCCAATTGAGCTTGTCCGTGAACAGCTTGAAGACGAGGCGCTTGCCGGCATCCTCGGTTTCTTTCCAGAGGTCTTTGCGGTAGCCGATCAGGCCCTTGCGCTCGCCCTCCTCGATCACCTCGGCAAAGATATCCATGTCCTTGGTGAACTGGCGCGAACGGGCACGGTTGCGCGAACGCTTGAAGATGCCGAATTCGGTCGGGTTCAGGTCAGTTAGCCAGACATCGACGATGAAATGCTTGAAACCATCTTTTGACTTGGACTGCTTTGATAGTTTTTTGGCGCGCCGCTTCGACATTGGCGGTGCTTCGACTGCGCCTGGAGCCCCTTCCTTTTCAGCCCGCTCAAAGACCTCAGCACGTGCGTCGGCTGCGGCATCACTGGCGGCACTGTCAGCTTCGCGGAGAAGTTCGTCGGTCGCGGAGGCGTTGGCCATGGGTGGCTCCCTTGCTGTCGCTCGCGGCATTGTCGTTGCCACCGCGAACGGACACTCGGTTGGAGGATGCTCCTACGCCACCGGGCCACTTTGGTGGGGCCGGATTTACTGATGCTACGCAAACAGAAGCGAATCATTAACGAGATATTAACACGTTATGGTTGGCAACAATTCGGTTACGCAGTGCCTGTTGGGAAAGTGACTTTCTCGATTCACGTGAAACAATTAGGGCCAGGAAGCCCTATAAACAGGGCTTTGACGTGAAATCTGCCACACCGAATCAGTTCGGACTGCTGGACCTCAAGGTTTTGTCCGCGCGCCAAAGATGGCGGAGCCGACACGAACATGTGTGGCGCCAAATTGTATTGCGATGTCGTAGTCGCTGCTCATGCCCATACTGAGCTGTTTGAGCCCGGCATCGCGCGCAAGTTCGCCGAGTAGCGCGAAATGTACGCCGGGCTCCTCATCGACCGGAGGAATGCACATCAGGCCTTGAATCGGTAGCTGCAGCTCATTGCGGCATTTTTCAACGAAACCTGTCGTTTCAGCAGGCGCGATGCCGGCTTTTTGTGGCTCTTCGCCCGTGTTGACTTGAATGAAGAGTGCGAGTGCTTTGCTCTGTGATTTCATTTCGGCTGCGATGGCTTCGGCGATTTTTGGGCGATCGATGGTGTGGATTGCGTTGAATAACTCAACTGCCTGGCGCGCTTTGTTGGATTGCAGTGGGCCGATTAGGTGGAGATCAATGTCGTTGTAGTCGGCCCGCAATTCCGGCCATTTTCCTGCCGCTTCCTGCACCCGGTTTTCGCCAAAAGCGCGGTGCCCAGCGTTTAGCGCCGACCGAATGGCATCTGCGGCGTACGTCTTTGATACCGCGATCAGATGAATATCGCTTAACGGGCGGCCGTCTTCGCGGGCAGCTGTGCTGATTTTGGCGCTAACTTCGGCAATACCCATTTTCATTCCTAATTTCGGCGACGATGGGCCGAGCGAGACTATACGGCAAGTACCAGCCGCTTTCGCCCAGCGCCAACTTGTATTAGACATCTCGCTCACTATTCACCTGACACCCAAAATGATTTCAAGCGGAGCGCCGGGAATGGCCACCGAACGTTATAACGCCGTCGATCGTGAAAAGCATTGGCAGAAGACCTGGACCGAACGCGATGTGTTTCGTGCCGGCGACGATTACTCGAAGCCCAAATGCTATGTGCTCGAAATGTTCCCCTATCCATCAGGGCGCATCCATATGGGGCACGTGCGCAACTATGCGATGGGCGACGTGCTGGCCCGGTATAAGCGCGCCAAGGGATTTAATGTTCTGCATCCAATGGGTTGGGATGCGTTTGGGATGCCAGCGGAAAACGCGGCGATGGAGAACAAGACCCATCCCGGCACCTGGACCTATGCAAACATCGAGGCGATGAAGACGCAGCTGAAGTCGATGGGGTTGTCGCTGGACTGGAACCGCGAATTCGCGACCTGCAATGTCGATTACTATCAGCATCAGCAAAAGCTGTTCTTGGACATGTACGCGAAGGGGCTGGCGTACCGGAAATCATCGAAGGTCAATTGGGACCCGGTCGATCATACGGTTTTGGCAAATGAGCAGGTGATAGACGGGCGTGGCTGGCGTTCCGGCGCGCTTGTAGAACAACGCGAGCTGACGCAGTGGTTCTTCAAGATCACGGAATATGCTGACGATCTGCTGGAAGCGCTGCAGGGCCTGGAAGATTGGCCGTCGAAAGTGCGCACGATGCAGGCCAACTGGATTGGGCGGTCGGAAGGCATGCTGATCAACTGGCCGCTGGAAGGCGCCAAGCTGCCGGATGAGCAGCAGTCGCTGGAGATCTTCACGACACGCCATGACACGATATTCGGTGCAAGCTTTATGGCGATTTCGCCGGAGCACCCGTTGGCAACGCATTTGGCGCGGTCTTCCGAGGATCTGACGGCGTTTATCACTGAATGCCAACGGATTGGGACTTCTCTGGAAGCCGTTGAAAAGGCCGAGAAGAAGGGTTTTGATACCGGACTGGTGGCCGTGCATCCATTTGATCCAGAATGGAAAGTGCCCGTTTATGTGGCGAATTTCGTGCTGATGGGATACGGCACCGGCGCGGTGTTCGGTTCTGCGGCGCACGATCAGCGCGACCTCGATTTTGCGCAGAAATATGGCTTGAAGATCCTGCCGGTGGTCATTCCGGAAGATCAGGACTCGACGACCTTCGATGTTGGCCGCGAAGCGTACATCGGGCCTGGCAAACTGGGCAATTCACGGTTTTTGGACGGTATGGCTGTCAAGGATGCCATGGAAGATGTCGCCCGGCGCCTGGAAAAGGCCGGGCAAGGCAAGCGGCAGGTCAATTACCGGCTGCGCGACTGGGGTTTGTCGCGGCAACGCTACTGGGGTTGCCCGATCCCGATGATCCATTGTGATGATTGCGGTGTCGTACCGGTGCCAGCAGCCGAATTGCCGGTGAAACTGCCGGAAGACGTGACGTTCGATAAGCCCGGCAATCCGCTCGACCGACATGACAGCTGGTTGAAGGTTGATTGCCCGTCTTGTGGCAAAGCTGCCCGGCGGGAAACCGATACGATGGATACGTTTGTTGATTCATCGTGGTATTTCGCGCGATTTTCGGCGTCGGACTCAGCTGAACCGACCGATTTAGAGGCAGCCGCCTACTGGATGCCGGTTGACCAATATATCGGCGGCATTGAGCACGCGATTTTGCACCTGCTGTATTCGCGGTTCTTTGCGCGGGCCATGATTGAGACGGGGCATCTACCGCAAGGTACGAAGGAACCGTTCAAAGCGCTGTTTACGCAGGGCATGGTGATCCACGAGACCTATAAATCGAGTGATGGGCGTTGGTTGCTGCCGGTTGAAGTCGACATCAAGGAGGCCGGCGAGCAGCGGGTTGCGACGGAACTCGCCAACGGTCAGCCGGTTACTATTGGTCCGATCGAGAAGATGTCGAAGTCGCGCAAGAATTTGGTCGATCCGGATGATATCATTACTGGATATGGTGCTGATTGCGCGCGCTGGTTCATGCTGTCTGATAGTCCGCCAGAGCGCGACGTGATCTGGACGGAATCAGGAGTGGCTGGCGCGAGCCGCTTCATTCAGCGGATTTGGCGGTTGGTGCACGAGATCATCGATCAAGGTGCCGCGCAAAGCGCTGCAAAGCCCGCTATATTTAGCGATGGGGCTCTGGAACTGAGGCGCTCGGTTCATAAGGCGCTGCACCAGGTTGGGCAAAACATTGAGGGATTACGCTTCAATGTGGCTGTCGCGCAGCTCTACGAAGCGGCAAACGCTGTTCAAAGTGCTCTGGCAGCCTATGACAAGAAGCCAACAGACGATATGGCGTGGGCGCTGCGTGAGGCCGGTGAAATCATGGTGCAGCTGATCGGGCCGATGATGCCGCATCTGGCCGAGGAATGCTGGCTGCTGCTTGGATACCACAGTATCCTGGCGGAACAGCCGTGGCCGGATGCTGAGGCGGCGCTTCTCGTTGACGATATAGTGACCATTGCCGTACAGGTGAATGGTAAACGACGGGACGAGCTGACGATTGCGCGTTCCGCGTCCAACGACGATGTCCAGGCGGCAGCCCTGCAGCTTGAGCCGGTGGTCAAAGCGCTGGCTGGCAAGGCGCCCAAAAAGGTGATCGTCGTGCCGCAGAGGATTGTAAATGTTGTTGCGTGACGCACAAGATAGCGGATCCAGCCGCCTAAAAGCCAGAAGCCTCGTGCGACTGGCGCTGATTGGCATGCTTGTCGCGCCAAGCTTGGCAGCTTGTGGTGGCAGCGGGTTTCGGCCGATGTACGCGGCAAACTCTGGCGGCCAAAGCGTCAGCGAGAAGATGGCGCAGGTTGCGATTACGACGATTCCAGGTCGGGTCGGCCAACAGCTGCGTAATGAGTTGATCTTCCGGACGACGGGTGGCGGCCAGCAAGCGACTGAGAAGACCTACAAACTTGATATCGCGGTGCGTGAGCGGCTGACATCACAGCTGGTCGATATTGAGGGCAACGCCGAGACGCAGATTTATCATATCGACGCGGATTTCCAGCTGATCGATACGCGCGATAAAAAAGTCGTCTTGAAAGGCCAAAGTTTTGGCCGAGCCGGCTTCCAGAGATTTCAGACGATTTATGCCAATGTCCGCGCCAAGCGGGATGCGGAAAACCGCACGGCGCGCACGGTTGCGACCGACATTTCCGGGCGAATTGAAGCGTTTCTGTCCAGATAAGGCTGTCTGTGATGAAGGCGACGTCTGACTAACAACGATATCGTTGTGTTGCAGCGGCATTAGGACGACAAGCCGAACGTCGGCTACCGAAAACAGTAATCACTAGCGAGAGCAGTCGCCGATGGTCGCCATCAAGGCGCAACAGGCCGAAGCCTTTGTGAAAGCGCCGAACAAGGACGTTGTCGCTGTTCTAGTGCACGGCCCTGATACCGGGCTGGTTTCTGAGCGAGCGCGCAGTATTGCCGCTGTATTCGCGAACCGTGGCGGTGAGGACGCGGAAACGGTCCGCATCGAAGAGCCGGACCTCGATGGCAATCCGGACCGACTTGTTGTCGAATTGCAGACAATACCGATGTTTGGCGGCGGCAAGGTGGTGCGCACGACGGCTGGGCGCAAAATCAACGCGGCGCTATTCAAAAACATCTTTACCGATGGTGCGCCGGCATGCGGATTGATTTGTGAGGCTGGCAACCTGAAAGCAACGGACGCGCTACGAAAACTGTTTGAGAGCACACCATGGGCTGCAGCCGTGCCCTGCTATGCAGACGCTGATAGCAATCTGGCCGGTCTTGTCCGAGACATGATGGCGGCGGCCGGCCTACGCATCAGCCGGGATGCGACAGATGTGCTGGTAGGACGCCTCGGGGCTGATCGGGCACTTTCCCGTGGTGAGATTGAAAAGCTGATCCTCTATTGCAAGGGCCGCGACACAGTCGATGTCAGCGACATCGAAGCCATTGTCGGCGATGCTTCAGACACGGGACTGGAATACATTGCGATCGCAGCAGCTTCCGGCGAGCCGGCCAATGTTGTTGCCGAATTCGACCGGGCGGTTACCGCTGGTGAGAACCCGCAAGCCATTATTCTGATCGCCCTGCGCTATTTCCAGCGGCTGCACCGGGTCCGCTCGGCGATGGATGCCGGCAAGTCGCCTGATGAAGCATTGCGCAGCCTGAGGCCGCCGCTCCATTTCAAATTAAAGGATACAGTGGCAGCGCAATGCCGGCTGTGGCCGACAGCGAGCCTTGGAGAGGCCCTGCAACGGATTAATGAAACGGCCCAGCAGGCAAGGCTCAACAGTTCGATGGACGCCGTTTTGGCCGAACGGCTGCTGTTTAATCTTGCAGCACACATCGCACAGCGCAAAAGGCGTTAAATCCAAACACGACTTGCAAGTTGTCCGCAAACTGGCTGTTTACAGGCTTACCTCGACCAGGTCGGGCATTCCCGGTTATTCCCCGAAGTCACCGCAGAGCGGCAACTCGCTGCCTATGTCACGTTTTCGGGCTGCGCTTAAAACGCTATTCGGGTCTCAGCAATTTCAAACATGAAAAAGGAAAAGATGATGGGTAGCACCCGATTTGACGTCTGTGGCATTGGCAATGCGATCGTCGATATTATCGGCCGTTGTGATGATGCGTTCCTCGAAACGCATGGCGCCGCCAAAGGACATATGCAGCTGGTCGACGCTGAAACCGTCAGTAAGCTCTATAAGGCGATGGGGCCGGGTGTCGAGATCTCAGGTGGTTCTGGCGCCAACACGATGACCGGCATTGCCAGTTTTGGTGGCAAAGCTGCGTTTATCGGCAAAGTTGGCCAAGATGATTTTGGCGGCGTCTTCGCGCATGACATCAAGGCTGCCGGCGTTGCGTTTGAGACGGCACCATCCACCAGCGACACACCAACAGCACGCTCGCTTGTTCTTGTTACGCCTGATGGCGAGCGGACGATGAATACGTTTCTCGGCGTCAGTCCAGAACTTGGCGGTGACGAAATCGACCAAGCCATGATCGCTGATAGCGCTGTGACCTATCTAGAAGGTTATCTATTCGACAGGGACGAAGCCAAAGCGGCGTTTGCCAAGGCTGCCGGCTATGCCAAGGCTGCCGGTCGCAAAGTTTCTCTGACTCTATCGGACGGGTTTTGTGTCGACCGCCATCGGGATTCTTTTTTGGCACTGATAAAGAATGACATCGATATTCTATTTGCCAACGAAGCAGAGATTACATCGCTTTACGCAACGTCCTCATTCGATGACGCGGCCCGACAGGTAGGACAGGACACTCAGCTTTCAATCCTGACACGAAGCGAAAAGGGGTCTGTGGTTGTATCTGGCAGCGACCAAATAACGGTTAGCGCTTTCCCTGTGGCCGAAGTGGTCGACACGACTGGCGCTGGAGATCTGTTCGCTGCTGGCTTTCTCTATGGTCACACCAAAGGGCTTGACCACGAGACGTCTGCCAAGCTGGGCGGCATTGCAGCGGCCGAGATCATTTCACATATCGGCGCCCGCCCAGAAGCGAGCCTTGCTGATCTCGCCAAAAAGAATGGTTTGATCGGATAATCACAAAACAACAGCGTCTCGCGTGGATCTCTTTATTATTATAATAGAGGGATCCGCGCTGCTCTATCGGACTTGGTTTCTATATATTTTTGATTCGCAAACTCATCTTATCTTCCATTTATTACACGAGTAGCAGATCACAACTTCATGGTTGGGGGTTGATTTAATGCATTTTTACAACGATTCCATACGCAACTCGTTTAATTCTCCGCCATAAACAATTAAAATCCCTTGGCTTTTTTGTTTCTCATCGGCACATTGTGTTTCAGAAAGACGCGATGTTCCGAAGAGAGATACTATTATGTCTGACCAAAAGAGATCGCGAGGCCGTCCAAAAGGGAGCGGGATCGACGATCACGAAAAGCTTCTGGAAATTGGCCGTCTCATCCAATGCACGCCAGGTTTGAAACCGACCACAGCCATTCGCCAACTTGGTCATGCTGATCCTTCTACGATCCGGCGGCTACGTGACAAATATAATGTCGAGCAAGATGCCATCCGCGGAGAACTTCTTGGTTTGCCGGCCGCTCATCAACTCAACGACAATACGTCTTTCAGATTGCCGACAGAAGCCGCGCGGCAATCGCTTCTGCGGACCACCGATGCAATTCGCCGATCACCGAAAGATGTTTTACGAAATACCCAGACGCGGGCAAACAAACGAAATGAACTTTCGTGTTTGCTAGCGATTGGGGCCCATGCGCTTGCTCAGGCCGCCGCGTACTATGTGGAGACGGACGATGATGCCGAGCTCCACGATGGTACAGACAGCCAGGCTTTACTGGCTGAGATGCTGTTTATGATGTCGAACCCAAGAGGAGATGAAACGAACGCCAGATAGACGAACGGACTGCCAGAATACTCAGAGCAAAATAACTTTTATTGAGCCGCATCTCCCCGTGCGGCTCTTTTTTTATGCAAAACGCAAACATGTATGATGACGGTATCAAACTATAGTTTGCGCAACGCGACGCTTTCGATTGAATGATTGGCACCTTTGCGCAGGATCAATCGGGCGCGTTGCCGAGTTGGCTCGATGTTCTCTTCCAGGTTTTTAAGATTGATGTCGTTCCAAATGCTGAGGGCGCGCTCACGGGCCTGATCGTCATCCAGTTTCGAGTAACGATGGAAGTAGGCACCCTTATCTCGGAAGGCGGTGGCGCGTAGTTTCAGGAAGCGGGTCACGTACCATTCTTCGATCAGCGCAGTCTGGGCGTCCATGTAAATGGAAAAATCGAAAAAATCCGAGACGTATGGAATCTCCTGCCCGCCCTTTGGCAGGTGCGCTGGCTGAAACACGTTGAGGCCTTCGACCAGGAGAATGTCCGGCCGGGAAACAACAGTCTTTTGTTCGGGTACGATGTCATAGAGGAAGTGCGAGTAAACTGGTGCTTCGACGTCCGTACGTCCTGATTTTACTTCACCGAGAAAGCGCAACAGGCGCTTGGTGTCGAAACTCTCGGGAAAGCCTTTACGATCCATTATGCCGCGACGCTCAAGCTCGGCATTCGGATAGAGAAAACCATCGGTTGTTATGAGATCCACTCGGGGATGGTCCGGCCAACGCGCAAGCAACGCGCGCAGCACGCGTGCGGTTGTCGACTTACCGACAGCAACTGAGCCCGCGATGCCGATAATGAACGGGATCTTGTCATCCCGGGTGCCGAGGAACGTCGAGGAGACAGCGCGTAATTCCTGCGAAGCCTGGACATAGAGATTGAGTAAGCGGGACATCGGCAGGTAGACCTGCTCAATTTCAACGATCGACAGCTCTTCGATGACGCCGGACAGCGCGTCGAGATCTTTTTGGACGATCGTCATCGGCGTGTCAGCGCGCAGACGAGCCCATTGCTCGCGATTGAATACGCGGTAAGGGGAATAGGGGAGGGGAGATGATTCAGTCATTTCAATGCTGCATTATCCGACACGACTCTACTGCACTCGACTCAACACTACTAAGAGCAACCGCTCAGACTTAACTTGTATCAACATCGGCTAATTCCCTGATCACGACGAGTTGCTAAGCCCGGACACTAAAGCACGTCGCGCTCAATAGGAGCCTTAAATCGCCCGAAGATTGCGCGTTTTAAGTCGCACAGTGAATCCTTTAAAATGCAACATGCTGTAGCCCATTTAGACGTTCTGGTTCCAATCAGGATCATCGCTTGGTGCCAGCGGCTTGTCGCCGACTAGCAGTCCTTTGCCCGGCACGAAGTTTATTTCAAGCCGGATGCCATCGGGATCCTCGAAGACGCAATAATAATAGCCTGGTGCGAAGTCGCCTTCGATTGGGCCTCGGTCAATATGGCCGCCCAGTTCTCGAACTTTCTCCGCCAGTTTATCGACATCCTCTCGCGAACGCGCGCGAAAACACATGTGATGCAGGCCGACCCGGTTTTGGACGAAACGTTCGCCTTCGTGTTCGGGTGCTGCACGCTGGATGCCAAGCGCCGTGCGGCCACCCACATGATACAGGAAGTTGTTGCCGTCATAGACTTTCTGCATTCCGAGGAAGGGCAGCAGTTCGGAATAGAACGCATGTGCCTTGTCCCACTGGCTGACGGTTAAAACGACGTGGGCTGCACCATTGATTTCGATCATAGAAAAGCTCGCTACTTGTTAGTTCAGGAATGTTGGGATGGTTAGGAGTTCTCGCGGGAGGCCTTTTCGTCGAGGCCGGAGATACCGTGGCGTTCTGCCAGGATGTCCAGCACGGGCGCGAGGTTGGTCTCGCGGCTCTCGAGAAGGACGAGCAAGTGATAGAGAACGTCGGCTGCCTCGTTATGCAGGGAGGTATCGTCTTCGCTGGTGGCTGCAATCACGAGTTCGACGGCTTCCTCACCGAGTTTCTTGGCGCATTTCGGTGGTCCGGCATCGAGCAGTTGGCGGGTGTAGGATTTTTCTGCTGTCGATGTACGACGGGCCCGAATAGTGTTGGAAAGAGTCTCAAGCGTTATGAGGTGCATGGAATTTAGCGGGACCTGGTGGAAAGGGCAAAACGCATCAGTCAAAACTCCTGATGGCGCTGGCTCGCTTGGGTTCCCGGCATTATGCTGAAAGCGTGCCAGCACGACGCGGGAATGACGAAATGAGTGAGGCGCTTATGTTCCAGAAAACGGGCGTCGGGTAAAGGATGCGAAGGGAACAAAGTTCACGGAATAATTCCAATGGAAGCCGTTAAGTCGTGGCTCCCACCGGGTCAGAGTGGGTTCCCCAATTACCTGAACATGTTTTGGAGTCGGCTCGGCGGTCCTCTATCAGGCTACTCAAAGCATCTCGATGGCACGCTTCAAGTTGCTTCTGGCTGGGTCTTCGTAGAGCGCCTGGAAGCGTATTGTGTTGTATATGATATCTCGCTTCAGAAATGCACGCAGAATCGAACGACGTTCACGACGATACGTCATCGCTGGCACCCATTTGTATTCTTCACGGATCGCGACTTCGTAGTGATCGTAGACTTCAGGCGTACGGCCGAGGATTGAGAGATCGATGTCGACTAATAACGGCTGATCATCGACGAGTGGTTCGGGCACGAAATGCCTGGTTGCCATGATGAGATCTGAGATGTTGGTTGTCAGCTCAGGCGCGGCATCGCAGCCTTCGAGGAATTCTCGGGCCCAGTGTGCGCTATCGGCCTCGTTGGTCTTTGAACGCCAGTTGTAGACCGCGTCATGAAACCAAAGTGCGAGTGCCATGGGATCGGATTGCTGCTGCGGGAGGGTGCAATCAGCGAGCTGGTTCAGGCAATCTTCGATATGGGCGACCGAATGATAATGACGAGTTGGACCTGAGTAGGCATCGACTAGCTTGGCGTGGGTGGTGCCGCCCAGATCGGACAGACCAAGGCGCTCGATAAGATTGCGCCAGTCGAATTGGTTTCTGCTTTCAGTCATCGCGCGGTTCCTCAGAGATGCTGGCACTCTAATCTGATCATTGCCCTGAAAGGCGACAAAGATATTGCATTCGTTTGGTCATGCGTGAGTATGGAGTGAAGCAAAGAAACTCAACCGATCATTTGGAGGACGTCTGTCATGACCCGCGAAGCATTTATCTGTGAGGGCAAACGTACGCCGATCGGGAGATATGGTGGAGCGCTTTCGAGCGTTCGTCCGGACGATTTGGCAGCGCACGTCATTCGGACAGTGATGGCAGACGCGCCGGGCCTTAAGCCGGAAGACATTGATGACTCGATCTTTGGCTGCGCCAACCAAGCGGGTGAGGATAACCGCAATGTGGCGCGAATGGCGACGCTGCTGGCCGGGCTGCCAACAGATGTGCCGGGTGGCACGATCAACCGGCTGTGTGGCTCAGGGTTGGATGCGATTGGGATGTCGGGTCGAACGATCAAAGCTGGCGAAGCGGAAGTGATGCTGGCTGGCGGCGTTGAGAGCATGTCACGGGCACCGTTCGTGATGCCAAAGGCAACCGCTGCGTTTACGCGCGATAACACGGTTTATGACACGACGATCGGCTGGCGGTTCGTCAATAAGCTGATGCAGAAGCAGTATGGCATCGACTCAATGCCGGATACCGCTGAGAACGTCGCGGAAGAGTTTCAGATCAGCCGCGCCGATCAGGATGCGTTTGCGCTGCGCAGCCAAGAGCGGGCCGCCGCAGCCCAGGCCAGCGGGCGATTTGCTAAGGAGATCGTTGCCGTGACGATCCCGCAGCGCCGCGGTGATCCGACAATCGTGGACACAGATGAGCATCCACGACAGACGACGCTGGAGAAACTGGCGTCGCTGCCAGCGCCGTTTCGTGATGGTGGCTCGGTGACTGCTGGCAATGCGTCCGGCGTCAACGATGGTGCGGCGGCTGTGATTGTTGCTTCAGCTGAGGCTGTTGAGAAGTATGGCCTGACGCCGAAAGCGAGGATTTTGGGCACCGCGACCGCAGGCGTGCCACCACGGATCATGGGCATCGGACCTGCGCCGGCCTCACAGAAGCTGCTGGAACGGTTGGGGCTTAGTATCGGTGACATCGATGTGGTTGAGCTGAACGAGGCGTTCGCGGCGCAGGCTCTGGCGACAACGCGGCAGCTGGGACTGGCCGATGATGCTGAGCACGTCAACCCGAACGGCGGTGCAATTGCGCTGGGTCATCCGCTTGGTATGTCTGGTGCGCGGCTCGCGCTGACGGCTGCGATTGAGTTGCAGGAACGTGGTGCGAAGCGGGCGCTTTGTGCGATGTGTATTGGGGTCGGTCAGGGTATCGCGATGGTTATTGAGGCTGTTTGAGGGAGCGGGCAGTAGTGGCGGAGGGTGTGGGATCAACGTTGGTGACCCGAAGGACGCGTTCAGCATCGGCAAACGATTGGAAAGATCGCGCCGACCCATTCTGAAAAATGTTACACTAGAGAATAGGTCGACGCGGGATTACTTTATGAACTTACAACGCGAGACTGCTGCCGATCACTCAGCAATTCGCACTGTTGTCGTAGACGCCTTCGATCAGACCGATGAGGCGGATCTAGTTGAGGCATTGCGGGCAGGAGGTGACTTGGCGATTTCACTTGTCGCCATGGATGGTGATGCGGTTCGCGGCCACATCAGCTTGTCGGTGTTGAAGTCACCTGACGCGACGCTTGCACTGGCGCCAGTGTCCGTGGCGAAATCTTGTCAGGGTAGAGGAATCGGATCGATGCTCATTCGAGAGGCGTTAATTCAAGCGCGCACGATAGGGTTCAAAATGATCTTCGTCCTCGGCGATCCAGACTATTATTGTCGATTTGGTTTCTCTGTGGAAACCGCTGTAGATTTTCCGTGCGACTATGCTGGCCCCCACTTCATGGCGTTGCAGTTGACAGAGCAAAGCGTGGAGGTTGCTCGAGTGGAGTACGCTCAAGCCTTCAGCAATTTGTGATCACAGCTGCTGTTGGCTCATCGCATCGAAGGTAGATTCAACGACTACCCTTGTCGGCGCTCGCCCACCAGAAGCGTGCGGAGGTAGTCGAGTTGGTCGAAGTCGGTGTATTTGATGGTGAGGGCGCCGGTTTCGCCGGTGCCGGATTTTATCTCGACTTTTAGGCCCAGGATGTTTGAGACTTCGGTCTCAAAGGCGCGAGTGTCCGGGTCTTTTTCGCGGACGCGACGGAGCTGCGGTTGATCGTGGGATTGATCGGTTTTTTGGACGAGCGCTTCAACATCGCGAACGTTCATGTCCTTGGCGATTATTAGCTCCGCCAGCACTTCGGAGTCTTGACGGCCGACAAGCGGGCGGGCGTGACCTGGCGTGAGGCGGCCTTGGCTGACGTGCTCCTGAATGATGTCTGGCAGTTTTAGCAGTCGTAGCGTGTTGGCGAGATGACTGCGGCTTTTACCGATGACTTCGGAGAGGCGGTCTTGCGTGTAGCCAAAACGTTCGATCAGATCGCGATAGCCGCCAGCTTCTTCGATGGAGTTGAGATCGGATCGCTGCACGTTCTCGATGATCGCGAGTTCGAGCATTTCCTGATCGTCGAGCTCGCGGATGATGACGGCAACCATGTGGACGCCGGCCCGTTGAGCTGCGCGCCAACGACGTTCGCCGGCAACGATCTCGTATTTGTTTTCGTCAGACTCGCGCACGATGAGCGGCTGGACGAGGCCTTTTTCGCGGATCGAATCGGCCAGCTCGCTGAGCTCGTCTTCGCGGAAATTTTTGCGCGGATTGAGCGCGCTTGGGCGGATGTGGTCGATCGGCACAATGCGCTGCACACCTTCCGGCGGCAATCGCGATTGGGTTGGTCCTTGTTCTCCGATCAAAGAAGCCAGACCACGACCTAGTCTGCCTTTTTGCTGCGCTACAGCCATTCTTGCCCTCGTCGAAATTTACAATGCCGTTCGTTATTCTACGTAAAGTGAGGAACGAGTTACCGCGAACGTTTTACCGTTGCGCTGCCCCTCACCCTAAGCCTTTCCCCGTGAAGGACGGGGAGAGGGGACGCGTGCGCCGGTGGCGCTTCATTACAAAGTCTTGCTGTCCATTATGCTGCCACTAGGCTGCACGGGGACGCGCTTTCTCACGATCGATCATTTCGGTAGCCAGAGCGATGTAGGCCTGGCTGCCGGCACAATCGTAATCATACAGAAGAATCGGTTTGCCGAAGGAGGGCGCTTCGGCAACCTTTACGTTACGTGGAATGGCGGTCTCATAGACTTTGTCGCCAAAGTAAGCACGGACTTCGCTGGCGACCTCCTGGGAGAGGCCGATGCGGGCATCATGCATCGTTAAGACGACGCCCTGGATTTCGAGATCCGGATTGAGCGAACCGCGGATCTGCTCAATCGTGCTGTTGAGCTGCGAGATACCTTCGAGGGCGAAGAACTCGCATTGCACCGGAACGATGACGGCATTGGACGCGACCAGTGCGTTCAATGTCAGCAGATTGAGGGACGGCGGACAGTCGATCAAGATATAGGTGAACTGCGCCTCAGTGGTGCGGGCTGCCTGCTCGCCTTGCATTGACGTGATGGCATCGCGCAGCCGGAAGGCACGATTACGATCGGTCATGTATTCGGTTTCGAAGCCGACGAGATCATTGTTGCCGGGTACGACGTGAAGATTTGGCACTTCGGTTGGGACGGCGGCCTGGAGCACGGATACGTGGCCAGCGAGCACGCTGTAAGATGTAAAGCTGCGGCTTTCCGGCGAGACACCGAGACCTGTGGAGGCGTTGCCCTGCGGGTCGGTATCAAGGATCATGACCTTTTCGCCGATTGCTGCCAACGCGGTGCCGAGATTGATGGCAGTCGTCGTTTTGCCAACGCCACCCTTCTGGTTGGCGACGGCAAGGACCCTGAGCTCGCTTGAACCTGTCATATTGGCGTCCTCATTCAGAATTGGCCAAACCGGTCGCAGCCGACTTCGATACTATATGGCGGACCACAATGATCTTGGCAGCCTCGTCGGTAATACTCGCACGCTCGTCAACATCAAAATGCCATTCCTGGCGGGCTTCCTCGATCTCAGCTTCGGCAGTGCGGCCCTTCATAAAGATACTAACAGTCTCGCCGGTTACAAAAGGCGCGACGAGTGACAAAAGCCGGTTGAGCGGGGCAAGCGCCCGTGCCGTCACGACGTTCACGCCTGAGAGCACGGCTAGATTCGCATTGTTTTCGATTCGCGTCGACAGGATGTCCACAGAGATTTCCATAGCCCGTGCAGCCTCACGCAAAAACGCCGCCTTGCGCTGATCGCTTTCGATGAGCGTTACAGAAGGACCGCCTGTGTCAGCGAAGTGGGCGGCAAGCACCAAGCCTGGAAACCCAGCGCCAGAGCCCAGATCAGCTAGGGTTTTGGCGGATTTCGGGACGAACTCGGCGATCTGCAGACTGTCGGCGAAGTGTCTGGCCCAGACGTCCGGCAATGTGGCGGGCGCGACTAGGTTGACGGCGCGTTGCCATTTGCGCAGCGCCGACTCATAGATTTTCAGCCTGTCAACTGTTTCACGTGAAATCGAAAAGACACGTTCGAGATCGTCAGCCGAGTGGATTGACGGGATGTCGGTCATGCGCTTTGCGGCTTCCGCGCCGGCGGTGTTGTTTTGCCGGGTCGCGATCGCTTGACGATGGCGCGAAGCAAAAGGAGCGCCGCTGGCGTCATGCCGTCAATGCGGCCTGCCTGAGATAGCGTCGCTGGGCGAACGCTTTCGAGTTTTTGGCGCAGCTCATTGGACAAGCCAGAGATGGCGGCAAAGTCGAGGTCAGATGGGATCGCAATGCCTTCGTCGCGGCGGAGGGCTTCAACGTCGGCTTGCTGGCGCTCGACATAAGACGCGTAGCGCGCATCAACAGCGACTTGGGCTGCAATGCCAGGTGCAATGGAGGCGAGTTGCGGCCAGATGACGGCAAGGCGATCGAAGGTGATTTCAGGGTAGGCGAGGAGATCGAACGCCGAGCGGCGGCGGCCATCCTTGTTGAGGCTGAGGCCGTGCTTTTCGGCTTCGTTCGGTGTGAGGTTGAGGCCTTCAAGAGCAGCGCGCGTGGCATTGAGAGCTGCGGCTTTGGCTTGATAAGCGTCGGCGCGCGATGAGCCGATGCAGCCGAGATCGAGACCGAGCGGGGTGAGGCGCTGATCAGCGTTGTCAGCGCGGAGTTTGAGACGATATTCGGCACGCGAAGTGAACATACGATAGGGCTCAGTGACACCGCGGGTGACCAGATCATCGATCATGACGCCGGTGTAGCTGTCCGTGCGAGACAGAATGACATTTCGAGCGCTGCCGGATGCTGCGAGGGCGGCGTTGAGGCCAGCAACGAGGCCTTGCGCGCCTGCTTCTTCGTAACCGGTAGTGCCGTTGATCTGGCCGGCGAGGTAGAGGCCAGGCAAGCGGGCGACTTCGAGCGTGGGCCCAAGTTCGCGCGGATCAACGTAATCGTATTCGATGGCATAGCCGGGCTGCTTGATTTCAACGTTCTCAAGGCCGGGGATCGTGCGCAGGAACAAATCCTGGACATCGCGGGGCAGGGACGTGGACACGCCATTTGGATAGATCGTGTCGTCGTCGAGACCTTCAGGTTCGAGAAAGACCTGATGGGACGTGCGATCAGCAAAGCGGACGACCTTGTCTTCAATACTTGGGCAATATCTTGGGCCAACACCCTCAATGTTGCCGGAGTACATGGCCGACTGCTTGAGGTTATCTTCGATGATCTTGTGCGTCGCCTCGTTTGTGAAGGTGATGTGGCACGGGATCTGGCGCGTTGTGATGCGCTCAGTGAGGAAGGAAAATGGCGTTGGGGGATCGTCGCCGGGCTGTACTTCGAGAATATCCCAGTTGATGGAGCTGCCACGCAGGCGCGCGGGGGTGCCGGTTTTGAGACGGCCGAGTTTCAGGTCGAGCGCGTAGAGGCGTTCCGAGAGTTTTAAGGCTGGGGCATCGCCGACGCGGCCGGCGGGGATCTGCTCGTGACCCATGTGGATGACGCCGCGTAGGAAGGTGCCGGTTGTGAGGACGACGGCGCCGGCTCTGATGGTATCGCCGCCCGCTGTGATGACTCCGGTGACGCGGCCTTGCTCAACGAGCAGGTCTTCGACGCCGCCTTCGATGACGATGAGGTTTTGTTGGGCGCGGATTTCAGCCTGCATGGCTTCGCGGTAAAGTTTGCGGTCGGCCTGCGCGCGAGGGCCCTGGACGGCTGGACCTTTGGAGCGGTTGAGTAGGCGGAATTGGATGCCGGCTTGGTCAGCAACGCGAGCCATTAGGCCATCGAGCGCATCGATCTCACGGACCAGGTGGCCTTTGCCCAAGCCGCCGATTGCGGGATTGCAGGACATTTCGCCAATGGTCGAGAACTTGTGGGTGACGAGCGCGGTTGCAGCCCCCATACGGGCCGCAGCAGCAGCGGCTTCGCTACCGGCATGGCCGCCACCGACAACGATGACGTCAAAAGTTTGCGTATCGCTACTGTGAACGCTCAATATTTGGGCCGCCATTACTTGGATAAGGTTTAAGAGCCGCTTGTATAGGCGGCGAGAGCTGCGGTCAAAGCCCGTAAAGAGGTAAAGGGAATTTTGGTTTCTTCTCCCGTCGAGGGGCTAGGGAGAAATATCGAAGATTAGAATCTGAAACTGCAAACAACTGCTCTCGTTTGACTCTAATGTTTCACGTGAAACACTTGGTTTGACTCTACTTTCCAATACAGAATCGAGAAAAGATCTGGTCAAGGACGTCTTCTGCATCGACACGTCCGGTTAAACGACCCAGTGAATCCGCGGCTAAGCGGAAATCTTCAGCTCGAAGCTCGATGTCGTGATTTTGATGATCCAAGTAATTTTGCAGATGTTCGGCGCACTGGTTCAAGTGAAACGACTGGCGCGCGGAAGTTGGCACAAGGTCAACGGTGTCGCCGATCCGGCTCTGAGCGCACGACACGATTTCTTGAGTTAAGGCGTCGATGCCAGACGTATCCTTGGCGGATATTCCGAGATCGCGATCGCTCGACGGAGCCGACGACTGATCGATTTTGTTGGCGACGGTCAGAACGGGCGTGCCTTCTTGGGCTAAATCCGGCGGGACAGGTGCGGATTGCGCAATATCGGTCAGCCAGATGATCAGGTTGGCGGATTTGGCGCGATCGTAGGTGCGGCGGATGCCTTCGGCTTCGACTTTCGCCGAGGTGGCGCGGATGCCAGCTGTGTCGGTGACAGTTACCGGAAGGCCGGCGAGATCGAGATGGACCTCGATTGCATCGCGAGTGGTGCCAGCTTCGTCAGATACGATGGCTGCGTCGCGGTGGGCGAGGGCGTTTAGCAATGTGGATTTGCCGGCATTGGGTGGGCCAGCGATGACGACACGAAAACCTTCGCGGATGATCTCGCCGCGATCGGCACCGGCTAGGTGTGAGCGGATTTCATCATTCAAGGCCGTTGCGCGCTCGGTGGCCATGTTTGCGGCGCTGTTGCTGACATCGCCTTCGTCGGAGAAATCGATCGCGGACTCAATGAGCGCCTGACACTCAATCAAACGTGTACGCCAGCCTTGATAGAGGGTGGCGTGGTGGCCGCTTGCAAGCGTGATGGCTTGGGTGCGCTGCGCCTCGGTCTCAGCATCGATGAGATCGGCAAGGCCCTCGGCGGCGGTGAGATCCAATTTGCCGTTGATGAAGGCGCGATGGGCGAACTCGCCGGCTTCAGCTGGACGGCAGCCGGGGATCAGAGCGAGGGCATCAAGGACAGCACGAACGACGGCGCGGCCACCGTGGATCTGGAGTTCGGCAATGTCTTCGCCGGTTTCGCTTGATGGCGCTGCGAAATAGAGGATTAGAGCTTGGTCAAGCGGCTCGCGGGTTTGTGGATGGCGAAGAATGGCCATTTTTGCCTGCCGGGCAGCAGGCGTTCGGCCTGTAAATACATGCAGGACATTCGAGGCTTTTGGTCCGCTCACACGGATCACGGCGATCGCGGCGCGGCCAGGAGCGGTCGATAGGGCATAGATGGTGGAGGATGCTGTCATGGCTGCAGTACTCAGCATTATTGGGGCAGCAGGCCAAGTGTTTTGGTGATGTGGGAATGGGCAATGGATTCTGGTGAAACTTTTTTTCGGCGAGAGAGACATCAAAGTATAGAATCTATTTCTACTGACTCCTTTTGTTTCACGTGAAACAATACTTGTTTATTGACTCTAGAAGAGACGATTGGACTCTAGTGATTGGATTTCGACTCTATTGGCAATGGGTGATGTTGTTTAGTTTTGCTCTAAGTTAACTATAAAGTTGACGCAAAAGTTGTGTGGAAGCGCGCATTGCTGTGGGCAAATAAAAAGCCGGGCCTTGCGGCCCGGCAATTGTTTCACGTGAATCATTGATCCTTGGCTTTTGAAGCCCAAGTTCAGTCTTCGAGATCTTTAAGTATTCATCGACTGGAAGAACTCGCTGTTGGTCTTTTGCGACCGGAGCTTGTCGAGAAGGAACTCGATGCCGTCCTGGCTGCCCATTGGGTTGAGGATACGGCGAAGCACGAACATCTTCTTGAGGTCATCCGCAGTTACGAGAAGGTCTTCCTTGCGGGTGCCGGATTTGGCGATGTCGATCGCTGGGAAGATGCGCTTGTCGGAGACCTTGCGATCGAGAACGATTTCCGAGTTACCGGTGCCTTTGAATTCTTCAAAGATGACTTCGTCCATGCGCGAGCCGGTATCTATCAGGGCCGTTGCAATGATGGTGAGAGAGCCACCTTCTTCGATGTTACGTGCTGCACCAAAAAAGCGTTTCGGGCGCTGTAGGGCGTTGGAGTCGACACCGCCCGTCAAAACCTTGCCGGATGAAGGGACGACGGTGTTGTAAGCACGGCCAAGGCGCGTGATGGAGTCGAGAAGGATGACGACGTCGCGCTTATGCTCAACGAGGCGTTTTGCTTTTTCGATAACCATTTCAGATACTTGAACGTGTCTAGTTGGTGGTTCATCGAAGGTTGAGGCGATTACTTCACCTTTAACCGAGCGCTGCATGTCGGTGACTTCTTCGGGTCGTTCGTCGATCAGCAATACGATCAGATAGCACTCTGGGTGGTTGACCGTGATTGAATGCGCGATGTTTTGGAGCAGTACCGTTTTACCAGTACGTGGCGGCGCAACAATCAAACCGCGCTGGCCTTTGCCGATCGGTGAGACGATGTCGATGACGCGTGGCGAGAGATCCTTGATGGTTGGATCTTCGATTTCAAGTTTGAGCCAGTCCGTTGGGTAAAGCGGCGTCAGATTGTCAAAATGGACTTTGTGGCGTGCGGCAGCCGGATCTTCAAAGTTGATGGTGTTGACTTTGAGGAGTGCGAAGTAGCGCTCGCCGTCTTTGGGGCTGCGGATTTCGCCTTCGACCGTGTCGCCGGTGCGCAAAGCAAAGCGGCGGATCTGGGATGGCGATATGTAAATGTCGTCCGGGCCAGGGAGATAGTTTGATTCCGGGGAACGTAGGAAGCCAAAGCCGTCCTGCAGGACTTCGACGACGCCGATGCCCGTGATTTGGAAGTTTTGCTCGGCTAATTGCTTGAGTACAGCGAACATCAGCTCCTGCTTGCGCAGTGTGCTTGCGTTTTCGACGCCAACTTCTTCAGCAAATTGGAGGAGTTCTGTCGGGGACTTGGATTTGAGATCCGAGAGTTTCATTTCAACTTGGTTCGGATCTGCCTCAGCTTCAACGTCAGTTGTTTCTTCAGGCTCTAGTTCTGTATCAATGGTCATAAGATGTACTCCGTCCGGCAACGACATCTCAAGGTGGGAAAGAGGTGGCGGTCGTGCCTGGTTCGGTAAGGATCAAAGGGGAATAAGATCTTGGGCGCTCAAGTTGGCGCTACAAATCGTTCAAATTTGGGAAAAATGCTCGATGAACCTCTCAGTCACCGATTGATTTGCAAATTCTGCATAACAGAGTTTGTCTGAACTGGGAAGGAGGCATTGCCGGTTAAAAGCGCGACGGATTGAATCAGAACGGTTTTACAATAACAAGTATGACGATGACGATCATTAGAACGGTGGGAACTTCGTTCATGATACGCCAGTGACGAGCGGGTTTGTCGTTACGATCTTCGGCGAATTTTCGAACGGCTGCGGAAAAATACCCGTGAACCGCCGACATCGCGATGACGCAGGCGAGTTTAGCGAGGAACCAATACGACGTGAGCCAGCCGCCCTTCCAGACCAACCAAAGGCCGAGAACCCAAGCGATGATCATGGCCGGGTTGATGATAATCCGGAGCAGGCGTTGCTCCATGATTTTGAAGGTTTCGGATTGGGTGGAGCCGGTTTCTGAGCCGCAATGGTAGATGAATAAGCGCGGAAGATAGAGCATGCCAGCCATCCACGAAATGACGGCAACGACGTGGATGGCTTTGACCCACAGATAGGCTTCGTCGGGATAGAGCAGGATCGACAAAGCGGCTGCGGGGACCGTTAGGGCTAAGGCAATACCTGCACGTGTTCCAGGCGTTTTCGGTTGACTGGCCATCGATCAGACCGGCTCGCGGACGATGTCGACCAAACGCTGGACGTGCTCAATCGGGGTTGGTGGCAGGATCCCGTGTCCAAGATTGAAGATGAAGCGCTGCCCACGCATGGCATCTCGAATTTCACGGATGCGGGCATCAAGAGCGGGACCACCGTTGAGCAGTAACAGTGGGTCGAGGTTGCCTTGTCGCAAGATATTGGGATCGCCAAGATCTGCTGACATCAGGCTGAGCGGCATTGAAGTATCGCAGCCAATTCCATTAACGCCGGTCGCTGCAATGTATTCTCGTGCGTGGGCTGCGGAACCGCGTGGAAAGCCGATGATCGGTATGTCTGGATGGTGGGCGCGAACACCGGCCACGATTTTTTTAGTTGGCTCAACAACCCATCTGCGGAACTGATCATCCGGCAGTGGCCCGGACCAACTGTCGAATATTTGAACAGCGTTCACGCCGGCATCAATTTGGCCGCAAAGATAGAAAGTCGATGTGTGAACGAGTAAGTCGATGAGTGCTTGAAATTTTTCAGGATGAGCAAAGGCGAAGGTTCGCGTGGCTGCTTGGTCCGGACTGCCCTGCCCGGCGATCATGTAGGTGGCAACGGTGTAGGGTGCGCCGCAAAATCCGATAAGAGCCTTGTCGGAAGAAAGCTTATTTCGAATGAGAGAGACGGCTTCGTAAACTTTGCTGAACTTGGCTAAACCGTCAGCGTCGAGGCCTGAACCGCTGGAACTGGGTAACTCGTCGATTGATGTAATTGGATCGAGACGTGGCCCTTCGCCTTGAACGAAACGAACTGGTTGGCCCAAGGCATGGGGGACGATCAGGATGTCTGAAAAGAGAATGGCTGCATCAAAATCAAATCGATTGATCGGCTGCAATGTAACTTCGCAAGCCTTCTCCGGTGTGTAGCATAGATCAAGAAAACTACCGAGTTCACTGCGAATTTTTCGATACTCTGCGAGATAGCGTCCTGCTTGTCGCATGAGCCAGATAGGAGGGGGTTCACTCGCTCCTAGGTTCCCCTCGAAAGCCCTTATAAATTTCATCGATATACGATTCTTCGAGGGAGTTGTGCTCATCACGTAGCGTCCTGGATCTGACAATTGATTAGTGTTTATAGGTTCTTGTTATGACTCTTATGCAGTGGATTACGGAGATAACTTTTGTGTCCACAGCTTGAACTTGAGATTTGCGCGTGTGTGCGATTGTGGGTCTAGATCTTGGGGTTGGATTAGAGGTTGAGCCACAAGACCTGAAATTTACATTTGAAGTCAAAGCGATCGACGGGGTATGTGGTCGCAACATCTCGTGGATAAGCTGTGTGTTGGGCCATGATAGAATTGCGTTTGTCGATTTGAATGGGGCTGTTGGCAAAATGGCCGATGCGTTGTTCAGTTGATCTAATATGTGGACAGCTATGCGGGTTTGTCCCGGGATAACGGGTGGATTGTTTTCTGGTGGCGTGGTGCTGGGGATAACTGTTGGTTGTCCACATGAAGCGGTGCTGATCGGATTGAGGGCGAAATGTCGAACGTGGCTGCGAGTTTTTTTCATCTGCATCTCGTCTCGGATTCGACCGGTGAGACGCTGACGACGATCGCTAAAGCGGCGTCGGTTCAGTATCCGCAGATTAAAGCGATTGAGCACGTCTATCCGCTGGTGCGGACCCAGCGGCAACTCGATCGGGTTTTTCAGGAAGTGGAATCGGCGCCGGGCATCGTGCTCTATACGGTGGTCAATGCGGATCTGACGGTTGAGCTGGAGCGGAAGTGCCGAGAGCTGAAGGTGCCCGCACTGCATGTGCTTGAGCCCATTATGAAGGTGTTCGAGAGTTATATCGGCGCGCCGCAAACACCGGTTGTTGCGGGACAACACATTCTTGATGCTGACTATTTTCGACGGATCGATGCGCTGAACTTTACGATGGCGCACGATGATGGTCGCCTGCCGGATGATTTGAGCCATGCGGACATTATTATTCTTGGCATCTCGCGCACGTCGAAGACGCCGACCAGTATTTATCTAGCGCAGCGCGGATTTAAGACGACCAATCTGCCGATCGTGCCCGGTGTGCCTTTGCCGGGGACCATGACCGAACCACATTCGGCTTTTGTGGTTGGTTTGGTGGCGTCGCCTGATCGAATTGCAGAAATTCGACGCAATCGAGTGCGTTTTCTGACGACAGGCAATCTCGACAATTATGTTGATCGCGAACAGATTGCGCAGGAAGTCACGCATTCCAGGCGACTGTGCTCGAAGAATGGCTGGCCCGTCATTGATGTCACGCGGCGCTCCATAGAAGAGACGGCCGCGACGATCATCAAGCTGCTCAATGACCGAGAAACGCGGAACAATGGAGCAGCTGAGAATGCTGATGGCTGACCAAGTGGGTGTCGTCCTGGCATCGGCGAGTGCGGCTCGGCAGAACTTGCTTCGGTCGGCGGGGTTGAAGTTTGATGTGCTGCCATCGAACGTGGACGAAGTGGCGGTGCGTGACGCGCTGGGCGATATTGACCCGGTTGATATTGCCGAAGTGCTGGCGCGGGCCAAGGCTGAAGATGTTGCGCGCAGAGTAGACGCCAGGATTGTGATTGGCGCTGATCAAATACTGGCGCTTGGCGATGGGGTGTTCAGCAAGCCTGCGGATATGGCCGAAGCGCGGGCGCAGTTGCTGTCCTTGAAAGGCCGCCGACATCAGTTACACAGCGCGGTCGTGATCGTCCGGGACGATTTGGTCAGCTGGGTGCACGTTGATACGGTTGATGTGACGATGCGCGACTATTCAGCTGAGTTCGTTGGGCGGTATTTGAGTGCGGCGGGTGATCAGGCGCTGTCGTCGGTTGGCTGTTATCAGCTCGAAGGACCCGGCGTGCAGTTGATTGAGAAAGTTGCGGGTGATTATTTCACGGTTCTCGGATTGCCGCTGCTGCCGCTTTTGGCAGAGCTTCGGCAGATGAATGTGCTCGAAAGTTGAAGCCTGAACGTTGGGAAACAGACTAGATGTTGATGATTGGACTGACCGGCTCGATCGGGATGGGGAAGTCGACGATTTCGAAGCGGTTTAGTGCGCTGGGTGTGCCGGTCGTCGATGCCGATCAGGTCGTGCATGACTTATATGTGGGGGCTGCGGTTGCGCCGGTTGATGCTGCGTTTCCAGGCGTTGCGGTGGATGGTGTGATTGATCGCGATCGGTTGAGTGCGGCGCTGCTGCAGGACCAATCACGCTTCAAGGAACTTGAGGCGATTGTTCATCCGTTGGTGCACCAGGCCCAGCGCGATCTGATGCACGGCCATTTTGCGGCTGATCAGGCGATGGCTGTGCTCGAAAACCCGTTGCTGTTCGAAATGGGTGGTGATGCGCGTGTGGATTATACAGTGGTGGTGTCGGCTGGGGCGCAAGTGCAGCGTGAGCGGGTGCTGGCGCGTGACGGCATGACGGCGGAAAAATTCGAGACGATCCTGGCACGGCAAGTGCCTGATGAGGAAAAGCGCCGGCGGGCTGACTTTGTGGTGGATACCGCGTGTCCGGTCGAGGAGAGTTACGCGCAGGTTGACCAGATTGTCGAGGCACTAAAGCTGCGCAAAGGTACTGTGTATCAGCGGTTGTGGGTGTAAGCGACGACGTGCTGTGCTGCCAGTTGATGGCGGCAGAACGTGCGAATCAAATTAATATGTTGATGCATCTGATTCGGGGCAGACTCAAAGATGAAGTATCTTGTGAAACCCATCCCCTAAGGAATTAATATGCAAAGGGAAATTGTTCTCGATACGGAAACGACAGGGCTTAAGGCCAACGGCGGTGACCGGTTGGTCGAAATTGGCTGTGTCGAACTGTTCAACCGGATTCCGACGGGTAAAGAGTTTCACGCATTCATTAATCCACAGGGTCGTGCGGTGCATCCCGAGGCGCTTGCGGTGCACGGCATCTCTAACGAGTTCCTGGGTGATAAGCCGACGTTTGACGGCGTTGTTGCTGAATTCATCGAGTTCATAAGCGAAGATCAGCTCGTCATCCATAATGCGCCGTTTGATATCGGCTTCCTCAATATGGAGTTGGAGCGGATTAAACAACCGCTGATCATGATGGAACGCGTCGTGGATACGCTGGCTCTTGCCAGGCGGAAGCACCCGGCGGGGCCGAATACGCTCGACGCGCTGTGCAAACGTTATGGCGTTGATAGCGCGATCCGCACGAAGCACGGCGCCATCGTCGACTCGTTGTTGTTGGCGGACGTTTATGTCGAGCTGCTCGGTGAACGACAGGCAAAGCTGGGATTGGCGCAAAGCGGTCAAGCCGGTGGCGAAGGAAGACGACGTGCCGTAAAGGCCGCGCAACGACCGGAGCCACTGCCAGCACGGCTGACGGATGGCGATCGCGCCGAGCATGAGGCGTTTGTTGAGACGCTTGGCGACGGTGCTGTTTGGAAATCATATTCGGCGTAGTAGACCGTTTCGCATGCGCTCCGTTTGCCAAATTTGTCAATTTGAGCCGTTTGACCAGCGGTGTCTATATTTGACTTTTGGTAGGCCGAATGATGCGCCGAGGCCCATGTTTGGCTTCTTGACCGTCCGACGGCTGACCCTCGTTGGCTGCGGTGGTCTGGGTGCGCGTATCCGTCTTGGAACCATTCTTGGGGCTGGTGGACGAGGTATAGCAATTCGAGGCGCTGGGGCTGCAATCCGGTATCTTTGACTGACCAGTTGTGGTTGAGCCGCAATGACGCCGGTGCCTTCTTCTTGATGGGCTTTCGGCTCGGTCATTTCGGCGATCATTTGCGGTTGCGGCAAGGCATAGCTGTTGTGGCGCATTCGCTCAGCTACGGTCCATGGCTCTGGTTTGCAGGTGCAGCTTTTGCTAAGTTTCTTGCGATAGAGAAAAGCCGTTTTTAAGTCTTTGTAGGCAAATCCACGACGGTCGCGCGCATGTTTGATCAAGGGCTGCGATGACGACATGTAGTAGAGCCGACTGTCACTTTGGCACCGTGACTGACAGGCTTGAGCGTCTTTATAGAAGTCACGGCGACTGGATGAATTGCTTATCGGAAAGTAGTAGCCGTCGCACAGCCGAACACAAACAGTTCTCAGGCGGCCGGTCGGCCTTGGCGCATATGACTGCCGTGGCGCCCCGCTTTGGAATGGATTGGCTTGCCGGAGACCTTGATCGCGGTTCACCGGGGCTGGAGCCGCTTGCTTGTTTGGCCCAAGGAACCCGAAAATCGTCTGGAACAGGCTTTGGGCTGCGACCGGTTGTGGAATGACCGCTACAACCAACAGAGCGAAGATGGCAATCCAGGCATGAGTGCCTGCAGAGTGGGTATGACGCATAAACAACTTTTCGACAGCCGTTAGGGCCACCGATCTCTTCTGAACAAACGCAAACTGAGGGTGCTGGCAGACGCGTTGTTATGCGCACGCCATCAAGCCCGTGAGCGTCTTATGAAAACAGAAGATGGAAAATTTTCTCTAAACGCACCGTCAGAATCTGATGCGATTGAAGAAATTCAGTTAGTTTTGTTGGAGGAGCTCTGCTGAAGGATCGAACTTAGAAGGGGTTAGTTGCCCGACGTATGACCGTTCGACATGAATGACCGCCATTTCCTGCTTTTCTTGGATCTGGAGCGCCGAGGACGCCGTCCTTTTACTGACGGGGCTCGCTTAATCCGAACCTGTGAGTAGCGACGCCGTGAGGTTATCGGTCGGAGAGGCGCCAATTGACCGAAAACTGCAGGGGGTAGAATAGCGAGCGGTGCCGAAATAGCTTGCGGAGCGGTTGTGCCCCGGCTCGTGCGGTGCGATCGGCTGGCGTACCTATTGTTTTTGCGTTGCTGTTTGGCGAGGCGGCGTGCTTTGCGCTGCCAGTCTTTGGTCGCATACATGGCATGGCGCTGCTTTTGGCTCCCCGACGTTTCAAGTGGGTAGCCTGAGGTCGAGCTTGCCAGCTATGAGGTAGGTGACGGCCTTCAAGGTCTTGCTGTTTCGGTAGCCGCGTGCCTTGGCTTTGGCGGCCTGAACGAGACTGTTGATTCCCT
>CAJQQK010000241.1 GCA_905480435.1 uncultured Hyphomicrobiaceae bacterium | reverse complement strand
GTCCTTGACGGCCGCGAGCACGACGGCAGGCTTGAACCGCGGCGGGGCGAGCACCAACATACTAATCCTGAGTAGCGCTTGATGTCATTGACAACTCTTGGTGGCAAAAAATTACCCACTCAAAACGTCGGGGAGCCAGTTTTAATAGCTTGGCATTGTCACATGCGGGGTCAGTTGCAATTCGTGCGTCCAGCATGAACGATCTTGTGAGTGCAGATAATAAAACGCCTCCGCGATCTTGGCCGGGTTCATCGCCCGCTCAGGCTGTTCCTGAATCTTTGGCAGCGCGCGCGTGCCCGGCGAGTCAATCGTGCCATCAATCACCACGTTGGCGACATGCACACCATGGATTGAGTATTCTTCGGTAAGGACCTGCGCCAGGGTGCGCATCATCACGCGCGGAAAGTAGACCGACTCACCAGTGAAGCGCTTGCGCCCACGCAGCGACTTGCTGTTGTTGGAAAATATAAACGAGCCCGCCCCGCGTTCGCGCATCGCTGGCAGCACTTCTTTGGCGACGAGGAACGGCCCTCGGCAGGCAATATCCATCGCCGTATCGAACATCTCTGTTGGAATATGTTCGAGGAGTTCCTTGTCAGCCGGTAGGTCGCGGCCTTCGAGATAGCCGGCGTTGTAAAGTAAAATGTCGGGCTCTCCGACGTCTGCGCGGACAGTCGCAAATGCCGTGCTGATTGATTCTGCGGACGACACATCGAGTTCGACGATTTTGCACGCCCCGCCTTGCTCGCCGATGGCAGCTGCCAATGCTGCCGCATTGCTGGTTGTCCGGGTGGTGAGGACGACGAAGAAACCTTCGCGGGCGAATTTCTGTGCAATGGCACCACCTATTCCCCAACGCGCGTCGACAGGAATGGCGCTATCGTCAAGCAAATCACCATGCGCGAGTTTCGTATTGCGCCCGTCCGATTGCCACTTCGAGGTTGCACCAATGACAACGGCAACCGGCATTCCGTTTGGGTTTGAAGATCGTGTCTGGCTCACAGTTGGTTCCTTCATGGAGCGCTGCGGGAGCTTGGTTGTCGCCATGATAGAGGCAACACAGTACAATTCCGGCCGCGCAAAAGCCGGTTGAAGTATAGCTATTTAGTTTGACGGAAGCGTTGCAGCCAAGCAAGTGGAAGCCCTCCCTGCCGCAAAACTTACGCGCACTGATAACTGCTGAGATCGGTCGGATGCAAAATGAGAAAATGCTCTGCGTGATTGGCCAATGCCGCTTGGCGATGTAATCTGGCAGCCAAATTTCTTGACGACATACAGTCGAAGTCGTCGGCCCATAAAAGGATCATCCGATGGACGCGCATGCCGGCCCACTCTTGCTGCTCGTGCAGGCCAACATCGCAGCTGAGCACGAGGACGCCTTCAACAGCTGGTATTATCATCATGTCCCGAAATTGCTTGAGATACCTGGCTGGCAATGGGGCCGGCGCTATGTTGGCGTCAAGGACGATACCAAGTATCTGGCGCTCTATAGCGTCGCGACGATGGATGCTATAATCCAGGTTATGGCGGCCGACCCGATCCTCAAAGATCCGCGCGCCATCGAAGAACGCCGCCTGTTCGACGCTGTTCCCGGCAAGACGGATGTGATTTCTAACGTCTACGAACAGATCAGCGGCGCGACGCTTGGTGCACCATTCCTGAAGCACGATCACCATCTAAGCGTCGTGATGGCAGACGTGAACGATCCCACAAAAGAAGCGGAATGGAACGCGTGGTATGACCACTCTCATGTGCCGAACCTAACTCAAGTCCCTGGCTATCTGTCCGGCGCACGCTTCAGGATTAGAACCGATCCACGGCTTGGGCCTCAAAAGGGACCTAAATATATGGCGCTCTATGAGTGGGAGGGCGTCCATTGTCTCTCGACCCTCGCTGATCCGGAAACGATGATCCCGGAGGCCAGGGCGGAGTTGGCCGAATGGCACGCTTATGGTTTGCCGCTTGCCAAGAATACAGCCTGGAATGTCTACAAGCCCGTCGCTCGACATCTATCATTCCGATAGGCAGTACGATGACAGTTGCTCAATGCATCCTAGATGCATTCCCTACGAGTAATATTTGTCAATTTATTGAGGCAATTCAGACACGCCAGCAAGCATACTGACCTATGAAGCAGACGTCCGTATTGTCTTCTAAGGTTGCTCAGAGAGATATCCAAAATCTCGGCAGAGAGCATATCGCGACTGTCAGACCAATGAAATTAGCTCATTGCTCCAAGTGCATGGGAATTAAGTCCAATTAAACAACCCTTCAGTTGCGACCAAATGCATTTTCGGATGTCAATTGAGGGCACAACATAGCGAATCCGAGCTATGCCGCAATTTGGGTGACGGGCTGATCAGGCGGCGTTTCGTGTCGGCTCAGTCACTTCGATGCCATCAGAGAATTTGACGCCCTCGATGATTTTGGGCAAGTGGTTTCTTCCTTTCAATCGGCGCCACGTCTGGCTGGCTGCTATGACGAGCTTGAAAACCATCACGAGTGCGGTGGCGTGGC
>CAJQQK010000240.1 GCA_905480435.1 uncultured Hyphomicrobiaceae bacterium | reverse complement strand
GACGTGGCGCCGATTGAAAGGAAGAAACCACTTGCCCAAAATCATCGAGGGCGTCAAATTCTCTGACGGCATCGAAGTGACTGAGCCGACACGAAACGCCGCCTGATCAGCCCGTCACCCAAATTGCGGCATAGCTCCGGTCGCAGCCACAACACTTTCAAGCTCCATATGACGGTTCGAGATATGGAAGGCAATGAGACCGGCTGGCTTGATACGTGACAGATAAAGGCTAAGCGCTTCCCGGGTCAGCAGGTGCACCGGCACAGCATCTGACGAGAAGGCATCCACGACAAGATAATCAAATGCGCCAACAGGCTCTTTAGCAAGCGTCAGACGCGCATCGCCAAGTATGGTTCTTGCCTTTGGGGCGCAGCTTGATAAGAACGTGAAACGCTTTGGATCCCGTGCGATCGACACCACGACAGGGTCGATCTCAAAGTAAGCGATGCTCTCGCCGGGTTCTAGTTGGCAGGCAAGCGAGCCGGTACCAAGCCCAATCACACCAGCATTGAGCTTACCGTCGGCCTTGCCGGCACGAACAATGTCGAACCCTCGCGCCATCGGCCCTTCGGCACTGTAGTACATAATCGGTTGCGCATTGAGGAGCTTGTCGCCTTTGTCATCCAGCATCCGCTGGCCACCATGAATCGTCGAGCCATGGATAAGAAGACGATAGCGCCCATCAGCACTGTCCATAATCCGCGACGCACCAAAGAAGCTCCGTTCGCTGTAACCATCAACATTGGCTGTCGAAGCCAACAGGGTCATGACAATCGCAAGCACGCCGGAAATCGTCAGTAGCGTCACTCGATCTGCGAACAAAGCAACTGCTGCTGCAACACCGAGAGACCTGATCCAAATGACGTTGGTGGAAACACTTAGAGGCGCCAGTCCCGTCGCCAACAACGTGGCGATCAGCGCAACCGGCATCACGACCAGAGCCCACTGCGCACGCGTCAGTGTTTCAACATTAATCGTGCGCAGTGCGGCCGCAACACCCGGCCGGGCAAACAGCCCAACAACGATGAGCAACGGATATTCAACCACAGTGTTGAAGAGCTGCGGTGCAAGTAACGCAGCGAACATACCGCCAAGCACGCCGCCAAGCGACATATAGAGATAGAATTCCGTTAGTTTTGCAGCAGCGGGACGTGCCTCGTACAATGCGCGATGGCTGACCAACGTTGTAACAACGAAAGTTGCAAAGCCCAGCACCGCTTGTAGGATCGTACCACCCGCCTGTGGCATCACGACAAACACGAGAGCGCTTGCCACCAGGAACGGATGCACGCGCAGTACCACCTGATGCGAGATCATCGACTTGTCACGAAACACAATAACGAACGTGCCAAGGAACGTTGCCAGTGGAATGACCCATAGGAATGGTGCCGATGCGACATCGGTCGTAATGTGTGTTGTAAACGCGACAAGCAGAGCCGATGGAACAAACGCCAGGCCGATCCAGATCAGCCGATCACGCATCGTAATAACTTTGCTGGTCGCCTCAGATAGCGCATCAGCTGTGGCAGTTGAGTGCTTCGATCGGCTCGACAGCATCAGCACGGCGCAGGCCCCGAGCATGAGCATCAACATAACGAAACCAGTCGCCCAGATGCCGCGCTGAACGTCGAGACCGAACATCGGCTCAATCAGGAATGGATAAGAAAGCAGCGAGACCAACGAACCTAGATTCGAAGCGCCATAGAGGAAGTAGGGGTCATTGGCGTGTGGATGGCCGGAACGCGAGAACCAGGCCTGCAGCAGCGGTGCATTCGCTGACACTGCAAAGAACGGCAGACCAACACCAACAGCAAGCACCGACACGAGCCACAGATAGGTGTTGCCACTCGGCACCTCACTCGCCCACTCTGGCAGCGCAAACGGCAATGCTAATGCAGCTGCAGCACACACCACCAGATGTACGATGGGAGCAGCCCATGACGGCGCAAACCGATTGAGCGCATGTGCGTAGCAATAACCCGCAAGCAGAACCGCCTGGAAAAAGCACATCGCAACGGCCCACACGGATGGTGAACCTCCAAGGTGCGGCAGCACCATCTTAGCAAACAGCGGTTGCACGGAAAACAACAGCGAGGCAGACGTGAGCAATGTCCCAGCGAAGATGATCAAACCGGCGCGGCCAGCGGCCAGCGCCGCCAATTGCCTGTAATCGAAATAGGTTTCTGTATTCGTTGTCACGCCTGGTTTCCACCTTGAATGCAAACATTTTGGCGAACACTGCGCGACCAGGTTTTACGGTTAATGAACCAAGCCCGCGATTGCAGAATATGGTTATTGAACCGTTAGCAGTTGACCGAAAGCCGGATTGTTGCAGCACCACACGAGTTCTGCTTGGCACCTAGGCGGCACACAACAGCTCTACCAACGCGATCAGCCGACGGATTGGCGCGAGCAACCAATCGCGATAATCATGGCTACGAGAGAGACAACAGGAGACGTTTATGACGGCGAATATCGCCAAGGTGGTCTATTTCGAGAAGTGGATGAACGGCCACGCCGTTGACATTCTTGGCAAAAGCGATGTCATCGACCTCGTCCATCTGCGTCATGACACCGGCGCCAAAGCCAATGAGCCAGATTTGCAAAGCATGCATGGCTACCAGATCATGCCGCGCACCGAGCTCGATCCAGCCTACCTGGCAGACCGCGCATTCATCGAGCGGATGCCAAACCTGCTGGCGGTTTCTTCAACCGGCGCTGGCTACGACATGGTCGATGTCGAGGCTTGCACAGATGCCGGTATCATCGTGTGCAATCAGTCGGGCACCAACAAAGAAGCTGTTGCCGAGCATGTTTTCGGGTTGATCCTAGGGCTCGCCAAGAAGATTACGGCCGCCGACCGAGGCATGCACTCGATTGACCGCATGAGCCGCCAAGGCTTTGTCGGCAACGACATCCTTGGCAAGACACTCGGCATCATCGGCCTCGGCCAAATCGGAACGCGAACAGCAGAAATCGCCAAGGCGTTCCGCATGAACGTGCTGGCTTACGATCCCTACCTGACAGACGAACAAATCGCGGAACGTGGGGCTAGGAAAGTCGATTGGGAAACACTATTTTCTTCCAGCGATTATATTTCGGTGCATTGCCCGCGCAATGACGAGACCCTCAACATGATCGACGGCACAGCTTTCGCGCACATGAAGCCGACCGCGTACTTTGTCACGACCGCACGTGGTGGCATCCATAAAGAAGATGATCTCGCGGAGGCTTTGACCGCAGGACAATTGGCCGGCGCTGGCGTCGATGTCTGGTGGGAAGAGCCAACACCGATTGACCATCCGTTGTTGAAATTCGACAATGTCATCGCGACACCGCACAGTGCTGGCGTCACCGAAGAGGCGATGGAGAACATGGGCGTCTGGGCTGCCGAGCAATGGATTGACATCTTTCAGGGCAAGGTGCCGCCCCGTATCGTCAACCCGGAAGTGTGGGACAAGTACCGCGAGCGATTTAAAGCACGCCTCGGACTGATGCCTGACGAAATCGGTTCCTAGCAGAACGCAACCAGCCCGCACACAACTAGGATGTATTGAAATGCAAGACACTGAAATCCAGAGTGGTCGCAGCAACAGCGACTATGATGTGCTGATTGTCGGTGCCGGCGTCGGTGGCCTATATGCGCTGCACAAGTTGCGCGGGCTCGGCTACCGCGTCCATGTCGTAGAAGCTGGTGACGATGTTGGCGGCACCTGGTACTGGAACCGCTACCCGGGCTGTCGCTGCGATGTCGACAGCCTTGAATACTCCTATTCCTTCAACGACGACCTCCAGCAGGAATGGCACTGGCCAGAGCGCTACGGCACCCAGGGCGAAATCCTGAAATACGTCAATCATGTCGCCGACCGTTTTGATCTGCGCCGCGACATTGAATTCAAAACGCGTGTCACCTCGGCGCATTACGATAGTGCCAGCAGCCTCTGGACGTTAAAAACCGACGCAGACAAAACCCTCACCGCGCCGTTCTGCATTATGGCGACAGGCAATCTCTCAACGCCGCGCACGCCGGACTATGCCGGCATCGAGACATTCAAAGGCAAATGGTATCACACCGGTCTCTGGCCTCACGAAGGTGTCGATTTCTCAGGCCAGCGCGTCGGCATCATCGGCACCGGCTCATCCGGCGTTCAATCGATCCCCCACATCGCTGAGGCTGCCAAGCACCTGCATGTGTTTCAACGCACGGCCAACTTTAGCCTACCTGCACGGAACGGCCCGCTAGATCCAGACATCGAGCGCCAACATAAATCTGAGTACCCGGAACGCCGCCGGGCCGCCTACGACACACCGTTCGGCATTGCTGGATATCCACCACCCACGCATTCGGCCCTTGAAGTCAGCGAAGAAGATCGCAACCGCATCTATGAAGAGAAATGGACAGCCGGTGGCAGCATCAGCTACCTTTATGCGTTCAACGATCTGCTAACCAATGTGGCCGCCAACGACACCGCATCCGAATTCGTGCGCAACAAAATCCGCGCGATGGTCAAAGATCCAAAAACCGCTGAGCTGCTCTGCCCGAATGATCATCCGATCGGCACCAAACGGCTGATCCTCGATACGCACTATTACGAGACCTACAATCGCGACAACGTCACCCTTGTCGATGTGCGAACAGATCCGATCGATCAGATCACCGAAACAGGACTGCGCACCGCAGAAGGCGATTTCGAGCTCGACGCGATTGTGTTCGCGACCGGCTTCGATGCCATGACCGGCGCGATGAAAGAAATTGACATTCGCGCCGACGGTGGGCCTTCCATCGGCGACAAATGGCAGGACGGGCCACGCTCATATCTTGGCCTGATGGTTGCCGGTTTTCCGAACATGTTCATGATCACCGGCCCGCAAAGCCCGGGCGTAAAAAGCCAGATGATCCTTTCGTGCGAACAACACGTTGATTGGATTGCCAGTTGCCTCAACAACATGCGCGAGACAGGCCGGAACCGCATCGCAGCTGAATTGGTCGCCGAGGACGATTGGGTCGAGCACAACAACGAGGTTGCCGACAGCACGCTCTATCCGCTCGCCAACTCCTGGTACGTCGGTGCCAACATCCCCGGCAAGCCCCGCGTATTCATGCCCTACGTCGGCGGCGTCACCGCTTACAAAGCTAAATGCGATGAAGTCGTCGCCAACGGCTATGAGGGATTCGTGATCGAGTAATCGGCCTGGGTTAACCTCTTGCAAACTGAATACTGATAGCCGGATCGGATGCAGGATACGGCGCCAACATACTCGGTCTATCTGGTGAAGTGCGCAGATGCGTCGCTCTATTGCGGCATTGCGATGGATGTATCCGCCCGGGTAACGCAGCACAACGCCAGCAAGCGCGGCGCGCGCTACACCAAATCGCGGCGGCCCGTAGCGTTGGTCTACGCTGAGCCGTGCGGTAGTCGGTCAGATGCCCTCAAGCGCGAGATCGCAATCAAGAAGCTCTCACGCATCGCAAAACAGCAGCTGATCAAATCCATGGCAACTGCAGCCTAAACCTGCCTCGCCCTAAAGCACGTCGCGTTTAATTGGAGCCTTTAATCGCCCGAAGATTGGGCGTTTTAAGGCGCATGGTGAATCCGTTAAAACGCGACATGCTGTAGACGGTTCCCGCGCCATAGTGTTCAATCATGACAGCAACGGAGCACGATCACATGACACTTGACAGCACATCACTTACCGGCAGACGCGCACTCGTAACAGGCGCCCAACAGGGCATTGGCAAAGCCGTCGTATTGGCGCTTGCAGCTGCCGGTGCGGATGTCGCGATCAATTGGCTCGACGATGAGGCCGCGGCGCAGGCGATCGCAACTGAGGTCGCCGCACTCTCACGCAAATCCGTACTCGTCCAAGGCAGCGTCGCAACCAAAGCGGAAACCCAGCGCATAGTTGACGCAGCACACACGGGCCTTGGCGGACTTGATATCCTGGTCAACAACGCCGGTGTGTTCCCCCGCTCTGATTTCCTCGATCTGGAGGAAGCCGAGTGGGATCAAGTGCTCGGCATCAATCTCAAGGGTGGCTTTCTCGCAGCCCAGGCCGCAGCCAAACACATGGTCGCCGATAAAGTCCCAGGCGCGATCGTTAACATTTCATCGTCGTCCGTTCGCGGGCATGTGCTTGGCGTACATTACTCTGCCAGCAAAACCGGCATCATCGGCATGACACGCTCGATGGCCTTGGCCCTTGCACCGCATCGCATCCGCGTCAACGCAATCGCACCCGGCATCACGGATACTGCCCAACCGCGCTATCAGTTCTCTGAAACCGAAATGGCCGAGCAATCGGAACTCGTGCCGCTTGGCGCCATGGCACAACCTGGCGACATCGCTGACATCATCGTATTCCTCGCGTCAGATGCCTCTCGTTTCATGACGGGCGAACTCGTACACGCGAACGGCGGATTGTATATGGGCTAAGCCCCCCGCTGACCGCAAGTTAAACAAAACGAAGGAGTCGGCGCGATGCTAACTGGTAGAACCGCTCTCATTACCGGAGCGATGGGCGGCATCGGTGGCGCGATTGCCGAAGCACTTGGCAAACAGGGTTGCCAGCTCATGCTCAACGACATCGGCGACGCGGAAGTCCATCAAGCGCGGTGTGCCGAATTGCAGGAACAGCTCGGCGTCGACATCCAATTCCATGGCGCAGATCTTTCCGAGCGCACGCAAACCGAGAAGCTCATCCAGGATACGCAGGAGCGACTTGGCCCGGTTGATGTCCTCATCAACAACGCGGTCAAACGGCACTATCACTCGATCACCGAGTTCCCACCGGAGGCCTGGGACTATGCGATGGCGGTCAACATCACGGCACCGTTTGATCTGACGCGTCTCGTTCTCGGCGGTATGCAAACGAGAGGTTTCGGTCGCATCATCAACATTTCCTCAATGCTCGGCATAGGCGCCCGCGCCGGTCGCGTCGACTATGTAACCGGCAAGACGGCATTGCTCGGCCTCACCCGCGCAACAGCCGCCGAAACGGTGAGCCACGATAACCTGACATGCAATGCGATTTTGCCAGGCTCAGTGCTGACCCCGATCATCGAAGCGCGCATCCAAGGACTTGCAGACGAGCGCGGCATCAGCTGGGAGGAAATGGGCACACGCTATCGCGCCAATCTCAATCAAGCCGGAGACTTCATTCAGCCGTCACAGATAGCGGCCACGATCGCCTATCTGTGCAGCGATGCAGCAAGCGCAATCACAGGCACCAGTATTCCAATTGATGCCGGCGTCTCAGCCACCTTCACGCAGGGACCGGCGATGTAGGGCCGCCCAAACGCAAAACGCCGCGCATCGATTGATACGCGGCGATCTTGTTGCCCAAATTGAGCGATCAGTATTCCTGCACGTCCTTGTGCTTTTCAAAGAATTTGCGCTTCTTGCGTTCCATCACTTGTTGCTCGTAGGCGCGATCAATCAGCAGCTCATAGTTGCGCTTCCACTGCATTTGCAGCTTCGCATTCATCGACAGGCTGCGCATCGACGCGATGTCCGGATCAATCGTGCGCGAGCGCTTGGCGTCAGACCACAGGTCATCCTTCTTCCAGTCCGGCATGCCGATATCTTTGATCGCATCCCAGAGCGTACGCATCGGCGTATCGTCACTCTCATCGAGATCAAAGCCATAGCTGTTGATGCCCGTATAGAGGCTGTCGCCATAGACGCTCATGCCGGATGCTTCCATCTCGGCAGCTTCAATGACCCGCGCCGCGGTTTCTTTCGCAGCCAATGGCGAGGCCGCAGCTACGCCGAAAAAATTGCGCCTGTTCAGTTCCATGCGATCTCTCCGTCTTGCAATGCACGCACGCATGAATACCACGCGCGAGCGTCTCTCAGTCTCATTTCAAGGTGGTCAGGGCGCGGTTCAGTCCCCTCAAGGCCAAAATCGAGCGATGCAGCTAAGGCGCTGGCTCGCAAAGGGCCGGTTTAACGAGGAGCTTACTGGCTAGCAATGCCGGTCTAGCACTTACAGCAGCGTGCAAGTTCTCTATTTGTTGACGCTAACGGGCAAATGTGGCCGTTTTTCGCCATACTTCCGAGGTCGCTTGGAGGGCCGCAGGCAGCCATCCATCGATGGTTAAGCGCCGTCTTTGTCACGATTGAAATCGTCTTCAAAGCGGACGATGTCATCTTCTCCGAGATACGAACCGGATTGGATTTCGACAAGCAGAGCCGGAACCCGGCCCGGATTACCAAGACGATGCTTGGCCCCCAGCGGAATATATGTGGACTCGTTCTCGGTCATCAAAAACGTCTTGTCATCAACCGTAACTTCGGCCGTACCGGAAACGACCACCCAATGCTCCGCGCGGTGATGATGGCTTTGCAGTGAGAGTTTCGCGCCCGGCTTCACCATCAGATATTTGACCTGGAAGCGACTGCCCTGGCCGCGCTGCTCATACCAACCCCAAGGCCGGTAGACGCGCTTGTGCAGCTCGGTTTCGGTGCGGCCAGACTTCTTCAATTGATCGACAATGTGTTTGACGTCTTGCGCACGCTCTTTCGGGGCAAGCAGAATGGCATCGCTTGTTGCAACCGCAATCACGCCGTCCATACCGATCAGCGACAGACACACGCCGTCCGTGCTTTGCACGTAGCTATCCCGCGTATCATGCAGAACAACATCGCCCTGCTTCACGTTGCCATCGGTATCCTTGTCACCGATTTCCCAAAGCGCTTGCCAGGAACCAAGATCGCTCCAATCACTCTCAAGCGGGACACAGGCAACGCCGCCAACCTTCTCTATGATGGCATAATCCAACGAGACGTTCTCGCACTGCCCGTAGGCGTCCTGATCAAGACGTAAAAAATCAAGATCGGACTTGGCAAGCTCAAGCGCATTTCGACAATGCCGCAGCGTCTCCGGTGCATGCGCCTCAAAGGCCGCGATCATAGCCTGTGCCGAAAACAGGAATATGCCAGCATTCCATACGAAATTGCCTGCGCGCAGGTAGGCTTCGGCTGTTTCCACAGGTGGCTTTTCAACAAAACGGCTCACCGAATGAACGCCATCCGTCGCGTCTGCGATTTCAATGTAACCGTAACCAGTCTCAGGCTTATCGGGTTTCACGCCGAACGTCACGATACGGCCCGCCGCGGCAGCCGTCATGCCCTTGGTCACGCTACGCTGAAATCCAGCCGTATCTTTGATCACGTGGTCTGACGGCATCAGCAGGACAAGCGCACCGGGATCTCTCCCCATCGCAACAAGAGCTGAGACCAGCGCTGCCGGAGCCGTGTTGCGGGCAACGGGCTCCAGCACAATCGTCGGCCCATCAACACCGGCTTGCTGCAACTGTTCCGCGACCAGAAAGCGGTGATCATTGTTGCACAACACCGAAGCGCCTGCGAAACCGGCCCCGTTGACACGTTGGCAGCTCTGCTGAAGCAGGCTGAACTCGCCGGCCAACGGCTGAAACTGCTTCGGATACGTGCTGCGCGAAAGCGGCCACAACCGTGTTCCAGAGCCGCCCGAAAGAATAAACGGATGAATAGTGCTGGCTTCTAATTCCATAATATCTCTTCGCCTTAGGGACCCTGACGTTCGGTATAGCGGTTCGCAACCGCTTTGCAACGTATCTCCATGAGCAACCCAACAGGCTTGCCGACAAACAAACCAACGGTATGAGATCTGTTCACAGCCGAATGGCACGCAATGATGCGCTTTGGATGATGCGAAGGCTCACACCATATCTCCTTGCATCGACCGTGCCGCAACATGAACATGCACACGTACTAAATTGGTAAACAGATTCTGACCCCGGTCAGCAAGCCAATCTCGCACTCGATTATCAAATTCAAACCCAAGCCGTCATGGCTGATCCGTTGCAAATACACGTTCGCGCGGCTGAGACTTGAACTCGACAATATTACCGCAGCCATCAGGTAGCATCATGATGTGCTGCTCAGCGGGTTTGCCGGCAAACGAAAGCCTTGGCGATAGAGAAAATGGGACATCGCGGCTGACCAAGCGTTGCTCCATCTCCTGCCAATCTTCCAACGGCAGGATCACGCCGAAATGGCGCAGAGCAGCAATATCGCCATCCGAGTCAATCGTGCCGTTCTCTTTTTTGGCCTCACGTGGCGAATGGTGCGCCACGATGTGATGCCCGAAGAAATTGATATCAAACCGGCCACGTTTTTCACGCCCGATCGCACAACCGAGCGTATCAATATAAAAATGCTTGGCGCGTTCGAGATCATCAACAGGTATTGATAGGTGAAACAACGGCTCCATGGGGCGCTCCTACATGCAAATATCCGACTGATCGCCTTTCCCAACACGGGACGAACGCACCAATCCGGGCTACTATCAAGATAGCATAAGAGCATACACTGGTCGTATCTGTTGCCCAATACGGGCATAGACCGATTATTTGGGAGACAGTAATGACGGACGTGAAAATCCTGGCAACCGGGCTCGGTTTTCCTGAAGGCCCCGTGGTGATGGCAGACGGCTCCGTGGTCGTCACTGAAATCCGCAACGGCCGGTGCACCCGCGTTACACCCGATGGAACCGTAAGCCTGTTTTCAGATTGCGGCGGCGGACCAAACGGATTGGCGGTTGGCCCCGATGGTAACTTCTATCTGTGTAACAACGGCGGTAGCCGATACGTCGAAGGTCATTCGATGGGCCTCGGGCCGCATCCCGATTACGAATTTGGCTACGTCGACCGGATCGATCCCAATACAGGCGTGGCCACACGGCTCTACTCAGAAGTCGATGGCAACCAACTTTCCGCCCCCAACGATCTCGTATTCGATCGCGAGGGTGGTTTCTATTTCACCGATCTCGGCAAGCGCTATCCACGCCACCGCGACAATGGCGGCGTCTATTACGCTTTGCCCGATGGCTCGAAGGTCGTCGAAGTCGGCTATCCGATGCTCAGCCCCAACGGTTGCGGTCTCTCGCCAGATGGCAAAACGCTCTATGCCGCCGATACCGAAGGCGCCAGGCTTTGGGCATTCGACGTCGAAGGCCCAGGCAAGCTGAAACCGAAAGCCGAATTCGCGCCGCACAGCGGCAGCGTCCTCGCTGGCCTCAGCGGTCCGGCGCGCTTCGACAGCCTAGCGGTGATGGCAAGCGGCAATATCACAGTTGCCACTCTGAACACCGGCTACATTACCGAATTCTCCCCAAAGGGGGATATCGTCCGCGAAGTTAAAATGCCGGACTGCTATCCGACCAACATCGCTTTTGGTGGTCCGGATATGTGCACAGCCTATGTCACATTGTCTGACAGCGGCCGGCTCGGCGTATTGCAGTGGCCGGAGCCCGGCCTCAAACTCAATTTCAACTAGGGTCTCGACCCTACTACGAACAATCAACGAGGAAAAATGAGCCATGCCGGACTCAGGTCTCAAAGACAAAGTTGCAATCGTAACGGGCGCAGGCTCACGTGGCGATGGCATCGGCAACGGACGGGCGGCGGCCATTCTGCTCGCCCGCGAAGGGGCAAAAGTCGCTCTGCTTGATGCCGAACGCGAATGGGCCGAAACGACCAAGGCCATGATCGACAAAGAAGGCGGCACATCCATGGTGCTCGTTGCTGACGTCGCCGATCCAACCTCGTGTGGCGAAGCCGTGAAGGCAACGATCGAGGCTTATGGGCGGCTCGACGTCCTCGTCAACAACGTCGGCATCGGTGGTCCCGCCGGTACCGCCGTTGACGTTGATCCGGATGCCTGGGACAGCGCGATGGGCGTCAACGTAAAATCGATGATGCTGATGGCCAAGCACGCCATCCCCGAAATGCAAAAACAAGGCGGTGGCGCAATCGTCAATGTCGCCTCGATCGATGGCCTCAAAGGCGGCAACCCAAGCCTGTTCTACTCGACCTCAAAGGGCGCCATCATCAACATGACGAAATCGATGGCGGTCCACCACGGGCCAGACGGCATCCGCGTCAACTGCGTTGCACCGGGCTACGTCTTTACACCCATGGTCACATCGCGCGGCATGGACGATGGCTTGCGCGAGCAGCGCCGCAACAACAATTTGCTGCTCAAAGAAGGCAGCGGCTGGGATGTCGGCGACGGCATTGTTTATCTGGCATCCGAGCAGGCCAGATGGATCACAGGCGTCATACTTTCCGTTGACGGCGGCTCAATGGCCGGCTCGCTTGCCAGCGTCACCCCGACACGCATCTTTGACGAATAACGAAACCCCGGCAACGCATCCAACTTCCCGCAAGACAACGGAATACCTATGACCGAAACGCTCTCTCCTGCCGCTCTGACACGCATCAACGACATCATCATCGCAGGTCCCTTTGGCACGCATGTCGGCATGTCCGTCGACGTACTGGAGGTCGACCGGGTTGTCGTGCGCATGCATGGCGCACCACACATCATGAACGCCCTTGGCATCGTCCACGGCGGCGCAACAGCCACGTTGCTGGATACCGCTGCAACGGCTGCAGCCTGGGCAACGCCAGATGCCAAACCGACAACCCGAGGCACAACGGTTGCCTTGGCGATCAACTACATCGGAGCTGGTCAAGAAGGTGATATGATCGCTGAAGGCACTGTCATCAGTCGCGGCGGCACACTCACGATTGTCGACGTTGTTGCACGAGATATCGCCGGCCGCATCGTGGCAAAAGCACAAGCCACCTACAAACTCGACCTCGCCCGCGACAGGCGTGTCTAGATTTTGAGCATGATCGAAAGCCGTTGATTGACCTCGGGCGAGGTCCAGTCAACGGTCAGGCCGAGCCCCGGGCTGTCGCTAAGGTGATAAGCCCCACCCTCGAATTTATGAACGCGCGTAACCAGGTCATCATAGAGCGGGCTCTCGCGATACTGGCGCTCAAGTGAGTGGAGCTCAGGCACAGCCGCCGCCACATGGGCGCTGTGCATGTCCATCACCGGCCCGCTTGGATTGTGGAGACTAACAGCCTGATTAACCGCTGCCGCTAGATAACCAATGCGGACAACCTCGGCTGGACCACCTGCGAGAATAATGTCCGGCATGATCACATCATAGCAGCGCGCATGACAAAAAGGCAGGAAGTCAGCCAGACCTGCAGCCTGCTCTGCGCCCGCAAGCGTTACGCCGCGCGACTGCGCCAACGATTTTAGCGCACCAATCGTTGCCAGCGCCGTCTCGGTTTCCTGGATCGGCTCTTCGAGCCAGGAAACACCGAGACCGGCTAGCCGTTCCAGCAAGTCCTGCGCTTCTACGCGCTTTAGTCGCGAGTGGCAGTCAACCTGCGTCCGCCCGAGGCCCCCGATCTGTTTTGTGACGGCAGCAATGCGCTCAACTCCCGCCTCAACAAGTGCAGACCGCCTGTTGTTGTCTTCATCATCCGGTGTCACGTCATCGAATGGCGCCAGCTTGACCGCCGTGTATCCATCCGCAATCGCAGCTGCTGCGCGTTCCGCAAATTCAGCCGGTTGTCGAGACAGTGTCCCACGATTGATGTTGGCATAACATGCCACGCTCGACCGATAGGCGCCGCCAAACAACACATGGATCGGCCGTTCCGTACGCTTTCCTTCAATATCCAGCCATGCCTGCTCAAGACCGCTCGATATCGCGCGACCAACAACCCCTGACGCACTCTGGCGGACCGCGCGCAGTTTCTCAGCAATGCCATGATCTGACGCCGAAAATGCATCCGTCGCAGCCGGCAACGCGGCAAGCAATTCGTCGACCCGATTATTCAGCGTCGCCTCGCCAACACCCTCATGGCCATTGCCATCGACAAGCCGAAACCAGATCCACGTGGTCTTGTAGGAAACGTCAACCGTGAACACATCAAGTTGCATAATCAAACCAATCGGAACATCAGCCTACGTCCGCCTCAGCACAGTTCGGATAACTGTAAACGCGTCTTGCCCGGCCCCGGTTTCATCGCAAGAATGGTAGTCGAAGGACATCAGCTGGCCAAGAGCAACTTGAACAAACCGAAAGAGGTCTTCCCCATGACGAACCCGATGAATATGAGCGGTCACAACATCATTGTAACAGGTGCCAGCCAGGGTATCGGCGCCGAAGTCGCTCGACAGGTCGTGGCACTTGGTGCCAAAGCCATTTTGGTCGACGTGCAAGGCGACAAACTGGAAGAAGTCGCAGCGGAACTTGGGCCCGACAACGCTGATGTCCACGTCGGCTCTGTGGCCGATCCAGCTTTTGTCCAAGACATGGTTGCAGCAGCCGTCGCGAAAAACGGCGCAATTCATGGATTGCTCAACAACGCCGGCATCGTGCGGGCTGCCATGATCAACAAGATGTCGATCGACAACTGGCAGCAGGTCATCGATGTCAACCTATCAGGTGTGTTCTACTGCCTGCAGGCGGTTGGCCGGCACATGAACCAGCGCATCGAAGACGGCGACAAGAGCCCGGCTTCGATCGTTAATGTATCATCCGATGCAGGCCGTCGCGGCACCATCGGTCAGATCAATTACGGTGCGGCTAAATCAGGCGTCCTCGGCATCACCATGAGCGCTGCCAAGGAATGGGCGGCAAGCGGTATCCGCGTCAATTCCGTTTGCTTCGGTGTTGTTGAAACTCCAATGACCGAAGTCATACGCTCAGAAAAATTCCGCGACCGCATGATGGCACAAGTTCCAATGGGCCGCTTTGCCGAACCCAACGAGGTCGCGCCTCCTGTCTGCTTCCTGCTGTCACCCGCTGCAAGCTACATCACCGGCCAGTACCTCTCGGTCAACGGCGGCATGACCATCGGCATGTAGCTCGATCACACCGAGCGCCTGGGCCACTTCCCAAACCCAGAAATGCCCGGCGCCCACCACACATTTAAGGCAATTGACACATGGCAACTCCAGACGCCGGTCCCCGACTAACAACTGTACGCCTACAAAATATCGCGCAGTCTTACGGCCAGTCCGCAGCCTTGATGGCAGCCGTTGAGCTCGACGTCTTCACCGCCATCAGCGAGGGCGCCGGCACATTCGATGCCGTTGCGACAAAGCTTGGCATCCATCCGGTCAATGCCGAGCGGTTAATCGTGTTGCTGTGCGCTGCCGGATTGATTGAGCTCGAAGGCAATCAACTGCGCAACGCAGCAGACGCCGAACGCTTCCTGGTCAAAGGCAAACCCGGTTACATGGGCCCCTGGATCACATTCACAAAGCCGCAATGGAACGAGTGGGGCCGGCTTTCCGAGCACCTACGTGTCACCGACCTCAAAGACCTCGGATCGATTGGCGACCTCACGGTCGACGACGCGCGCCGCTATCACACGTCAACCTTCTCGATCGGCATGGGTGCCGGCCGCCGGTTCGTCCGCCATGTCGATCTATCATCGCGCGCCAAACTCATGGACATCGGCGGCGGCTCCGGCGCGTACTGCATCAGCGCCGCCAATGCGCACGAACACATCAAAGGTGTCGTTCTCGATCTGCCGGTTGTCTGCGAAGTAGCCCGCGAATTCCTGAACGACAATGGCGTCGCAGATCGCGTCTCAGCACAACCATGTGACTTCACAAAGGATCCGTTCCCGAATGACTGCGATATCGCCGTCATGGCATCCAACTTGCCGATGTATGGCCGCGGCGTCATCGCAGCTGTCATCGCCAAAGCCTACCAGGCGCTCCTACCTGGCGGCGAAATGCACCTCATGGGTGAAATGACCAACGACGAACGCACCGGACCATGGGGCCCAGCATACTGGGGACTTGGCCAGGCCATCTCAGACTCGAAAGGCCTCGCACACTCGGAAGCTGACGTGCTTGGCTATTTCCGCGACGCCGGTTTCGAGCGGGTCGAACTTGTCGACTTTATTCCCGGCTCGCTTGGCCGGGTTGTCGGCCACAAAGGATAGACATGTTCCACACCGAAATATGCGATCTGCTCGGCATCGAACTGCCAATCCTGCAAGGCGCAATGCAGGGCGGCGGCGACGTTGCCCTGGTCGCAGCCGTCAGCAACGCAGGTGGCCTCGGCGTATTGCCAACGTTTGGTGGCACCGACAAAAAACTCCGCGAAGATATTGCAGCCGTCCGGGAGCACACCAGCAAACCGTTCGGCGTCAACATCATGCCGATGGGGCCGGGCATCACAGAGCGCTGTGTCTCGACATGCGTTGAATTTGGCATCCCGGTCGTCACAACCGGTCGAGCAGATCCAGGCGCGGCAGCTGTCGCCACCTTAAAGGGCGCTGGCATCAAAGTTGTATCCGTCATTCCAACGGTCGAACACGCAAAGCGCATGGAAGATGAAGGAGTCGATGCCGTTGTCGCCTCGGGCTGCGAAGCGGGTGGCCACGTCGGCTCGGTCTCAACGATGCCGCTTGTGCCTCAAGTAGTCGACGCGGTCTCGCTGCCCGTCATTGCAGCCGGCGGCATCGCCGATGGCCGTGGCTTCGTTGCAGCGCTGGCGCTTGGCGCATGCGGCATCCAGATGGGAACCCGTTTCATGGCGACCGCTGAATCAGGCCTCAACAGCTGGGGTCGCGCTCAACTGCTGAGCATGCGTGAAACCGACACGGTCGTCACCCGCGCCATGACCGGCGCAACCGTGCGCTGCATCCGAACACCAGAAATCACAGCTTACGAAGAAGCCATCCGGGGCAATGCATCCGATCCTGAAGTAACGACCCTCAAACGTGCCGTCAGAAGCACACGCAATTCATCCTACGACGAGCGCCGCCAATCAGCCGCCGGCCAGATCGCAGGCCTCATTACTTCAGAACCAACCGCTGCCGAGCTGATGACGGAAATCTTAACGGATGCCAAACGTATCATCGGGCAACTGCCAGCCATCGCTCAACGATAGCCGGCTCACACGAACAATCACGTCCGCTCAAACACAACCTCGCCACCCATAACGGTCAGGTCTGCCTCAATTCCCGGAATACGATCGGCCTCAACCTCCAGAAGATCTTCCGAAAGGATCGCGACGTCGGCGAGTTTACCGATCTCGATCGTACCTTTCTGTTCCTCTTCGAAACTCAGCCAAGCGCCTTCGCGGCTCGCACAGGCAAGCGCTTCCAAACGGCTGAGGCTCTGCCCCGGACCGATCGACTTACCGGCGTCCGTCATGCGCGACACAGCATGGCCAATCGGAACGAACATTGTCGGTGGCACGTTGTCCGTTGCGAGCGACACATGAACACCGGCATCCAGTAAATCCCGCAACGGCAACACGCGCTCGGCTTCTTCGTCACCCATTTTGGCGCGCAGAGCTTCGCCGTCCTGCTCGATCCATTTGGTCGAATAGGCCTGCAGCACAAGCCCGAGATCGCGGATACGCTTCACCTCATCCGGCTGGAAAATGCCAACGTGCTCAATCAACCAGCGCTGATCATCAAGCGGCGCGCGTTTATGCACCTCCTCATAAAGATCAAGAATCCCCGGTGAGAACGAACCAACTCGAATTCCATTGCGCGCCGCCTCAACCATCATCTCGACCATGACATCTTTCGGCAGGCAACTATCGAAGTTGAAGCCAGCCCAGCCGGTATAAGGCCCGCACAACGCCCGCAGACGGTTCTCTTCGGACACCTCGTACTCGGTATAGAGCCCCGCCATGCGTAACACATCATCACCGAGTCCGCGCCGAGCGAGCCAACGCCCCCAATCGACCAACATATCGCGCACGTCCTCAGCGCTCGTCGATGGCCACGCCGGACTGAACATCAGTGCAGCACGGACGGTCGATGCCCCTTCCTCACGCAGATGCTGATAGGCAGCAAAAACTTCGCCCGCGATACCATGGCCTTCAAAGACGCTTGTCGTACCGTAACTGTTATAGACCGCCATCGAACGCCGAAGTCCCTCAATCCGGTCATCGATCGTGAATCGTGGAATGCAGCTCATCAACGTCTTTTCAACGATCGGCTTATACGTGAATTCATAAAGTATCCCGCTCGGTTCCCCGGTCGTCAGTTCCTTATCGATCTGGATAGATGGCACCGGCGGTATCGTCTCGCGCGTAATACCAGCTCGGGCGAGTGCCATCGTGTTGGCAATCGACACCAGCGGCAGGGTATTGCGCCAATGCCCCCAGATCGGCCGGATATAAACCGGATGATCCGGCGCAACACTGTCAAGTTCCTGTCGGGTCGGAAAGCGGTTCTCCGCCAAATTTCCTGGCACGCCCTCGTAGAACGGCGGCTCCCCGATCGGCATGGTCACGATCCATTCACCCGCAGGCGTTCGCTCTGCAATCTCAGCGATACGCCGCAGCACATCCTTAATCGACGTACATCCTGACAGCGTCGGCAGCATGTCTTTGAGGCCTTCGCGATCCATATGCGCATGGCCATCGATCAATCCCGGCACGACCAGTTTGCCGCCTCCGTCGATCCGACGTGTCTCATCACCGGCCAATGCCGCAACATCGGTATCGCCACCAACCGCCACAAAGCGCCCATCAGCGACCGCCAATGCGGATACGATCCGGTCTGTCGGATCAAGCGTCGCAATCTTCGCGTTGGTAATGATCAGATCAGCGTTGTTTGCAGGTGGCATAGTCAATTGTCCCCGATGGTGATTGCAAGCCTGAGGCCGGTCATGCACCTTAGCGGGCGACCCCGCGATGTGACCAGAGGACGTTTCATGACACAAGCCTTTAGCAAGGTTCGGATACTCGACTTCAGTCAGGTCATTGCCGGCCCCTATGCGGCACAACTGCTCAACATGCTCGGCGCAACGGTCATCAAGATTGAGCAACCCGGCAGTTGTGATCAGATGCGCGGCATCCTGCCTACAGAAAACTCAACGCCTGGTCTGACACCAGGTTTTATGGCCTACAATTTCGGCAAGCAAAGTGTCGCCATCAACCTCAAGGCGCCGGATGCTCGCGAAGTCATCATGAAGCTCGTTGCTCAGTCAGACGTCATCGTCGAAAATTTCCGCGCCGGCGTCATCGAAAAGCTCGGCTTCGGCTACGACGCCGTCCGCGAAATCAAGCCCGATATCATCTACTGTTCGATCAGCGGCTACGGCCAAAGCGGCCCAGATTCGCGACGCGCGGCATATGATGCCGCCATTCAGGCCTCTGCTGGCATGATGGCCAGTACCGGGCATTCCGACAGCGGCCCGACCCGATCCACAGGCTTCCCAATTGACATCAGCACCGGCATCACGGCAGCCTTCGCCATCTCCAGCGCGCTCTACCGGCACGCCCAAACCGGCGAGGGCCAACGTCTTGACATCGCCATGCAAGATACCGCGATCACACTACTCTCCATGCACTATGCCCGATACCTCGCAGGCGCGCCCGAGCCGGAACTCCTCGGCAACATGTCTCCATCACGCATGCCAACCTCCGACACCTTCGAAACGGCGGATGGCCACATCATGGTCGCCACCGGCACAGAAACCCAAGCGAATGCCTTTCTGACCGGCATCGGCCTTGGCGACAAACTCACCAGTGATCCAAAGTTCAAAGATAATCCAAACCGCATCGCCAACAGCGCCGTCGTCCAAGCAGCCATAATCGAAGCGCTGAAATCAAAAACATCAAACGAATGGGTGGCAGCGCTCGAAGGCTACAACATCCCCATCGCCAAGGTGCGCAATGTCGCCGAGGTGCTTGCCGACCCGCAACTCGACGGACGCGGCATCATCGCGGAAATTCCATCCCCCGAGGATGACGGCAGCACCGTCAAAGTCCCAGCCGCAGCCTTCATCAGCAACGCAGATGGTCCCGGCGTTCCCGGCCCACCACCCAAACTTGGCGCACACACTGACGAAGTTCTGCAATCACTCGGCTACAGCCCCGACGACATCGCAAAGCTAAAGATCGAGTAGAATAGCAACTCTTAATGAGAGGTTCTCAGACGACGTCAACGCACCCACAGATGTCATCCCGGCACTTGTTGCCGGAACCCATCGTGCAACTAGCGCGGAGTAGGCGATTTTTAGCTGGCAGAAGCCACACATATCTAACGCAGGTGCTCGTGGAGAAATGGGTCCCGGTGACAAGCACCGGGATGGCACTTTCATTTGTGTCAAAATGACCGCTTACCCCTCGCAATAACCAGCGCGCAAGTCCTCAGCACGGACGTCTGCGTCGCGGTCCTCTGATCGGCCAACACCGCCGCCACCGGGTGTGCGCAGCGTCACGGTCTGCCCATCCTTCAGCACAACGTTGCGGCGATGATCCACGATGTCGCCATCAATGCGAACTTCGCCCGTCGCACCGGCTTGCCCACCCGCAAATCCAGGCGCTGGAATCTTACATCGCTCAGCCATGAAAATCATGCCGATCGGCGTCTCGGACTGCACCTCGAAATGAACTTCCTGGCCGAGACCACCGCGATGCTCACCAGCACCACCACTATCGGGACGCAATTTCTTATGGTGCACAAACAATGCGCTGTTGCGCTCAATCAACTCGATCGGAACGTTCGAAATATTGCTTGGCCACGAATAGGTGCTCTGACCATCACCGCCATCGGTCGCGCCCATACCGCCATTAAAGAACAGCACGTTGGCGTAGGTCTTGCCGTCTGATCGCAATCCCGTCTGAATGATACTCCACAGCGGCGACCCAGATGCCGCAATCATGCGCTCACCAAGAACCGGCGACAACGCACCAAATATCGCAACCGGAACATAGTGTCCCGTCGCCATCCGTCCGCCAACTGCAACCGGGAATTTCGGATTAACGATCGTGCCCTCCGGGGCCTGCACTTTGATGCATCGGAAGATACCCTCGTTGTTCGGTAGGTCCGGCAGCAGCGCACATTTCAGCGCGTAGGATGCCATCGCGAATGTATACGTCATCGTACAGTTGATCGCCCGATCGACCTGCAATGACGTGCCATCAAAATCGACCAGGATGTCTTCGCCAGCAACCGTCACGGCAACTTTAAACTGAAACGGCTCATCCATCCCATCCGTCTGAAACTCATACGGATACGTGCCATCCGGCAGCGCCCTGATGGCCTGACGCATCGCCTTCTCGCAACGGCCAAGCACCTCGCCACCAAAACCATCGAGATCAGCAAGATCGTATTCGTCCATCAATTCAACCAGACGCCGCTCCATTAATTCCAGTCCCGTCAGCTGCGCCCAGAGATCACCTTCAGTTTGGTCTGGTGTCCGCACGGCGGCACGCAACAACTTGAACAGCGTCGCATCCGGCTCTCCCGCACTGATCAGTTTCATAATCGGGATATGAAATCCTTCTTCGAACACTTCGCGCGACTCCACCGATCGCACCTTGCCGCCGATATCGGGCGCATGCGCCGTCGAAGCCGCAAACGCCACAACCTTCCCGCCGTGAAATATCGGTCGAGCAACCGTGATGTCGTTCAGATGCCCTGTCGCGATCCACGGCGTATTGGTTACCAACACATCGCCCGGCACCATATTCTCAAGACCGATTTCACTGATGAAGTGCTTCACCGTAACCGGCAACGTGCCAATGAACGACGGGATGCTTTCGGTATTCTGCGCCAGCGACTGCCCTTTGGCATCGGTCAGAACGCAGGCAAAATCATTGGACTCGTTGACCAGCGTCGAAAACGACGTCCGCCGCAAAGCCTTGGCTGCCTCATCGACCGCCGAGATCATTCGCGTCCACAAAATTTCGAGCGTGACGGAATCAAACTGCGGCGCATTACTGTTGGATGCGTTGCTCGTGCTCATTCGCTTTGTTCCTTCAACCGATCGAGACGATGATGCTGCCACTTGGTGCCACTTCGAACCGCCCACCAGGGCCAACAATCAGCGTAGACTCGCGCTCTTCGATGATCGCCGGTCCGGCAAACGATTGGCCGGGCTGCAGCGCGTACCGGTCATAAACAGTTGTGGTAACGTGCTTGCCGTGCTCAGGAAAATAGGCCTGTCGCTGCCCTTTGACAGGCTCGCCGGAAGCGCCATCCGCGCCTTGCGATGTCGCAGCACTGCCCGGCACTTTCAGCACTGCTGTCACTCGCACGTTCATAATTTCAACAGCGGTCGCAGGCGGCGTCCGGGTAAACGCCGCGACATAACTCTGCTCAAACGCTTCGGTCAAAGCCGCTCTCGACGCGCCCGTATAAGGCCCCGGCGGCAACGGCACGACCATCTCGGATGCCTGCCCGACATAACGGATATCGGCGAGCCGTTGAATTTCTGCGTCATGTCCCGGCAACCGCGTCTCATCAAGCACGGACCGAGCATCGGCTTCCAGCCGCGTGAACGCGCCTTCGAGTTGATCCCAATCCACCTGTTCCATCTCACGCGCAATCGTCGCAACTCGATCAACACGGGCTGGCGCGATCAACAAGCCAAGCGCCGATGCGACACCGGCAGCCTGTGGAATGATGAGTTGCTTCAAGCCGAGCTTCTTGGCCACATAGAAGGCATGCACCGGACCAGCACCACCTGTCGCCAACAGGTTGTATGAGCGCGGATCTTTGCCATGCTCCGCAATGTGTACGCGCGCCGCATTCGTCATGTTCTCATTGACGACATCATGAATACCCCAGGCAAGCGCCGTCTGATCAAGACCGGTGCTCTCACACAGCGGCGCAAAAGCACGCCCAACCGCATCCATGTCGATCGGCATCGTACCGCCGGCAAAAAAATCCGGATCAAGGTAACCCAGCGCAAAATCGGCATCTGTCACGGTTGGCAGTTCACCGCCACGACCGTACGCAGCTGGCCCTGGCTCGGAGCCCGCACTTAGAGGCCCGACTTTCAACAACCCGATTGCATCCGTATTGGCGATTGAACCACCGCCAGCCCCAATCTCGATCAGCTCCAGCGTTGAGATCCGGATCGGCAAACCGCTCCCCTCAATGAAACGTTTTGCCCGCGCCGCCTCAAAACTATAAGCAACGGTTGGCTGACCATGATCGATCACACTCAGCTTGGCAGTCGTCCCGCCCATGTCGAACGCGAGTATATGCGCCCCACCGTCCTCACCGCCAAAGTGAGCCGCAACCAGAGCCCCGGCAGCCGGACCAGACTCAAGCAACTGCACCGGCGAGCGTTTCGCCTCCTCGATATTGGTCAGACCACCGTTCGACAACATCATCAGCAGCGGCGCATCGATACCGCGTTCGCCAATCCGCTCAGCCAACAGTGACAAGTAACGCTCCGCCAGCGGCTTCACATAGGCGTTGCAGGCAGTCGTCGACGACCGTTCGTATTCGCGAATTTCTGGCGCCACATCAATCGACGCACTCAATGACAATTGTGGAAATTTTTCCCGCAACAACTCAGCTGCGCGCTGCTCATGAACAGGGTTGGCATACGAATGCAGGAACGTCAGCGCAACGGAAACAACACCCAAGTCAACCAACTCGCTTGCCGCCTTGATCAGCGCGTCTTCGTCCAGCGCACGATGCACGCGGCCGTCGAAATACAACCTTTCCGGCACTTCCAACCGCAGATGCCTCGGCACCAATGGTGCGGGCTTCACGATCTTGATGTCATAAAGCTCGTATTTGCGCTCACGGCCAATCTCCAGCGTGTCGCGAAACCCTTCCGTCGTCAGCAAACCGGTGACGGCGCCCTTGCGCTCGATCAATGCATTCGTAAACAGCGTCGTTGCATGCACCACGCGGCTAACTTCGCCAGCCGCCACCTCGCCACTGGCAAGCAATCCATCGATCCCCGTCATCACACCGCGCGACGGATCATCATGCGTCGTCAATTCCTTACGGCTGAATTGGTTCCTTGTCTCGCTATCGTAGACAACAATATCCGTAAACGTGCCGCCAATATCGATGCCCAGTCCATATCGCTTCACGTGCCGCACCCCAATCACCAGAACCAGCTCAAATCGCCTGCCGCATATAACGACACTTCATGCGTCAACAGCAATCGGGTCAATGATCGCGCAACAACCGCATCCGGATATCGCAGCGCTATGGATCGCCTTCGCCGGTAAGTTTGTGGTTTAAGTCAACCGCTCACATCACCCGGCGGAGGATATCACTTGTCGAAGGTCACACCAGCTGCGCGCATGTCCCGCGTTTCCGCCTCACCTAGCGCGCTCGCCTCCCAGCGCGCCCGTGAACTTAGAGCCGAAGGCGCCGATGTAATTGCACTCAGCTCCGGCGAGCCTGATTTCCAACCGCCACCGCATGTCATCGAGGCAGCCCACGCAGCAATGCTGGCCGGCCAGACGAAATACACCACCATGTCCGGCACCGCCGAGCTCAAGCAGGCGATCATCGAAAAGTTCCGCCGCGAAAACAATCTCGACTATTCCGCCAGCGAAGTGATGGTCTCGACAGGCGCCAAACAAGTCATCTTCAATGCCTTCATGGCGACAGTCGAGACCGGCACCGAAGTCATCATCCCAGCGCCTTACTGGATTGCATACGAGCAGATTGTCCAGCTTGCAGGCGGCACCCCGCGCATTGTCAGCTGCGACGCCGACACCAATTTCAAACTCGATGCCGAAAAACTTGAGCGCGCCATCACGCCGGCAACCAAATGGCTCGTCTTGAACTCGCCATCAAATCCCTCAGGCGCAGTCTACACCGCCGATGAGCTGGCCGAACTTGCAGCCGTACTGTTAAAACATCCGCATGTCTGGGTGATGACCGATGATATCTACGAACACATCATCTTCGATGGCCGCCGGGCCGCGACCATTGCAGCGGTCGAGCCGCAGCTCAAAGATCGCACAGTCACAATCAATGGCGTCTCCAAAACCTACGCGATGACCGGCTTCCGCATCGGCTACTGTGGCGGGCCTGCCCCGATGATGGCCGAAATGCTCAAGATGCAATCGCAAAGCACATCCGGCCCATCATCTGTTGGCCAGGCAGCTGCCCTTGCCGCCTTGACCGGACCGCAAGACGTGCTCGCCGAACGCGCCCAGGCATTCCAGGCGCGACGCGATCTCGTCGTCCCCCTACTCAATCAAACCGTCGGTCTGACATGTCGGTCTCCGGAAGGCGCGTTTTATGTTTACCCAAACTGCGCCGGCCTGATCGGCAAGAAAACGCCGCAGGGCCAAACGATCGAAACTGACCGCGACTTCGTCATGCATGTCATGGACCAGCACGGCGTCGCGATGGTCCATGGTGAAGCTTATGGACTATCTCCACATTTCCGCTTGTCGATCGCGGCATCCCTCGAAGACCTGCAACGCGGCTGCGAACGCATCAAACGGGCTGCATCCGAACTGATTTGATACACCTCGTGATGGCCCGAACGCATCCTGTTGGTTTTTACGCAGCGGTAGAGAGTACGTCTCCGACATACAGAATGCCGGAACGAATTTTCTTGTCGACGAGCGCAATCAAGCGTACCTCTCTTATAAATATTCATGTTCTTGAATTTATAATCGGGAGAGCTGTACGATGCCAGCAACCAGTCGACGCAACCGAATGCTCGCCATCACAACCAGCCTACTGATTGCCCTGGTGGCCCCAAACGCCGCCAACGCAAGTCAGAAGATCAAGGATCAATATCCAGGCTCCGTCCTCTACCAAAAGCCTGTCGAAGTAATCCCACACGTCTGGTCTGCGATTGGCGCCACCGCACCGCCGGGCTACGAAAACTCCGGCCACAACAACAACCTGTCCTTCATCGTCACTGGTGATGGCGTTGTTGTTGTCAACGCGGGCGCCTCAAACACGCTGGCCAAAGCCCTGCACGACGAAATCAAACTGATCACCAAGCAGCCCGTTAAACTTGTGATCAATGAGAACGGTCAGGGCCACGCTATGCTCGGCAACGGCTATTGGGCTGACCAGGGCGTGCCGATCCTGGCCCACAAAGACGCAGCTCATGAGTTCAAGGAGCGCGGCGCTGACATTCTTGATCGCATGAAAGGCTATAACCGCGACAAGGCAGGCGACAGCCGCGTGCAACTCCCCAGCGAAACGCTCGAAGATAAGAAACTCATCAAGATGGGCAGCTTCGAAATCGAGGTTCGTAATCTTGGCCCCGCACACTCTCCCGGCGATATCGTCGTCTGGCTGCCAAAACAAAAACTTGTTGTGTCAGGCGACATGGCCTTCCACGAACGCATGTTGCCGATCTTCGACGAAACCGGCACCGCCGACTGGATCGAGAGCTGGAAGAATTTCGAAAAACTCGGCGCGCTCTACGTCATTCCCGGGCACGGGCATCCAACCAATATGGCTCAAGTGCGCCGCTACACCCGTGACTACCTGGTCTATCTGCGCGGTAAAATCCAAGCACACATGGACAAAGGTGGCACGTTGAAAGACGCCTATTATGTCGACCAGAAGCCGTATGCCCACCTCGACACATTCAACGAATTAGCCAAGCGCAATGCCGGCCGCGTCTACGAACAAATGGAGTTCGAATAGTCTCCAGTCCGCCTTGCGGCCGCGCCGCTATTCAGCTGCTTCCTTGACGATCGCGTCGAGCAGCTTCTCGATGTTCGCAAGCGCTTTTTGCGCAGCTGGCTTTTCACTCGCAATCGGGCGTCGATAGCCGATCCGCGCCTTACCCGGTTCGGCCTTCAATTCGTACGCAAACATAACGTACGGACAGGCTGCGAGATTGTCCGGATCAGCCTGCATCGCCGCTTGCGACAGCTTGGCTGAGCAAAAGCTCAAATACCGCGCACCGAGATACGGGCTTTGACCGCCGGTCGCCTTGCTTGTCCGCTCAAGCATTTTGTCAACATGCCCTGTATGATCGACAGTCAGCCCGCGATTGACGATCGCGTTTTCCAATCCAAACAGCGCTGTCTCATAGTCACCGTTAATGACCACGACACTGTAACCGGTATACTTTTTTGCCACAGCCGGTGCGCTCTGAAGCGCTGCGCCGGCAAGAAATAGCACCATAGTGTAGATCAAATACTGCATCCGAATTCTCCACTTTCTTTAGAGCCTGAAGACACTCTGAATTCTACGCTCTCAGGCGTCGTTGCGCCGGATCAATCTCTGGAAACCAAGGCCATGATCGCGCGCCAAATCGACCCTTCCATGAGATAGTTCAGACCAAGCCACGCGCCGCACCATATCGACAGCATCACGACTGGAGCTGAAATCGCGAGCACCGATGCCGCTGACACGCCCTGCCCGATCGTGCACCCACCGGCGTAGACACCGCCCGTCCCCATCAGAAACGCACCAACGATATGGCGGCGCATCTCTCGAGCATCATCGGCGCCTTCCCATCGAAATTCACGCCTGATCAGCGCTCCAACGAAGGCACCAAAAACAACCCCCAACGTGCCGCCAATGCCGAACGTTAGCGTCGCACTGCTCATCGTCATAAAATAGATGATCGTCTGTCCAAGCGGCACAGAAAATGTATGCGAAGCAAGCGGCCGCGGATCGAAGGCATCACCTGAAAGTTGGGCGGTCGCAATCCAGCCGGTGACAACGGCAACCCCGACCATTGCCCCCCAGAAGACATGCCGGAACGAACCCCGAAATGGGCGGTCGCTCAAACTCCAGGCTGCCAGTAACGCCGCGGTCAGAAAGGGCAGCCCAATAGCGACTGTCTCGCCCGCCCCAAACACGTCCGTCAACGTCCGAAGCGTGTAGCTGTCGTCCAAAGCAAACGGCGCCAACGCAAAAACCCGCAAATGCGCGGTGGGACCGGCGATCGCCATATACGCAGAAATGCCAAGCACCAGAAACCCGAACAACGCCCTGAGATCACCTCCGCCAACACGCGCCAGCGTGCCATATCCACAGGCACCACAGAACGCCATGCCAATGCCAAACATCAGCCCGCCAAGTATCCAGGCAACCGGGTTAGGCGCCAACGTGTTGTAAAGCGATGTCGAAAAATCAATCTGGCCTGAGGCAGCCAACAGGCCAACAGAACCGATCGCCACTGCGAGTGCCAGCCCCCACATCCGCAGCCGACGCAAATCGCTGCTGAATAGCGCATCCTCAATCGCAGAGAGCGTGCAAAACCGGCCGAGCCGCGCAGCCAGCCCAAGAATGGCACCGCCCAGCCCACCTGCAAGAGCTGCAAGAACGGAGGTCGGCCAATCCTCCATGGCGGTCCTCTAGCTTCCTTCGCATGCGCGATGTTGCATTCAAACACTTGAATATTATAGGGACAGTGATCCGTAAATGCCAATCACTCTATTATTTGGCAGCGTCCGGACCACAGAACAATTCATAGACCAGCGCCATGATCTGATGCGCGCGCTCGTCCTTAATGCTGTAGAAAATCGTCTTCCCTTGGCGCCGCGCTTCAATCAGATTGTCAGCCCGCAACCGAGCAAGTTGCTGCGAAACAGCAGACTGTCGTATCGACAGAATATCTTCGAGTTCCGTCACCGATTTTTCACCATGCGCGAGATAGCACAGGATCATCAGGCGCCCCTCATGGCTCAACGCCTTCAGCATTGCCGTCGCATCACGTGCGCTCTCGGCCATCGCGTCAAGCTTCTCGTCGTCTTCGAAGATCGTATGGTTGGGCAGCGGCAAAGCAGCTATCTCTTTATTTTATCGTCGTGACACCATTAGCTGCCCCAGTAGCAGCTAATGGCAAGCGCTCAAGCATTTTTGCGAGAAGACCCCAGAAGAAATCTTCTCCAGGATAACCCTGGATCCGACCAATCTCACGTCCCTTGTCAATCAGAACGAACGTCGGTGTATAGCGGCCTTTTGTCAGAAACTTCAACTCAGATGGCAGCTTCTCGTGAATATCAAGTCGCCGCAAGGGTGCACGCTGACCTTCCGGCGTCTTATGATAGATGCCGCCAACCTCTTTATTCCACCGCTCACACCAAGCGCATCCATCTTGTTCCAACATGATCAGTTCGTCGGCACGAACAGCCGTCACTGGAAGCATGCAGGCAAGCATACCGGCTATGCCGCCCAACAAACAGGAACGCCATCTATCGGCGCGCGCAATCTGCCAAATCATCTGGACACTCTCCAGCTCACTATTTGCCCACGTCTGAGGATAAAACGCCCCGACGAAGTTTTCACCTTGAGTCCATAACACATCAGAAGTTATGAATATATAGGTCACCGCCCTCGATTGGTCAGGGTGACACGAGGAGTCTCGATGGATTTCAATATTTCGATTGCAGGCGCCTTTGGTGCGGGACTGTTGTCATTCCTCTCGCCCTGCGTCTTGCCGTTAGTACCGCCATACCTGTGCTTCCTGGCCGGCGTGTCGTTCGACGAATTTTCCAGCGAAACGGAAGGCGTGACAGCCTCCGTCTTCCGAACAGCGCTCGCATTTGTGCTCGGCTTCACAACAATTTTCGTCCTGCTCGGTGCAACCGCCAGCATCGTCGGTCAGGCACTGACGCAATACCTCGACACACTGTCAATGATTGCCGGTGCAGTTATCATCCTCATGGGACTGCACTTTCTCGGGGCTCTGCGGCTGTCATGGCTACTGGCCACCAAGCGCGTCGAAGTCGCGCGCAAACCACCGGGCTTGCTCGGTGGTTACGTCATGGGCCTCGCGTTTGCATTTGGCTGGACACCCTGCGTTGGCCCGGTGCTCGCTGCCATTTTATTCCTCGCCGCCAGCAACGACACCGCCTGGCACGGCGCAGGACTGTTACTGGTTTACTCGCTTGGCATTGGCTTACCGTTTCTTGCAGCCGCTCTGTTCGCCAAACCATTCCTGCAGATGATGGGACGCGCAAAACGCCATATGCATACCATCGAGAAAACCATGGGCGGACTATTGGTTGTAACCGGCGTGTTGTTCATGACCGGTCAGATGTCGAATATGGCATACTGGATGCTCGAGCTGTTTCCAGCCCTTGGCACAATCGGCTAACGCCGAAACGAACCGAACACCTCACTAATCGTGAGCAAAAGGGAGTAATAAAATGCACATTTTAGCAGCGTTACTATTTACAATGTTTGCGACAACCGCCGCTTCGGCGGCCAAGGTTGGCGAAGACGGGCTCCTCGACGAATTGAGTGGGTGGGTCAGGTGTTTTTGGGTGGTCGGTTTGCTGCTTAATCCTGTTGGCAGAGCATTCCCCGTCGATGTGACGGGCGGCGGTCAAGGACGCGCTCTATAGCGCGCCCGCGAGGGC
>CAJQQK010000239.1 GCA_905480435.1 uncultured Hyphomicrobiaceae bacterium | reverse complement strand
TGTGGATAAGCGGCTTCGCCTTGCGTTCGCCCTGTGGGCTCACTTCAGCCGAAGCCGCCGAAATCGAGCACTGTTACACCACGCCCTGGGACGCGATCGTATGCTCCCTCTGGCAAGTCAGAAGTCACGCTCAAGACAGATTAACATTCTGGCGCGAAACACGCAGGCGCTCTGGCTTCATCCCCCTCTCAGCCGTCTCCCTGACCGATTGGCGATAAAGCTCGGGCGCATGTGGGTGTAGCGCTTCAGCATCTTCCAGTCCTTGTGTCCTGAAACCATAGCGACGTTTTGGATATCCCAATCGGCCTCGAACAGGCGGCTGACCGCTTCGTGACGCAAGTCGTGGAAGTGTAGGTCCTCGATCGCCAGATCACGGCATATACGGCGGAACGCAGCCCCGACCGAGCGACCGTCGTAGGGGAAGATGAACCCTTGTGTCTTGCCCGTGCGTTCGCCCTGTTCCTTGACGATGGCAATGGGGTCGAAGCCACTGTCAGCAACGAGCGGAATCACCTGGTTGTTGTTTGATTTTTGGCGCGGATGTTTGCGTTGGCGCACTTTGAGAGTTTTCTTGTCCGGATTAAAATCCTCCCACAACACACGGCTGATTTCATCCTGCCTGAGCGCTGTTGCCACGGCGAACTTGATGATCCGGCCCAACGGAATGATTTGGCGTGGGTTCGTCTCGGCAGCCTTGATAATAAGATCTAGCTCTTCTGTCGTGGGTCTGCGGTCGCGCTCCGCCGACTTGGCGACGAGCCCGAGCCGGTTGAGCGCGATACGCCCGAGTCTGATCTGCTCGGTTGGCACCGCAATGCCATGCACGGCTGCGGCATGCTCCATCACCGTCCCCATGAAGCTGACATCAATCGAAATGGTGACCGGTCCCGCACCTTCCTTCGCGCGGCGCTTGGCAAAATTGACCAGGAATTCGCGGTCGATGTTTCCAAGGCGAGTTCCGCCAATGGTGTCCTTCAGGCGGAATAAAGTGTGCTCCTTACTCCTGCCGATATTGCGACCCAGCTCCTTAAGGTCTTCGAGATGTAAATCGATCAAATCGCCTAACGTCTCGCGGCTGGTGATCGGCTTCACCGACGGCTTTTCACCTCGCCCGATCCGGCTCTCCTGCTCTGCCGCCCAATTGACGGCCTCGACTTTGAGACGAAATGTGTTTGATAGGCTATGCCCCTGTTTGCGAACCATTGCCCGCCACTTGCCAGAGGGTAATTTGTTGAAAGACGCCATGATCGGACTCCATTGCACACGTTCTACTTTGGTTCTTCTGCACCAGTGCACACGGCACTTCGACGTGTGCAATTCGTGTGCAATGTTCCTGCTAAGTTCTGGGTATTTCTGCGCACAAAAGTGCACATGGGAGTGCACACGTTCTCTGTTTGCCCTCAGATACTACGAAAAAAACCATGCAAAATCAAATACATAAAGTGTGTGTCGCTCCGATGATGGATTGGACGGATCGGCATTGCCGGGTGTTCCATCGCCGCCTCACACGCAACGCGCTCCTTTATACTGAGATGGTCACCGCTGAGGCGATCCTGCACGGCGATCGCGATCGCTTGCTTGGCTTCTCAGCCATCGAACATCCCGTCGCTCTGCAACTCGGTGGCTCCGATCCAGCGAAGCTGGCCGCCGCCGCACGCATCGGTTGCGACTACGGCTACGACGAAATCAACCTCAACGTCGGATGTCCGTCTGACCGCGTGCAAGGCGGCAATTTCGGCGCCTGCCTGATGGCTGATCCGCCACTCGTGGCCCGCGCAGTTGCTGCCATGCGCCATGCCGTCGACAAGCCCGTGACCGTCAAATGCCGCATCGGCATCGATGATCAGGACAGCGAAGCTGATTTCACCAATTTCGTCGAAACGGTCGCAGGCGCCGGCTGTGAACTCTTTATCGTGCACGCTCGCAAAGCCTGGCTACAAGGCCTTAGCCCGAAGCAGAACCGCGAGGTCCCACCGCTCGACTATGACCGTGTCTACCGGTTGAAGGCAGCCCGCCCGGATCTCACGATCATCATCAACGGTGGCATTACAACTCTCGACGAAGCCGAAATGCACCTCGGCCACGTCGATGGCGTGATGCTTGGCCGTGCCGCTTACCAAACACCGTGGCTTCTGGCCGAAGTCGATCGCAGGATATTCGGCGATCCATCACCATCGCCAACACGCGCCGATGTCTTGGAAGCGATGGCGTCCTATGCCGATGCCCATGTCGCGGATGGTGGCCGGCTCAACAATGTCACACGCCATATGCTCGGCCTCTTTCATGGCGAGCAGGGCGGCCGACTATACCGTCGCTACATTGCCGAAAATGCACCAGCAGGTGACGCAGACGCCGGCAATGTGTTACGGCAAGCCGGTCGCGTCGTCCGCGATACAGCAGATGCGATGCGTGAGCGCCGCGCGGCGATTGCAGCCACAGCAGACTAGACTAAGGAAATCAGCCTATATGATCGGTGATCTGCCGCTCGGCGAAGTCGCTATGATCTTTGGCGTCCTGGTGGTGACCGGCCTGGTCACCGGTTTCATTGCTGGCTTGCTCGGCGCTGGTGGCGGGGGCCTGTTGACGCCGGTGCTTTACGAAGTCTTCGGTCTGCTCTCAGTACCTGACGAAAGCCGCATGCATCTCGCAGTCGGCACCTCGCTCGCTGTAATGGTCCCAACAACGCTGCGATCCTAAGCGGCCCACAAAGGCCGGGGTGGTACGGACACCGCCATCGTCAAGCGGCTCGCGTTTCCAATCTTTCTCGGCGTGCTGTTCGGCAGCCTTGTTGCAGGATGGATCTCATCTGATGGTTTGAAATGGATATGGGTCATCTTCGGCTTGATACTCGTTACAAAACTGCTTATCGGCCGCGACTCGTGGCGCCTTGGTGATGACGTCCCCAACAGCTTCCTGGTCGAATGCTATGGCGTTGCTGTTGGCATAGTGTCGACGCTCATGAGCGTTGGCGGCGGCGCCTACATAACAGCACTGTTGACGATATATGGCCGGCCCATCCAGCAGGCCGTTGGCACAGCTTCCGGGTTGGCGCCGGTCGTGGTTATACCCGGTATGATCGGACTTATCTGGGCCGGCTGGAATGTGCAGGGCCTGCCAATCGGCTCCATCGGCTACGTCAACATGCTCGGGTTTGCCGCGATCGTCCCAACCAGCGTGCTGATGGCGCCGGTCGGTGCGCGCCTCGCACACGGGTTCTCACGCTATCAACTGGAGACCATCATGGGCCTCTTCATTTTGACGATTTCCATCCGGTTCCTGGTGTCGATATTACTTGGCGTCTAAGTTTGTTTCGTATCCTTACGGCGCGGCCATAGCGCGGGCGCAACGAGCACACTGAACAATGCGCCACAAATGCAAACCAGCGCCGCCACATCCTGAATACCAATCGTCTCGCCAAGCAGCAGTGCGCTCGCCAGAATGCCAACCACCGGAACCGCCATCGTGCTGATACCCGCAACTGTCGCCGAGAAGTGATGGACGATGCTGTAAAACGCCCATTGCCCAAAAATCATTGGCAGTAGGAACACATAGGCGAGTGCCAGCCAGACGTGTGTGCCGAACGTGTTGAGATCCGGAAACGGTTGGAATAAAAATGCTCCGATTGTGATCGGAACAGACCCGATCAACAGCATCCATCCCGTCATGACGCCAACCGGCATCGACCATCTGAAATGTTTGACCAGTACTGTGCCAAACGCCCAGGATAGAGATGCCACGAACATGCAGAACGCCCCAATAGGCGCCGCCTGCAGCACGATGATATCAGGTCCGATCAAAACGATGAGCCCGGCCAGACCAAGCGCCAATCCGATGAGCTTGGTGCCTGTAATTTGCTCGCTACCAATGAACGAGGCGTACATCGCAGCCCACAGCGGCATCGTATAGGCAATGATCGACGCGCGTCCCGCAGGCATGTTGAGCAATCCGTAGCCCGTAAAAATCTGCCAGCACATGATCGCGAAAACTGCCGTCACAAGCAGCGCCGGTACGTCACGGCCACGTGGCAGAATGCGCGCGCCGCCAGCGGCTGAGATCGAAAGCAATCCAACGCCGCCAAAGATCACGCAGGCCGACCGAAACCACCAGATCGGAACTTCACCGAGCGCAATTTTCATCACCGGAAAATTGAACCCCCAGACGAGCGTAAGCGCCGCGAGCATCAACAGGGCCTTGCTGCGTGAGACGTCAGTATTGCCGGAGCGTTTGTGGGTGCGCCCACGCGGTGAGGTGTGATCGGGAAGCACTTGGGGTTTGGGAGCATGCATCAAAAAGGTCTTAGCACGGATTACAGGCCCGCATAGGCGCGGCGGACGTGTCGTATCCAACTGCTAAATCTTCTGATTGTACTCGCCGATTTCCGGATGCTTTGCGAGCTGTCCGTCGATGTCAGCAAAAATCGCGCGCATATTAGCTTCCGACGTAGGACTCTCCACCACAACAACCAGCTCAGGCTTGTTACTGGAGGCGCGCACCAAACCCCAGGTGCCATCTTCAAGCACGACGCGGATGCCGTTGACGGTAATGACTTCCTTGATCTTCTGTCCGGCAATCACCGCACTCTGGTCAGCCAGTGCCTGATAGTGCGCAATAACCTTATCGACGACATCATATTTGATCTCATCGCCACAGTGCGGCGACATCGTTGGCGACTGCCAGGTCTGTGGCAAGGCACGCAACAGATCGGCCATGGTCTTGTCCGGGTTCCGGTCCAGCATGTCGCAAACCGCAAGGGCCGCGACCAAGCCATCGTCGTAGCCGCGTCCAAGCGGTGGCTGAAAGAAGAAGTGCCCGGATTTCTCAAAGCCGACCAACGCACCGATTTCGTGTGTATGGCGCTTCATATAGCTGTGCCCGGTCTTCCAATAGACGGTTTCGGCACCATTGGCTCGCAACACAGGGTCCGTCATAAACAGGCCGGTCGATTTAACGTCGGCAACGAATTTCGCGTTCGGATGCATTGCGGAAATATCGCGCGCCAGCATCACGCCAACCTTGTCGGCAAATATCTCGTTGCCCTCATTGTCAACGACGCCGCAACGGTCACCATCACCATCAAAGCCTAATCCGACATCAGCTCCATGTTCGAGCACGGCAACCGCCATGGCGTGCAGCATTTCCATGTCTTCTGGGTTTGGATTGTAGCGTGGAAACGAGTGATCGAGTTCGACATCAAGCGGGATCACCTCACAACCAGCAGCCTCAAGCACCTGGGGTGCGAAAGCGCCCGCAGTACCATTGCCACATGCAGCAACAACCTTGAGCCTGCGCCCCAACTTCGGTCGGTCGGCAAGTGCCGCGATATAGCGTTCCGCCATATCCGGCACGAATATATATTTGCCAGCACCCGATGCCGTGAACGCACCGTTGAGCACGATCTCCTTCAAGGCTGACATTTCATCGGGGCCGAACGTCAAGGGCCGGTCCAAACCCATTTTGATGCCGGTCCAACCATTGTCGTTATGGCTTGCCGTCACCATCGCAACGCCTTCAACGTCGAGTGCAAACTGCGCATAGTAGGCCATCGGCGACAACGCCAACCCGATGTCATGAACTTCGACACCGCCAGCCAGTAGTCCATTGATCAATGCCTGCTTCACCGACGATGAGTACCACCGGTAGTCGTGGCCAACGACAATCCGCTTGGGCACGCCGCGTTGCTCGAACAGGGTTGCCATACCAAGCCCGATGCATTGCAGTCCGATCAGATTGATTTCTTCCGGAAACAACCAGCGCGCATCGTACTCACGAAACCCGGTCGGCTTCACAAGCGGCAGCCGCTCAAATTCTACTGTATTGGGTTTTAGGTCGGCGCGCGGCTTAGGCAGCATCAAAGTGTCCCTCTATCGAGTTCCGTAGCTTGGAAACTGAACTGTGAGCGTATAGCACGAGTTTCGCTGGTTGCACGCCGCGTCTCAACCAACGCAGGTGTCATCTCGGTGCGTGCCACACTGCTGTCTGGTTGAGATCGGCGAACGATTGTTTGGCAATAAATTGCACGACGTATGGTCTTGTGCTCCCAGCCAAGCGGCGGCCGGCATGTCGCGGTACGGCACAGATCGATCTCAATTTTCCAGAATAAGCTGTCCGCCGCGCATCTCTGTGCGCTGGAGCTTGCCAAGGAAGCTCATGCCGAGCAGCGTGACGCCAAGTTTGCCGCGCTCGTGGACGGTCGCCCGCACGTTCCGCACTTCGATGTCGCCAATTGAGATGCGGTCGATCATGACAATCGCAACACGTGACGTCCCGTTTGCAGTTTGTGTCTTGTGTTTGTAATCGGCACTGGTGACGAAAATACCAGCCCGCTCTGCGTCTTCATTGGTCAACGACACGTACGATGCGCCGGTATCGACAAGCACCGTAATCTCGCGACCATTGACCTGCGCCGGCGTTCGGTAATGGCCATACTTGCCGGCCTTGAGCTCAACGGAGTAGCCAGCGCTGCGCGTCACAGGCGCGCGCTGGGGGGGAGCTTGCCGCCCGGTCGTTTGGCGCGCTGTCTGCACGTGTTGCGGGCTGGCGGCCTGTAATGATCCTGGCGAGAAAAGGAATTTCAGCTCGTCAAAATAGACAAATGTCGCGACCACTATGGCACCGGCACAAATCCACGATGCGGCTTCGCCGACGGCTGTCTTGGTACCGGAAGAAAACGACATACTCTCACCCAACCATGTGCTGGCCCAGCAACGTGCTGGCGCAAACATATACGCTGGCCAATAAGCGTGTGCTCACCCTCGCAGCGTAAGGAAGTCACCTGAGAACTCATAAGACCGTAGTCTTGTTAAAAAATTCATACCGAGCAGGCTTTCACTCAGCACGCCGGGCTTTGCCACCATTATATTCATATTGTGCATCGTGATCGAGCCAACCGCGATAGAGGAGATCTGGGTTGCGGCAGCATATGCAACACCATTGGCGGTTCGAACGGGCACTCGAAACTTGAGTTGGCTGACGTTAATGCCGGCAGCGCGGGCGTCAGATGCCTTGAGAACGATGCTCGAAGCGCCGGTGTCAACCAGCAACATCATCGCCTGACCATTAACAGTTGCGCGGGCGGTGAAATGTCCATTCGGCTGCTTGCGGATCCGCACCGCCTGCTGGCCGGCTTTGTCATCTGTGACAGACAACGTATGCCCCGGTGGCAAGAGCTCACCGGCAATGCGTTGGTAGATATGCTTCGCATCATCACGAAATGAGTAGCCAAGTACGAGGATCAGCATAATGCCGACCCAAATCAGCAAGTCCTTCAAGTTTTTCGAAAGTTGACCTCTTTGCCCGGTGAGAAATGGGCCTGCGATGAAGATCAATAAGGCAACCGACGCGATCAAGGCGGCCAACGTCCCACCGTCAAGACCAACGAGTGTTCCTGAATCGCCGAGTGCCACGGCAATCACTGCTGCCAACCCAAGCATTGCCAGAATTAACCATAACATCGCTCGTAAAACCTTCTCGAAGTTTGTGGCGCCGGCTGACCGGCCCACAATTACGCAGGCATGGTAAACGTTGGCGCATCATTGCGGTTATGAAATGAACAGCCGCTTAAACGTACTCGAATAAATATGTAAGAAGCGATCGGCGTTTCCACAAACTAACCGCTGCAATAGCCCGCTATACGTTGGCTTTGGCGGTTGCCAACCGGCGCGGAACCGGGGTGATCAGCCGTGGTTGGCGAGGACGCCGCAAACCAGTTTTGCCGTTTGGCGTGTTTGTCGGAGCAGCTTGTGACCCTTTGGGTTGTGACGGCGTGAGTTGTGCCTGAGGTGCCTGATTTGCCTGGGGCACCGCGGGAATTTGCATCGTTTGCAACACGCGTGTTACCGGTATTGTGATGATGGCTTGCGTGCCTTTGCGCAATTCCGACTTGAGCTCGAACGTGCCGCCATGCAGCTCGATCAGGCTTTGGACGATCGGCAGCCCGAGGCCGGTGCCACCTTCCGCCGATTTCTGCGCAAGCGAACCCTGGCCGAACGCTGATAAAACCTTCGGGATTTCTTCCTTTGGTATGCCTGGTCCGGTGTCGGATACACAGATGACCTGGCTACCGTCTGCTTCGGTGCGCGCCAGGATCGTAACCTCACCGCCGCGCGGTGTGAACTTGATGGCGTTGGTAATCAGGTTGAGGCATATCTGGCGTATGGCACGTTCGTCCGCCCAAATCGTTGCCATCCCGGGCCCAAAGTCTTCGACCAGTTTCAGGCCCTTGTTTTCCGCGCGCAGTTTCATCAAGCGATGGCAATCATCCAGCGTATCGCAGATGCTCATTTGCTGCTCATGCAACTCATACTTGCCAGCTTCAACCCGTGACAGATCCAGGATTTCGTTGATGAGGTTCAATAGATGAGCGCCGCTCGAATGAATATTGGCGGTATATTCCTTGTAAGTCGGGTTCTCCAGGGGCCCCATAATCTCTTTGCTCATCACTTCGGAAAAGCCGAGGATCGCATTGAGAGGCGTGCGCAACTCATGGCTCATCGTTGCGAGAAACTGTGATTTTGCCAAATTCGCATCTTCGGCCCGGCGTCTCGTCTGATCTGACACGACGCGAGCTTCTTCGAGTTCGGCAATCAGCAGGTCTTTCTGTGCCCGAAACTCAAGCATAGATTGCGCTGTCGATTGCAGGCCTTTTGCGAGAAAAATGAAGTAGACATGCACGCCGATCGCCATGGCGGCCAGCGCCAGGTAGAAGAAATCACCAAGCATCACCAGCCGGGCAACCACAGCCAGCGTCATGGGTATCGTGCCGACATAGAGGTTCGCTGGGACCGTTGCCGCAAAGGTCATTCGGATCGCGATGATGACGATCAGAGATGCAAACAGGAACACGTGCGAAGAAAATAATGAATCGACCGAGGCCGTCTCGTATCCACCGACCCCAACGAGGGCGAACCCGGCCCAAGCCATACCGCCGACGGCTTCCGTCATGAACAGTCGGCGTTTCCATACCTCGACATCAATTTGATCACTCGGTACAGCTATGAAACGTCGGCAAACATCGAGCAGCAACAATTTTGCGCCGATCACGATAATCAGCCATCCGATCGCCTGCTCATATGGCGCCCAGAACATTGATGCGAGAGAGAAAATGAGTGCGAGCAGCAGGATCGTCCATTGCGCCGCCAACTCATTGCGCACGAACATCAGCATAAGTTCGTAGTCGAAATTGGTTTTGTCGCGCGCGCTGTGTTTTAGGTCGCTGCGCACATTGCGATATGATGCATCCAAACGAGCACCACCGCGCTCAGGGGCTGTGCGCCCCGCAGCGGATCTGCTCTTCATCGTGCCGGCGGTGTGCGCCATCACTGGTGGACATCCTACTCACGGCCCTCGAAGATTTCGGAAATCTTCGCAAAGCCTTCTGTTACACAAGTAGGTAGTTTCCTTCGAAATCCCTAAGTTAGGGCTAATTATCTAATTGAAAATGCAGACAAACATTGCGAAACAGTTTCAAAAATGGGTGCAAGGTGTCCGTTCTGGACGCCTTGGCAGGTCCATAATTGTCATTGTGCTGCTTGTTGCCACCTTTTTAGCAACCCTTGACTGGACGGGAACACCCGCGTCAATCGATGGCAGTGCCGAAGCCCGCGACGGTGACAGTCTTGTGATCGGACGGCACCGGGTACGCTTGGTCGGGATAGATGCCCCGGAACGCGATCAAACTTGCTCAAGAGGCCGTAAGCGCTGGGCCTGCGGGCGTGAGGCCGGTCGTCACCTCTCGCGTTTGATCGGCAACCATGATGTAAACTGCATGATCGAGAAACGCGATCGATTCCAACGTCTGCTCGCTCATTGCCGTGTTAGCGAACGTGACCTCAACCGCAGCATGGTCCGCGACGGCATGGCGTTATCGTTCGGCCGGCGCTACCGCCGTGAAGAGGCCGCGGCCCGCAAGGAAAAACTCGGTCTCTGGTCCGGCACGTTCCAACGCCCCCAGCTATGGCGCAAACAAAATCCGCGACGCTAGAGCTCGGCTCAACCTGTTCATTTTCGACGCCAAACCACATACTGTTGCGCCATCACAAACGCCCCATCAGGGAAGGCATCTCAATGAAACTGATCGATCAGCCACGCGCACCGAACCCGCGTCGGGTTAACATCTTCCTGGCCGAGAAAGGCATCACGATCCCCACCGAGGAACTCAATATCCCCGGCAAGGAGCATCTCACACCTGAAATCAAAGCCCTCAATCCAGTCCAGACACTGCCGATCCTGGTGCTTGATGATGGCACGGCAATCTCTGAGTCAGTCGCAATTTGCCGCTACTTCGAGGAGCTACAACCCGAGCCGCCGTTAATGGGCACAACGCCGCTCGAAAAAGCCACGGTCGAGATGTGGCAACGCCGCATGGAGTTCAACCTCATGAACAATGTCGCAGCCGTCTTCCGCCATAGCCACCCGGCCATGGCCGAACTTGAGGTGCCACAGGTCGCCGATTGGGCCGAAGCCAACCGCCCCCGCGTCCAGCGCGCCCTCGAAATGCTCGATGCGCAACTGGCCACCAATCAATATGTCGCCGGTGACAGCTATTCGATTGCCGACATCACAGCGTTAGTCGGCGTCGACTTCACCAAGATGGGACGTATCGAGGTGCCGGATACATTGGCCAACCTGGCCCGTTGGCGCGCTGAGGTTTCAAATCGGCCAAGCGCCAAAGCCGGTATGTCGAAGTAAACATGCGGTGCGGGCGCACCATAAAATAAGGTGGCGCTGGGTAGTGCCGCCTCATCCAACCGTTGTCAGGTGATGCGTGCCGGTATCTTTTTCGTAAACCAAGGAATGATCGTGACCTTCTAGAAATAGGGTCGTTCAGGAAAGCCATGGATCAGGACGATAAAGAGAAAATCTACAAGTTGCTTGAGGTCAAACTGGAGCGGTTGCTGGCAATGAGTGCATCCCATCTGGGTGCGGCTTCGAAATGTCAGGCCGACGAATTCATCGAGCATAGGGAGTACGGTCTGGCCCTTGAGGAGATCGCTCATGGAATGTCCGAAGCTGGAGAGCGAGTAAGCGTAGACCTTGTAAAAGCAGTGAAGGAACTCGCTCAGATGATGGAAATGGATACACTACCTTTGACTGAAAATTTGCGAACGGTTTAATTCTTCTGCGTGGATAGAAGCTACCGACAAAGAAGCGTAGCAGACGATAGCCAATGGCTTGGGACAGCTGTTAGGCCCGGGAGCATTGTAAAAGTGGAATACACGCCATGAGCACCCCCGACCCGCTTCCGATTGTTTCACTCCTCGCAGACATCGCCGCCTGCCGCATTTGCCGTGACACCCCAAAACGCAAACCCTTGCCGCATGAACCCCGCCCCGTGCTGCGGGCCTCCGCGACAGCGCGGATCGCGATCTGCGGTCAGGCACCCGGCACCCGCGTCCATGCATCCGGTAAACCGTTCACAGACCCATCCGGCGATCGGCTGCGTGACTGGATGGCAGTTGATTGCGACACCTTCTATGACACGGCGCGCATCGCCATCGTGCCGATGGGCTTCTGCTTCCCGGGCCTTGATGCCAAAGGCGGCGACATACCGCCCCGCCCTGAGTGCGCGCCGGAATGGCGCCAGCAAGTCTTCGATCACATGCCAGACCTACGCCTGATGCTTCTGGTTGGCTCCTATGCCATCAAATGGCATCTCGGAAAGGCTGCCAAAGCCAACCTCACTGAAACCGTCACGGCTTGGCGTTCTTACGCAGAACCACACTCCGATCGCTCTTATCGCGTCTTCCCGATGCCGCATCCGTCCTGGCGCAACAATACCTGGCTGAAAAAGAACCTATGGTTTGCAGATGAACTGCTGCCCGAGTTGCGCGACAGCATCTCCGCCGAACTCGAAAGATCTTGACAATGGATCAAATAATAGGCTGAAAATGGAAAATAATTTCACATCAGGTCAAATATTGACCAAATAGGGGCAAAAAATGCTCGACACGATGGATCTGAAAATCCTGGAACTCATCCAGAATGACGCTACGATTGCGGTCGCCGACATCGGCAAAGCGGTCGGGCTATCCACCACGCCCTGTTGGCGCCGCATCAGGCGGCTCGAAGAAACCGGCGTCGTCCAGCGTCGCGTGGCGATCGTCGATCCAGCGAAAGTGAACGCCGGTGTCACGGTATTCGTATCCGTCAAAACCGATGCCCATTCAATCGAATGGCTCGACGCATTTCACGAGGTCGTCGTTGAGTTCCCCGAGGTCGTCGAGTTCTACCGGATGTCGGGTGAGGTCGATTATCTGCTGCGCGTCGTCGTGCCTTCAATCGAGGCATATGACGCATTCTATAAAAAACTGATCTCGCGTATTTCGATCACCAAGGTTTCATCCGCTTTTGCGATGGAGCAGATCAAGTACACAACGGCGGTTCCCCTCAGCTTTGCGCGCGACGCCATCGCGCCCGGCAAAAGCCGCCCGGAATCATCGGTCAGCCCAGGGGCACCCATATCCTGATGACGAAGCTCAAGCCTCAGTCGAACCAGCCAACCATTGATGACATCGAGCAGGCAGCTATTGGCCTCAAGGGCCACATCCTGCCATCGCACTTTCTGCAAAGCCGGACGTTATCGTCGATTTACGGTTGTGAGATTTGGCTGAAATTCGAAAACCTCCAGTTCACCGCGTCCTTTAAAGAGCGTGGCGCCCTCAATCATCTTCGTTCTCTCGGTGAAAACGCCCGCAAGCGCGGTGTCATCGCGATGTCGGCTGGCAACCACGCCCAGGGCGTTGCCTACCACGTACAACGCCTCGACATTCCGGCAACCATCGTGATGCCAGCTGGAACACCTCAGGTAAAAATCCAAAACACGGCGAATTTTGGCGCCGAAGTCATCGTCACAGGCGAAACGCTCGAGGATTCAACGGCTGCTGCTCGCAAGCTGTGCGACGAGCGCGGTCTGACGTTCGTCCACCCCTATGACGATCCATTGGTGATTGCAGGGCAGGGCACATTGGCCCTGGAGATGCTCGATACGTGCCCTAATCTTGAATGCATGGTCGTGCCCGTTGGCGGTGGTGGCTTGATCTCCGGCATGGCGATTGCAGCCCGTGCCCGCCATCCAAAGATCAATATCGTCGGCGTCCAAACCCGCCTTTACCCGTCAATGTATAACGCCATCAAAGGTCACGAGCTTCCCGCTGGCGGCGACACGCTGGCTGAAGGCATCGCCGTCAACTCACCGGGCAGTCTGACGCATGAAATCGTCGCGAGCCATGTCGATGACATCATGCTGGTCACCGAAGTTGAGCTGGAGCGCGCCCTAGCTCAACTGATTACGATCGAAAAGACCGTCGTCGAAGGCGCTGGTGCCGCGGGCCTGGCTGCCATTTTGTCTGATCCGGCCCGTTTCGCTGGCAAGCGCGTTGGCATCGTGCTGTCTGGCGGCAACCTCGATACGCGCCTGTTGGCTGGTGTCTTGACGCGTGATCTCGCTCGTCAGGGCCGCATCTTTCAGCTCATCATCAATCTGCAGGATCGGCCCGGCCAACTCGCCCGGGTTGCGACTGTATTGGGCGAAGCCGGCGCCAACGTTGTCGAAGTGCTGCATCAGCGCGTCTTCTCAAACCTTCCCGGCAAGGGTGCCGTTCTCGAAGTCGTCATCGAGACCCGCGATCGCAAACATCTGATCACGACCATCGCAGCCATGCGTGCTGATGGGCTTGATGTCAGTTGCGACACAGTATGATAGGCAACTTAGTAGTCTGATCTTTGCGCCGAGGCTGGCCCGTTCCTTGAATTGATGTGTTAGAACCATTAAGCATATCCATCAACGCCCTCTGCCAGCAGGTACCCGACATGCAGGACACGTCTCCAGCTCAGCCAACCAGCAAACGTGACACCATCGCCATGTTGCGCGAACTGGAGCGTAAAGTCTTGTGGCTCTCGTCCTACATGATCCATCACGCCAACCATGAAGTTGACCGGGGCGATGGCATCAAGGTCGGTGGCCACCAAGCCTCGTCTGCTTCGATCGCCACGATCATGACGGCGCTCTATTTCCACATCATGCGCCCTGAAGATCGCGTCGCCGTGAAACCGCATGCGAGCCCCGTCTTCCACGCCATTCAATACATGCTCGGCAATCAGGATCTCGACAAGCTCAAGAATTTTCGTGGTTTTGGTGGCGCTCAGAGCTACCCATCGCGCACTAAGGACAAAGACGACGTCGACTTCTCAACCGGCTCCGTCGGTCTCGGCGTCGCGATCACCGGCTTTGCAAGTCTGATCCAGGATTACGTTCACGCTAAAGGCTGGGAAACCGAAGGCGGTGAAACCTGGGCCAAGGGCCGTATGATTGCCCTCATGGGCGATGCCGAAATCGATGAAGGCAACATCCACGAAGCGCTTCTCGAATATTGGAAACACGGCCTCACCAACACCTGGTGGGTCGTCGACTACAATCGTCAAAGCCTCGACAGTGTCGTCTCGGATCAGCTCTTCATGAAGGTCGCTGGTCTGTTCGAGAACCTCGGTTGGGAAGTCGTCTTCATCAAGAACGGCAAGCTGCAACAGCGCGCCTTCACTGAAATCGGTGGCGATCATCTCCGCCAGTGGATCGACGATTGCCCCAATCAGCTCTATTCCGCTTTGGTTTTCCAGGGCGGCGAAGCCTGGCGCAAGCAGCTTCACGATGATCTCAGCAGTTATCCCGACACGATTGCGCTGATCGATAGCCGAAGCGATGACGAACTCTCACAGCTCATGACCAACCTCGGTGGTCACGATCTCGAGTCGCTCGTCGAAGCATTCGAGCGCGCCCCTGAAGATAAGCCGGTCTGTTTCATCGCCTATACCGTCAAGGGCTTCGGCCTCCCGTTAGCGGGTCACAAAGACAATCACGCGGGCCTGATGACCAAGGCGCAGATGCAGGAATTGCGCGCCGAAATGAACATCAATCAGGGCGACGAATGGGACAAGTTCGCCGGCCTCGACAAGCCCGTTGAAGAAGTCTCAGGCTATCTCACCAAAGTACCCTTCAACGCACGCGGACGCCGTCGCCTGACATCGCCCAAAGTGGAAGTACCAGCCGATGTCAGTATTGAAGCAACCGGCAAAGTCGCCACGCAAACCGGCTTTGGCAAGGTCCTGGACAAGCTCGCCCGCGACGGCGGCCCGCTCGCCGATCGCATCGTCACGACGTCCCCAGACGTCACGGTCTCAACCAACCTTGGCGGCTGGGTGAATCGGCGCGGTTTGTTCTCGATGTCGACCCAGGAAGACATTTTTAAAGAACGCGGTCTGATGTCTCCGCAAAAGTGGGAGATGAGCCCCAAGGGCCAGCACATCGAACTCGGCATAGCTGAGATGAACCTGTTTCTGACGCTCGCAACAGCGGGCCTGTCGGACAGCCTGTTCGGTCAACGTTTGATCCCGGTCGGCACGCTCTATGATCCATTCATTTCGCGCGGCCTCGATGCACTCAACTACGCGTGTTACCAGGAAGCGCGCTTCATTCTGGCCGGCACGCCCTCCGGCCTGACACTCGCCCCCGAAGGCGGCGCCCACCAATCGATTGCAACGCCATTAATCGGTATGAGCCAGGATGGTCTCGCCTCCTTTGAGCCAGCCTACGTCGACGAGCTCTGCGCCATCATGGGTTGGGCATTCAATTACGTGCAGCGCACCGGCGACGAAGAACAAGAACAGCGCTGGTATCGTGAGGAGAAAGGCGGCTCTGTTTACATGCGTCTCTCAACTCGGCCAATTGAACAGATCAGCCGACCGATGGACGACAAGCTGCGCAGTGACATCATCCAGGGTGGTTACTGGCTGCGCCGGCCCGATCCGTCGAGCAAAATTGCCATCGTCTATATGGGCGCCGTCGCTCCGGAAGCCATCGAGGCCGCCGGCCTCCTCGCCGAAGAAGTCCGCGGCGTCGGCGTGCTCGCCGTCACGTCATCCGACCGTCTGTCAGCTGCATGGCACGGTGCCCAACGCGCCCGCGAAAATGGTTTCGTCGAAGCCCAAAGCCACATCGAAGAGTTGCTGTCAGCCCTGCCGCGTGATGCCTCACTGATCACAACATGCGATGCCCACCCTGAAAGCCTCTCTTGGCTCGGCGGTGTCTGCGGCCATCGCGTGCGTGCACTCGGTGTCGAACACTTCGGCCAGTCGGGTTCGATCAGTCAGCTCTATGCGCACTACCACCTCGACAGCAACGCCATTCTGACAGCCGCAGAAGGATTACTCGGCCGCCAGCTCAAGTACCGGCACAACTGACGGGGGTGCCGAATGTCCTACGCTATTCTGCTATACGATGGCGTCGAGCCGATTGATGTCGGCGCAACGTTCGGTGTCCTCTCGATGGCCAGCCGCCGCATTCCAGATCTCGAATTCTTTGGTGTTGCGACCGCCAAAGGCACCATCAAGTGCGCCGGCAATCTCATCGTCGAAGCAGACCACGACTTGAAATCGTGCCCTGATGTGAGCGACATCATCGTCACCGGCGGCCCGGGCTGGGTCGAAGCTGCCGCAGATCTTGCACTGCTTGAATTCTTGCAGACGCGCGCGCGGCAGCCCTCCACACGCATCTCAGCAATCTGCACCGGCGCCATGATTCTGGCCGCCGCTGGTCTGCTCGATGGTGAAACCGCGTCAACAAAACATCAAGTCTTCGAAGGTGAAACGGCTCCATCTCGTCTGCTGGCGGAAGGCGGTCAAACCAACGTCTCCTCCAACGCAATTGTTGAATCGTCGGGCATTCTCACCAGTGGCGGCGTAACGCTCGGCATTGACGCCATGTTCCGTCTACTCACCCTCAATCACGGTGCTGAGATAGCTGATGATGTTGCCCGTGTGATGGAATATTCGCGCGCTCTCGAATCCAATCGCGAAGCTCTTGGCTATCGGACCGAATAAGAGTTAGGCTCTATACAGAACCGTTTTGCAACCCATCAGATCCCGCACTGCCAACGGCAGCGTGCCCCCCAAAAGGCCTATCCCATGATTGACTTTTACACCTGGTCCACACCAAACGGCCGCAAGGTCTCCATCATGCTCGAAGAGTGCGGGCTTGATTACACGGCCCACGCGATCGACATCTCAAAAGACGAACAATTCGCGCCCGCGTTCCTGAAGATCGCACCTAACAATCGTATTCCAGCCATCGTCGACACGGACAACGGTCTCTCGTTGTTTGAGTCAGGCGCCATCCTGCAATATCTTGCTCAAAAGACCGGAAAATTCTGGGCACCTGAAGGCGAAGCGCATTGGCGCACGACTGAATGGCTGATGTGGCAGATGGGCGGGGCCGGCCCGATGCTTGGCCAGGTCCACCACTTCGTCAAATTCAACAAGGGCAAGGCAGTATACGCTGAAGAGCGTTATGCCAAGGAAGCTTTGCGCCTTTATGGCGTGCTCGATCGCCGCTTGGCCGAAGCCGAATATGTCGCTGGTGAGTACTCCATCGCCGACATGTCCATCTGGCCCTGGATCTCACGTTTCGAATGGCAAAACATCGACCTCAATGATTTCCCAAGCGTCTTGCGCTGGTACAAGGCCATTGCCGACCGTCCGGCCGTCCAGCGCGGCTATCACGTGCCAATTGAACAGCCAGCCGGCATCCCGGCGCCATAAGTTCAGAGTTTGTCTGACTGAGATGGAGGCACGCAAAGGGAGCGCACACGACCTGGCGCCCCGCGGGCACAGCACGCACAGGGAGCGCATGCGACCCGGCGTGTTGCGCCGCGCCCTCGCAGGCCCGAGCGTTGGCGAGGAATAGCCGTGAGAGAAAAATCTAGAGCGGCCAACAGCGTTCATGTGCAATTCCACCGGAGCTTGCCCCGCTCTAGCGGCATCCCGGCGCCATAAGCTCATCCAGTGATCTCTGCGACCGGTATCAAAACCGCGTCGCATATCCTTGGCACTCGTACACAGCATTCCGATCCAACCTCCGGAACGGCAAGCATTCTCCTTGCCCCCGGAACAGAGGCACGCTAAACAGCTCGACGCTCTATCCCAGCTCCGGCGAGGCTCTGCCATGATCGATCAACCGAATTTCTCCGGCGTCATCGCCCCTGTCCTCACACCGTTTGGTGAAGACGGCGATCCCGATCCGGCCCGCTACACGGAGCACGCCGAGTGGCTGCTCGGCGACGGCGGCTGCAATGCGCTTGCTCCGTTCGGCACCACCAGCGAGGCCAACTCACTGGGCAATGATGAGCGCATGGACCTTCTCGAAGATCTCGTCGAAGCTGGCATCGATCCGCAAAACCTGATGCCCGGCACCGGCACCTGTTCACTTTCCGACACCATCACATTGACGCAGCATGCCGTTGATGTCGGTTGTGGCGGCGTTCTGATGTTGCCGCCGTTCTTTTACAAAGCACCATCCGACGATGGTCTGTTTCAATACTTCTCCGAGGTTATCGACGAGATCGATGACGATCGTCTCCGCGTTTACCTCTACCACATTCCGCCCATCTCCCAGGTTGGCTTCTCGCTCGATTTGATCGATCGCCTCCGCAAGGAATTTCCAGAAATTGTCGTTGGACTGAAAGACTCGTCCGGTGACTGGGACAATATGCAGGCCATTCTCGAGCGGTTCCCGGATTTCGAACTGTTCCCAGGCTCCGAAGCGTTTCTTCTTGATGGTCTCCGGGCAGGTGGCGTCGGCACGATCTCAGCGTCGGCCAATGTCAACGGCGCCATGATGCGCAAACTCTTCGACGACTGGCAGAGCGAAAGCGCCGATGAAGTGCAAGCCCAAATCATCGCCATCCGCAAGACGTTGCAGGGCTATCCGCTCATCCCGGTGATGAAAGCCTTGATGGCGCATTACCGCGCTGACGAGGCCTGGGCTGTCCTGCGTGCACCAAACATGGCGCTCGATTCTGCTACCGCCCGCCGCGCCGTAAAACAGCTCGCCGACGAGCACGGCTTCAAACTGGACCTCGCAACGCCGGTTTAATCGAGAGCGGCCACGATAGTGCCGCTCTTGATTTCCTATCGCTCTTCCGCCTGCGCCGCCGCATCACTCAGATCTGAAACGCCCTGCTGGCTATTGGGTCCGCTCACGGCCGCCCAGATATACCAAACGCCGCTTTGGTATACATAGCAGCCGCCCGGCATATTATGCCCACACCAGCGGCCACCCTTCCAATATCCATAGTTGTGAAACGAGCCATATTGCTTACGGTCTCGCCGGCATTCGTAGCTGCGGATCAAATCAACATACTGACCATCGTTGCTCTGGCTCTGTGCCAACGACGGCGCCGCTGTCAGCAAGACCGAAGACGCTATGCAAACCGCCATGCCGATACTAATCGCCGTCACCAATCTGCCCATGTCGCAACTCCCCAAAAACCGCCCCAGATCTCACCAGCATATATCGAACCTATAAATGGATCGCGTCCCAGGGCGTGGTGTAACAGTGCTCGATTTCGGCGGCTTCGGCTGAAGTGAGCCCACAGGGCGAACGCAAGGCGAAGCCGCTTATCCACAGCCCGTCAGGGCGGTCATGGTCCGACTCAATGTTTGTTTG
>CAJQQK010000238.1 GCA_905480435.1 uncultured Hyphomicrobiaceae bacterium | reverse complement strand
GTGATAAAAGTTCCAGGAATTCTGATGCCATGAGTGCGCTCCTTTCGAATCAAACGCACTCCTATAGATTCAGATAAATCCCCGACCGTGAATCCCTTATCGCAGAGTTATGCAGCAGTCAGCGTTGAACAGCCCTGGGTGGTACGGCAGGCCACATCGGCACCGCCTGGGGCATGTATACGTTGTCTCCTAAATGGAACGCTATCTGGACGACAAACACGCCCCTCGCATACGACGAAGACACCAACATCAAGGCTGTCGTTATCATGACTGATGGTGATTACAACACCGACTACACCAGCAATATGAACTCGACGCAGCAAGCTTTGGCATTGTGCGAGGAGATGAAGAGTCAAAATAAGGGTATCGTTGTCTACACAGTTGGCTTTGCTATCCCAGAAGGTTCATCACAACGCCAGACCATGAAGGATTGTGCCACTTCATCAGCACACTACTTCTTCCCGTACGATGGTGACGAACTACGGGCAGCATTTGCCAACATCGGACAAGCACTGACATATGCTCAAGGTTCAGCTCGTCTGACGAACTAAACATCCGAACCACTACAAAAATCAAAAAAGGCGCCTCCATCGTGAGGCGCCTTTTTCTTGTTCAGCATTCCAAAAACGCCGAACCTCAGTTTCGTTCGACCAGTTGCACCACGATGCGCCCTTACTCGGGCGCGGCAATCTCGTGATCCGCAATCGCACCTCCATCGACGAAACCCGACTATCCGATCTCCACTTGGTCACGCGCCCGCACTCGAGATGCCTTCAACGACTTCTTCAGCTGGTCAAAATACGGCAGATGCTCAACTTCAATCCCATGACGCGGCGACACCTCAAAATTCTTCGCCATCCAATCCTGGCGCTGGGCTATCTCATCACGCATTTCAACCTTCGTTGGCAACGCCGCACGCGCCGTCTCGAACTCAGCAATCCATTTTGCCTGTTCGTTGCAGATCCAATTGAGCGCCGTGTCTGAGTTGAAGAATGCCAGGAAGTACAACCCACGCCAATCTGGCGGCACAATGCGATGGTAGAGTTCTAAACTGTTGTCTTTCGGCTCAATGATTTCCTTCTGAATAAAATCCAGATCGATCAGATAGCCCGTTGCAGCGATCAAGCAATCGAACTCTTCGGACGATCCGTCCGCAAATGTCAGCGTTTTACCTTCAATCTTATCAATGCCTGACTTTGCAATCACACGGCGGTAGTGAATGTGATTGATGATGTTGGCGTTTGAACTGGCATGAACTTTCTTCTGCTGTGTACCAAAGCCCAGTCCGGTCATACGTCCATGCATGACCCAAACGAGAAACTGAAGCACCCGGCTCCGCACTGCTGCGGGCACCCACGGTTTATAAAACGGCTTGACTGCGTCCCAGAACGGCCGGCCGAAAATCAACTTCGGGATGACCATCGGCGTGGTGCGGCCGACAAGCACTGTGCGCTCAGCGGTCGTGCAGATGTCGCTCGCGATATCCAGTCCACTGTTGCCAACGCCCACCACGCACACTTTCTTGTCCGCAAACTTCGCAGGTTCCTTGTAGTGGTGCGAGTGAAGATATTCGCCTTCAAACTCATCTCGGAACAGGTCAACTTCAAGCGGCTTGGTCAGATGTCCCGTCGCAACGATCACGCTGTCGTGCTCAATTGTTTCGCCGTCCGCAATTTCAATTTCCCACCGCGGATTTTCCGGCGCATATCCCCGTGCGGGGCGAATATCCATTACGGTCGTGTTGAACCGGACACGTTTAGTAATTCCAAAATGTTCCGCGTAATCGCGCAGATACTTCGCCATATCGCGATGGTCCGGAAACGGCTGAACGGTCTTCTCAAATTCGAAACCTTCAAACGCCGTCAGGTCACGTGCCGTATTAATGTGCAGCGTTTTATAGGCAGATGAGCGGTTGTTGTCATTCTTGAACACCCACATGCCACCAATGTGCGAGCCGATCTCGTAGATCGTCACATCAAAGCCCTGCGCAAGCATGTGCCGTGCGCCGCAAATACCGGCGGCACCCGCCCCAACAATTCCTACAGATTTCGGCATGACAGTCCTTTTCAACCCCGCGCAAGACGAACTCGCCACATCTAAGATCGCATCCCAGTCTCAACACACCAAATCGCACAATATAAAAATCGCACTCCGGCAAGCTTCCAGTTACAACCAATACAAACTGCTCAATGGAAGAGCTACCCGGGAACCAACAGAGAAAAGCAAATGACTGATCCGATAGGCAATAACACCTTTCCGTACTTCACCGAAGAACACGAAATGCTGCGCGATACGCTGCGCCGTTTTATTGCCGACAAGGTCATTCCCAATGGCGACGGGTGGGAAAAGGATGGTTTCGTCCCCCGCGACATACTGCGCGAGATGGGCAGTCTCGGCCTACTTGGAATGCGCTATCCGCCCGAATTTGGCGGTGCCGGTCTCGATACAATTGCTAACGCCATTTTCGCTGAAGAACTCGGTCGATCGACCTACGGCGGCTTCGCGGTCACAGTTTTGGTCCACACCGACATGGCCTCAACTCACCTGTTTCACTCAGGAACTGACGAGCAGAAACAACGCTGGATGCCCGGCATCACTGCAGGCGAACTTATCACCGCAGTCGCGATGACCGAGGCTGGAGCTGGTTCTGATCTGGCCTCGATGCGCACCACCGCAACAAAAGTGGCCGGCGGCTATCAGCTGAATGGCTCCAAAATGTTCATCACCAATGGCGTCCACGCCGATCTCTATTTCGTCGCAGCGAAGACCGGAGAGCCAGGGCGCAATCGCAACATCACAATGTTTGCTGTCGAAAAGGGTGCTCAAGGGTTCACTGTCGCGCGTGAACTCGAAAAACACGGCTGGTGGTCAAGTGATACTGCCGAATTGGCATTTGACGACTGCTTCGTGCCAGACGGCAACGTCATCGGCCAAGAGGGGCGTGGTTTCTATGCCCTTGTTGGCAACCTCCAGAACGAACGCATTGTGCTCGGGGCGCAGTCATGCGGTGAGTCTCTCAAAGCAATCGAACTAACTCTAGAATGGGTCAAGCAGCGTGAAGCATTTGGCGCGTCTCTCTGGGAGAAACAAGCCATCCGGCAGCGCCTATCCGAGCGCCTCGCCCAGGTAGAAGCAGCCCGCGCGCTAGTCTTCAACACCGCATGGCGCGACGCCAATGGCGAAGAAGTGGTCAAAGAAGTCTCCATGATCAAAGCCTTGTGCGGCGATCTCGTGAACAAAGTCATGTACGATTGTCTGCAGTTCCACGGCGGTACGGGGTATATGCGTGGCACTCCAGTCGAACGCATGGCGCGCGACGCTCGAGTGCAATCCATCGGCGGTGGCGCCACGGAACTGATGTTCGAAGAAATCGCCAAACGCATCTAACCCGACAATACGTGAAGCTTGTAGCCATCAAATCGTCGATCAATCAAATTGTTGGCTGATCGGGCTGCACGACCCACCTCAGCCAGCAGCGTTCATGCGGCACAAGTGGCTGGAACAGAATGCGCCCAGATTTTGCCATGTCTAACGTGTGTCTATGTTAGAACTGGGCCGAAGCTTTTAACATCAAATGTGCAGTGTGGCGCTGCCGAGGGGACGGACTGAGGAATGACTTCCATTGCGATAATGAACTCAAAGGGCGGGGTCGGCAAATCGACCTTGACCATGGCGATCGCGGAAACGCTTGCTGAGCATCATGGCAAATCATCATTGATTATCGATTCAGATGGTCAAATGAGTGTATCCCTGATGATGACCCCCGGTCGCCTATTAGCTGAACGCGCGGAATCCAATCTTTCGCTTGTGAACTACTTTGTCCAAAAGGTACTGGAAGACAAAGAAGTTGACTGGCCACAATTTGTCTGCCGCGAAGTTTCCGACGTCGAAGAAATTGGCGGCATGTTCTTGATCCAGGGGGATATGGACCTACCCTTGCTGGAGCGAGAGATCGCGATCGCAAACAAGTTCACCCATATGCGCACGGCTGCGCGCGAGCTCCTCACCGCCGCCAAGCAATATGTTGATGTCGTGCTTGTTGATTGCGCACCTGGTATTTCCGTTATGACAGAAACTTGGTTGCGCGAGTGCGATCAGCACCTCATTCCAGTCAAACCTGACTTTCTTGCAATTAGTGGCCTTGAATATCTGCGACGCTTTCGATCACGCAACCCAGAAATGGGATTTGCAAATCAATTGGGCATTGTCATCAACATGATGGAACCAACAGCTCCGGAAGATCGCGCAATGGCAGCCCATCTGCGTGAGGATGAAGCCCTACACTGCTTCGATGCAGCTGTACCCATGGCAAGCATCATCCAGCGCGCCTCCTTATTCTCGCAAGAATCTCGCTCTTACCTCGCGAAGTATGCAGGCGCACCAGGACAAGCTGTACGCGCGGTAACACACGAGCTGCTTGAACGCATCAAAGCCAAGCCCGAGATTGGCTCAGGCACGCATGAAACTTCACCAATCGCGCATCCAACACCTGCACCATCCCCCCCCTCTCCACCACCGGTGCCAAATGCTTAATTGTCATGCTTGCATCGCTTCCTCTTGCCAATCGATGCTATTTGCGAGCAAAATTCGAATTACACAGCCTGAACCGTCACAAGCCATAAGTTAGCCGACTAACGGGACGCCATTTATGTCGCAAAAAAAGAACGAACTCCGCAGCACGGCGCCAGACAATACCGTGCACGACGTCGGAGGCCTCGATTTTGGCAACGTCGATATGCAGGAACACGACCTCGCATTCTGGGAGCGGCGGGTCGATGCGATGATCGTCATACTTGCCAACAACAGAGGCGCGTTCAAGATTGACGCCATGCGCCGCGTCATTGAAAGCTACGGCGAGCAACAATACGACGCCACAACATACTACGAAAAATGGTGCCGTGCGTTGCGCAACCTCCTTGTCGAGCAGGGCGTAATATCGCGTGACGAACTGGCAGCTAAATTAGCTGAAAGCCGCGAGACCATGCGTTCGGCGAGCCGCGACGTATCTGGTGACGACGTTCCATGGAACGAAGGCGTCTGGAATGAGGAGACCAACAACTCATGACCATGCAAACCGGCGCAGCACCAAAATTCCAACCAGGCGAACGGGTCCGCGTTGACAGTCGTCCAGCACTTGGCCATTGCCGTGCGCCTTTATTCATCCGAGGCCAAACCGGCACTGTCGTAACCGTTCACGGCACTTTCCGCGATCCCGAACGCCTCGCTTACCATCAACCCGGTTTGCCGCCACAGAACTTGTACAAGATACGTTTCAAGCAAACCGACCTTTGGCTCGATTACACCGGCAGTCCGAACGACGAACTGGAAGTCGATGTTTATGAAAATTGGTTGCTGCCGGCTACAAATTAAGGTCCGAATATTATGCATGACCACCACGATCACGATCTAACATTCCAAGCCGATCACGACACAGGCCCAGCTTCTCCGTACGAAGTGCTTGAGCACGCGATACGCGAATTGTTGGTCGAAAAAGGTGTTTTGACGAACGCCGAAATCTCGGAACACATAGACAAGATGGCAACCCGGAATGAAACACTTGGCGCCAAAGTCACCGCGCGCGCCTGGACGGATCCGGAGTTCAAGCAACGCTACCTCAATGATACGCGCGCAGCACTCGCAAGCATGGACATCGACATTGGCGACATGGCCGAGTATCGGGTCGTCGAAAACACACCGCGAATCCACAACGTCATCATTTGCACCCTGTGTTCTTGCTATCCGAAGCTGCTGCTCGGCTATCCACCATCTTGGTACAAAAGCGTCACCTATCGCAGCCGTACTGTCCGAGAACCACGCGCTGTCCTGCAGGAATTCGGCGTTGAACTCCCCGACGGGGTAGAAGTGCGCGTGCACGATTCCACAGCGGATCTCCGATATATCGTTTTACCCATGCAGCCAGAAGAAACAACCGACTGGCCCGCCGAGAAACTGATGGCAAAGATCAGCCGCGATTCGTTGATCGGCACCTCCATTCCGACATAACAATTTCAACGCTATCAGCAGTTATTTCGAACCAAACACCAGTCGACGCGGTATAATCGCAACGCTCCTCGGCCCAACGCAGCTCCCCAGTTCACCTTGCCTTGACCTTGCCTAGCGAACATCTCAGAAACCACTTACAATCTGAGATGAGGGAAATGATGTCGGCGACTGAGCTGGAAATTGGCGCACCAACCGCGCGACCAAAGACTTTGTCTGCATCTTGGCTTGTCCAGCGCGCCATTCTTGGTTTGCTGATCTTAGTTACCTGCACTGTTGGTTCTGTATGGTTGTATGACGCAAGCCTAAAGGCAAACGCCCTCGGCGCAGCGCCTGCCAAAGTTGTGACTTCAGCAAAGTAAGATATCAGTTCAGGCCGACCCAGCAGTCCTAGACTGAAGCCCAGCGAATGTAGAATTCGTTAGTCAGCAATTGCCTAATCCAAATCTTGTATGTCACCGGGAACAGATCCACCATCGACACGCGATGCCAGAGCCGCTTCAATAAACGGATCCAGCGCCCCATCCAGCACACCGGATGGATCTGAGCTCTCAACATCTGTGCGCACGTCCTTGACCATCTGATAGGGCTGTAACACATACGACCGAATCTGATGCCCCCAGCCGATCTCTGTCTTGCTGGCCGCCTCTTCATTCGCTTTTTCTTCGCGACGCTTTAGCTCAGCTTCGTAGAGGCGCGCCTTGAGCATCAACCAAGCGCTTGCCCGGTTCTTATGCTGCGAGCGCTCTTGCTGACAGGCCACCACAATGCCGGTCGGCAAATGCGTAATTCGCACGGCAGAATCAGTTGTATTAACATGCTGTCCTCCAGCGCCCGACGCCCGATACGTATCAATCCGACAGTCACCTTCCGACACTTCGATTTCTATGCTGTCGTCGATAACGGGAAAGATCCAGACAGATGCAAAACTGGTATGCCGTCGTGCATTGGAATCGAACGGCGAAATCCGCACGAGCCGATGCACGCCACTTTCAGTTTTCAGCCATCCGTAGGCATTTTCGCCTTTAATCTCGAGCGTAGCTGATTTGATACCAGCCTCATCTCCCGAGCTCTCTTCCATCAGCTTGACTTTGTAACCACGCTTCTCAGCCCAACGCATATACATGCGCGCCAGCATCGATGCCCAATCTTGGCTTTCAGTGCCACCGGCACCGGCGTGAATCTCAACATACGCGTCGTTCCCATCAGCTTCACCAGAAAGCAGCGCTTCAACCTCTTGGCGCTGGGCTGCCTCACTGAGCTGACGCAGAGCATCTTCGCCCTCAGCGACGGTCGCCTCATCATCTTCCATCTCACCAAGCTCAATCAGCGTACACGCGTCGTCAAGCTGCTGTTCCAGCGAACGAAAGCCGGTTACCTGCTTCTCCAACAATTGGCGTTCGCGCATAATCTTTTGCGCTTTGCCCGGGTCATTCCAAAGCTCAGGTTCTTCCGAACGATGATTTAGTTCGGCCAAACGCTCGTCAATGGAATCCCAGTCAAAGATGCCTCCGCAGAATGGCAAAGGACTCATTGATGTTAGCGACAATCTTCTCAGCTTCCGCGCGCATCGCAGCAGATCTCCGAAATTAAAATGATGTGAGAACAGTCATATAGGCGACGGCCACGGCTTGATCAATAAACCTTGCCGCGGCCGGAATTTATACCACTCGGGCTGCCACTGCCATAAACGCCATCCTCGCTCTGATAGCCAAGAAACGAGTTGGGGTCATCCGGTTCTTCATACGGCTTGAACGCTTCAATAATCGTATTCTTACTACCACGCCGCGCTCTCAGTCCGGTGTTGCGGTCAACTGGAATCAATTTTATGCCAGGTGGAATCCGGAACGGTACCACTGGCTGGCCCTTCATGGCGGCCTTCAGGAAGTTGGCAAATATAGGCGCCGACACTTGCCCACCCGTCGCGGATTTGCCCATCGGCAATGGATTATCATAGCCAACGAACACACCGACCACGAGATCCGGCGCAAAGCCCACAAACCACGTATCTTTGGA
>CAJQQK010000237.1 GCA_905480435.1 uncultured Hyphomicrobiaceae bacterium | reverse complement strand
ATACAAGCTTCGTCAAATATTGCTATTTCGCCTTCAGCAAAGTGCTGTTTCTTCAGTGCCAAATCTTAGTCTCTGAGTTACTACGAGTTTCAGTAGTCACACGTTTGTGCAACATTTTGTGTAACTGTATGAAAAAAGACTAAGGAAATCAACGATTGATTTCTGAGCGTGAAAGTAATGTGTAAGTCATAATCGGATATAAATCAATGACTTACACTATGAAAACTACTCCCACTCAATCGTTCCTGGTGGTTTCGAGGTGATGTCGTAGACCACCCGATTGATGCCATCGACCTCGTTGATCATCCGCGTTGCGATGCGCCCGAGAACCGCGTGATCGAACGGGAAATAATCCGCGGTCATGCCATCGGTCGAGGTTACAGCTCTGATTGCGCAGACGTGGTCGTAGGTGCGCGCATCGCCCATCACACCGACAGTGCGGACCGGTAAGAGCACTGCGAATGCCTGCCAGATCTCGTCGTACAGACCGGCTTTGCGGATCTCATCCAGATAAATGACATCGGCTTTGCGCAGGATGTTGAGTTTTTCCGGTGTGATCTCGCCGGGAATGCGAATGGCGAGGCCCGGCCCTGGGAATGGATGACGGCCGACGAATGTTTCTGGCAGTCCCAACTCGCGGCCAAGGACGCGCACCTCGTCTTTGAACAACTCGCGCAATGGCTCGACGAGTTTGAGATCCATGCGCTCAGGTAATCCACCGACGTTGTGATGTGATTTGATGGTGACTGACGGGCCGCCATCAAATGACACACTCTCGATGACGTCCGGATAAAGGGTGCCCTGGGCCAGGAAGTCGGCGCCGCCAAGTTTAGCCGCTTCCTCTTCGAATACTTCGATAAACAGGCGCCCGATTGTCTTGCGCTTCTGCTCCGGATCGGAAACCCCGGTGAGCTCACCTAGGAACTTGTCCTGTGCGTTCACGTGCACGAGTGGAATCTTGTAGTGCTCGCGGAATAGCGTCACGACTTCGTCGGCTTCGCCCATCCGCATCAGGCCATGATCGACGAAAATGCAGGTGAGTTGCTCGCCAATCGCTTCGTGGATCAGCACGGCTGCGACAGCAGAATCGACGCCTCCCGACAAGCCGCAAATGACCTTGCCTTCGCCAACCTGCGCCCGGATACGCGCGATCTCGGTCGAACGGAAATGCGCCATCGTCCAGTCGCCGGACAGACCGCCGATCTTGCGGACAAAGTTGTTGAGCAGTCGGGCGCCGTCCGGTGTGTGCACGACTTCTGGATGGAATTGGACGGCGTACATTTTGCGTGCTTCATCGGCGATCGCGGCAAACGGCGCGCCAGCTGAAACAGCTATTACCTCAAAACCATCCGGCAGCTGCGTGACGCGATCACCGTGGCTCATCCAGACTTGCGGCTTGTCGCCAGGTGACCAGATCCCATCGAACAATGCAGACGGCTTCTTCACTTCCAGCTCGGCACGACCGAATTCGCGATGCTCGCTGCCTTCGACGCTGCCGCCGAGTTGCTCAACCATGGTTTGCTCACCATAACAGATACCAAGCACAGGCAACCCGGTCTCAAACACCCAGTCTGGCGCGCGCGGCGTGCCCATTTCGGTGACACTGGCCGGGCCTCCGGATAAAATCACGGCCTTCGGCTGCAACCGTTGCAGAGCTTCCTCAGCCTTGTTGAACGGCACAATCTCCGAGTAGACGCCGGCTTCGCGCACACGCCGCGCGATCAGTTGCGTGACCTGGCTGCCAAAGTCGATGATGAGAACGTTTTCTGTCATGCCGGGTTCAGTCGTGCCGGTTTCTGGATTGGCGGTCATATCTGCCTTTTGGCCCCATATTTATTGCGAACCAAGGCGTTACGACAACATCGCGCCCGGCGCAATCAGGTTGCAGCACCATTCAACTGCCAAATTCAATAATTCTTCAGTGGCGCCAAGCTGAGCCGCACTAATTCAATCTATAAGGCGGCCAAACTCTTGACGCGCTCGAGGATCTCATCGACCTCTCGCAGCCCCCAGAAATGCCCTTCGCCATCTAGTTCGACAATTTTACAACCTGGAATGAGACGCCCCAGCGCCAATGCGGCACCGATCGGCACGATGGTATCGTCGAGCCCCTGCCAGAGAACGGCACGAGCGGTGATACACGAATAGTCCACACCCCAGGGTTGCGAGAAAATCACCAGATCTGACTGCGCGCCTGCACCATCAAAAGTTAGGCTTTCCTGCACGTCCTGGATCACATGCGCCTTGGTTTGTGGCTGCTGCATGATTTCCCGATCAGCTGGCGGGAGTGTGCGGATCGCCAAGTCGTAACTGGGGCCAGGCGCCATCCGAAACACGGCGTTGGCACCTGATGCACCCCACTTCACGAGTCGCTCTTGGCTGGGCAGTTGCAGGAAAAGCCGCTGCTGCAGTTTTGACATCTCGATCGAGTTGTAGACATCCGCCACCGGACCCATCGGCGAGACCAGCCCCAGCGCCTTGACCCGATCGCCGAAGTGAGCTGCCGTTATGGTCGCAAACGGTCCGCCGCCTGAGATACCGACCAGCGAAAACGTATCAATCGCGAGATGTTTGAGCAGTGCTGCGACATCATCCAGCCAATCGGCGAGCTGTCGCCCAGGCATCGGTTCAGACAAGCCGTAACCTGGCCGGTCCGGCGCGACAATACGCATGCCGAGACGTTTGGCCGCCGCAGCGGTTGGGCGAAACATGAACCGCGTCCCTGGCACGCCGTGGAAGCCCAGCACCACCACTCCGTCTGGATCGCCATACTCGGCAAAGCCGAGCACGCGACCATCATCACGCTTTAGAGTTTGGTGTTCGGAAATGATGTCTGTGGTCATGTTGGCTCACCCAGCCTTCGTGCTCTAACCGGCTACTCCACACAGCATACCACGAGCCAGCTTGCCATCAGCCATCCGTGCTCATTGATTTTTCGGTCTTCAGGGATTTCTGGAATGCCGCAAAATAGAAACCGTCAGTTCCATGGCTTGCTGGTGTCAGGAGCAGGCTATCCTCGCGCCCATCGGCAGAGGCTGGAACGTCCTCGCCGATCGTTGCCTGCCAGATTGCTGCGTAAGGCAACGGCGTGAACTCCGGCGCCTGGCTGAGAAACCAAGTCGATTGATCGATGTTCTCTTCCGACAAGATCGAGCAAGTCACATAGACCAGCCTCCCGCCGGGCTTAACGAGCTGGCGACCAAGAGAGAGTACGGTTTGCTGATCCTGCAATCGCGTTGCAAGGTTTTCGGCGCTCAGGCGCCATTTGGCATCCGGTCGCCGCCGCCATGTACCGGAGCCAGAACAGGGGGCATCAACAAACACCACATCGAAGCGCTCCTTGAATTCGAGCAGAGCTGCTTCGTCACCGGGCGGGATTGTCTGGACGTTGCGCACACCGGCTCGTTTCAAACGCTCAAAGATCGGGCGGAGTTGGCTGGCATCACGATCATAAGCGTAGATCTGGCCGGTGTTGCGCATCTGCGCGCCAATCGCCAACGACTTGCCGCCGGCGCCTGCACACAAATCAAGCACTTGCATGCGTGGACCGGCGCCTGACAAGGTTGCAACGATCTGGCTGCCTTCATCCTGAACCTCAAACCAGCCCTTGCCGTGCGCTGGTTCAGACTCGACGTTTGGTGTTCTGCGCCCACCTGCTGGATGCGGGACGACAATCCCTTCGAGCGCATAGCGGGCTGGCTCTGGTGAAAATTTCGCAAGCGCTTTCAGGACCTTTGCCCGATCAGCCTTGAGCTCGTTGGCTCGAACACCAACCGGAGCGCGCTCACCGAATGCAACCATTTCCTCAATCAAGCGCTCACCAAACGTGCGCACCAGAGAGTCGTGCCAAACTTCTGGATAGTCGCCTTGAACGTGTGCCGGCAGATCTGCGCCAGGGTCGCGGCTCAGTCCTGCGACTTCGGCGTCGCTCAACGGCCCGATCGAATGTGGCGAGCCATCGTTGGCTGCCGCCACGACGTCATCTGCAGACAGTTTGAATGCCGCCCGCGATGCCCCGATGGCGAGTGCACGTGGGGTTGCTTCGCCCATACATGCCGCAACTGAATGACGCCGACGCAACACGTCATAGACCAAATTGCCGATTGCTGAGCGATCCCCGGAACCCGCAAACCGATGCTTGCGACCCCAGTCACTGAGCGCCATGCCAGCTGGTAGATGACGCTCAAGGATATCCTCAAGCACCTCTGCTGCTGCCGCTATCCGCGCGCCGATTTTCATAAAGCAGTTCCAATACTGTGTGACGCTCGGCGGAAACTAAAGCACGTCGCGTTTAATAGGCTCCTTAAATCGCCCGAAGACTGGGTGTTTTAAGGCACATTGTGAATCCGTTAAAACGCGACATGCTGTAGGGCGCCGCAATTGCAGCTGCGCCCTCGACTGCTCGTAACTTCATTGTAGGCACGCGCGTCCAGGACCGAAGTCCGTTTGCGCCGTCGCAGTGCAGAGGGCAGCCAAGCCCGCCCACTGTGCCTTAGTTGCTGCCCGGGTAGTTCGGGCTCTCACGCGTGATCGTAACACCATGCGTGTGGGACTCGCGGATGGCTGCCGGTGAGATGCGCACGAACTTCGCACGCTCAACCAGATCACCCAGCGTGCGAGCTCCGACATAGCCCATGCCCGCCCGTAGACCACCGACCAACTGATGCAGAACATTGCCGACCGGGCCCTTGTAAGGCACCTGCCCCTCGATGCCTTCCGGCACAAGTTTTAGAGCATCGGTCACTTCCTGTTGGAAATAACGATCGGCCGAACCGCGCGCCATGGCGCCGACGGAACCCATGCCACGGTAGGCCTTGTAAGTGCGGCCTTGATATAAATAAGTCTCACCCGGTGCTTCATCTGTGCCAGCAAGCAGCGATCCAACCATGGCGCAACTTGCGCCTGCAGCCAGTGCTTTCGTCACGTCACCGGAAAATTTGATGCCACCATCGGCAATCGTTGGTGTGCCTGATTTGGCGGCCTCTTCGACACAATCCATAATGGCCGAGAGTTGCGGCATGCCGACGCCTGCAACAATCCGTGTGGTGCAGATGGAGCCTGGCCCAATGCCGACCTTGACGGCGTCGGCGCCGGCATCGATCAGCGCTTTTGTACCTTCGCCAGTCGCAACATTGCCCGCGATGACCTGGACACTGTTAGAGGCTTTTTTGATTTGTGTGACTGCATCCAACACGCGCTGCGAATGACCGTGCGCCGTATCGACAACGATGATATCGCAGCCAGCTGCAATTAGGCGCTCTGTGCGCTCGAAACCGTCAGATCCAACAGTTGTAGCAGCGGCTACACGCAATCGACCTTCGGCGTCCTTGCTGGCATTCGGATACCGTTGTGCCTTCTCCATATCCTTAACCGTGATCAGGCCGATGCAATGGTAGTTATCATCAACGACTAGCAGTTTTTCAATCCGATGGGTGTGCAGGAGGCGCTTGGCCTCGTCTTGCGAGACGCCCTTTTCAACCGTCATGAGATCGTTTTTGGTCATCAGCTCAGAAATCGGCTGATTGGGATTGGTGGCGAAACGAACGTCTCGGTTGGTTAGAATGCCGGCCAGCTTGCCGTTGCCATCTTTGCCTGCGCGTTCAACAACCGGTACGCCGGAAATTTGGTGCTCTGCCATGAGTTGCAGCGCATCCGCGAGCGTCGCATCGGGGTGCATCGTCACTGGATTGATGACCATGCCGCTTTCAAATTTCTTGACGCGCTCAACCTGTTTGGCCTGTTCCGGTGGCTCCAGATTGCGGTGTATCACACCGATGCCACCTGCCTGTGCCATGGCGATCGCAAGCCCACCTTCAGTGACAGTATCCATCGCAGAAGAAATAATTGGGATGTTAAGCGCGATCGTCTTGGTGACATGGGTTGTCACGTTGACCTCGCTCGGCATGACTTCTGATGCCTGCGGCACAAGCAAAACGTCATCGAACGTCAGCCCGACATTCGATAAGATATCGACCGGACGTACCGCCATGTTGTTCTCCTTGAATGAAATTGCTCGATTGCAGGCAGGCTTGAGATCATTGATCCGGCCGCCGCATCGTTGCGAAGCGATTTCGCTCTGCGGATAGCACGTGGCCATGGCAAGGGGAAGTGGACCTGTCAGCACGCCTAACAAATGACGCCAAGTCTGTGTGCTATAATGATAAATTCAGGGCCGTTCAATCATTGGAGACAGTCTTTAACTTTGGCGTTTTGGCCGGCGAATGGTCATCGCAGCCAGAAACCGAATCAATCGCTCGCTTGCTCATCTTTCAATCCACGGAAACCAGTCGCCATCACATAGAGCTCCGAGCTGTCTTTACGGCTTGCCGGCGGCTTTACGTGACGCACAATCTTGAACTGACGCTTGAGAATATCGAGCAAATCACGTTCGGTGCCGCCTTGAAATACTTTGCACACAAACACACCGCCGGGCTTTAGCACCTCGACGGCGAATTCCACTGCTGCTTCCGCAAGCCCCATGATCTGAAGGTGATCTGTTCGCGCATGGCCCGTCGTAGAGCCCGCCATGTCGGAGAGTACGACGTCTGCGCCGCCATCACGCAGCAGGGTTTTCAATCGGTCGGGTGCATCATTCTCCATAAAATCCAGATGCAGCACCTCGGCGCCCGCCATCTCATCCATTGGCAGAATATCGATCGCGACGACCTGGCCGCGACCATCCGTTGATTTTACCTTATCGGTCAGAACCTGTGTCCAACCACCGGGGGCAGCACCAAGGTCGACAATAACCTGGCCCGTCTTCAGAAACGGATGCTTATCGTTAATTTCGATGAGCTTGAATGCCGCTCGAGAACGATAACCGGCCTTTTGAGCTGCCGCGACATATGGATCGTTAAGCTGCCTCTCAAGCCATCGCCGCGATGAAATCGCCCGTTTGGCCTTCGATTTTACCCGCACCCTCTTGTCACGATCGCTGCGCCCGCTGCCGCCGCCAATTGCTCCTTTACTCGGCCCCTGAGCCATTGGATTTGCTATCCTGATTGTTGTTGAAAACGCACTGGCATATCTCGCCAGGCTAAAAATTCTTTCGTCGAATAGATGCGTTCGACCAAGTCGCAACTGCCAACTAGGCTTTCGAGTAAAAACCGTCCTCGGCCATCATGTTCGTTAGCATGCCTTCACGCAGTCCACGGTCTGCAACGCGCAGCCGCTTGGTCGGCCATGTCCGCATCAAGGCCTCAAGAATGGCACAACCGGCAAGCACCAGATCAGCCCGATCCCGCCCGATACACGGTTGAGCGACACGCTGCTCGTAGGTTTGTTCAAGCAGATCATAGGTCACTTTGCGCACTTCGGTACAGTTCAACCAGCACCCATCAACGCGACGGCGATCATACTTCGGTAAGCGTAATTGGATCCCGGCAACCGTCGTAACGGTACCTGAAGTGCCGAGAAAATGCACGCGCCCTTCGCTGATCCGTTCACGAAATTTATACTTATCCTCGAAAGGCTTAATGAGGCCCGCAACCCAATTCACCATATCTTCGAAGTCTTGGGGTTGGACATGTTTACCGCCGAACTTTTCAGCCAGCGAGACAACGCCGATCGGCAATGACGTCCACGCCTCAATACAGCCGGTCGGATCAAGGCGCTCATTGCACGATGCCATCGCTTGATCACGGCGACGCTTTGCAACGTCCAGCCAGATCAGCTCGGAAGAGCCACCACCGATATCAAACACCAATGCATGGTCGCAACCTTCGTCTATCAGCGTCGCGCACCCCGATACGGCCAATTGCGCTTCAATCTCTTGCGATAGAACCTTGAGGTCCATGCCAATATCACGTCTGACACGCTCAATGAACGCCGTTCCGTTGCTGGCCGCCCTACAGGCTTCCGTTGCCACGAGTTGAGAGCGCGTAACATTATTGCGCACCATCTTTGATGCGCAGACGCGCAGCGCATCCATTGTGCGGTCGATTGCATCGTCGGAGAGGTACCCAGCAACCGAAACGCCTTCGCCAAGTCGGATGATCCGAGAGAACGCGTCAATTACCTGGAAACCACGACGGGTCGGGCGAGCGATCAACAATCGGCAATTATTCGTTCCGAGATCAAGCGCTGCATAGACCGGTTGATCGGGCGACTTGTTGGCGCCACGTCGACGGCGCCATCCATTGGAATTTGGGGCATTGGAGTCTGAGGCATTGGCTTCACGAGGTTTCGATCCGTGCGAGTTGCCAGCGGGCGCCACACCGCCGCCCTTGCCCGAGCTTGTATCAGCGTCATCAGTAGGAACGGCGCCCGACGCGTTCTTAGATGCATCCACATCGCCGGATTGTAGTGAGTTTGTCCTACCAGCCGCCTGGCGTTTGCGGCGTGAGCCCTTCACGTCGGCCCTCCTCAATCGCTGCGCGCAATCGTCACTCGCACTATTTGTCCAAACAAATCAATCACCTGCACTTGTTGCCTACGGGTCAAATACCCGCATCCCGTCCCAAATTATCTGGGATGGGAATCTAATGTATCAATAATCTAACAGTTTGAATGAGAGGGTAAAGTACTGTGTGACCGGCATGGTGCCTCAGCCATCCCCGCCGACCCATAGGCCACACCTGTTGTCGTTGACATCAGTGAATGCCGGCCTTGAAACAAGAGCCAGTAGTCGTTACAAGGGCGCTGCTGGGCAGGCAGTCACTGCGGCCCACGGCAGATAGCTCTTCCTGCGCGTATTGGGGAATAGGTTAACGGTAGACCCACGGACTCTGACTCCGTTAGTCCAGGTTCGAATCCTGGTTCCCCAGCCAATGAAATCAATAACTTAGACGATTTTGCGTGGAACATACCGCTGGTTTTGCGGGGATTTTGCGTGACTCTGCGGGAATTCCACCCCGCAAAACCACCAGTTCTGGCCTGCTTCCGTTCCTGCCACACACTTTATTGGTTGCTTCGATCAGGCGGGAAAGCTCGGCCGCCGAGTAATGCGTGGTAATCCGGCCGGAGCGGTGACCTAGAAGATCCTGTCGATCTTCAAAGCTTACACCAGCCGCCCGCAGCCGACGGCCGAACGTATGCTTCAAATCGTGAGCCCGGACCTGCGGAAGGCCCGAGCGTTGTCGTGCCTTCTTCCAAGCTGTGTTCAGCATACGGCGGACAGGCGATCCGTCGTACGTGAACACGTGCGTGGGATGTTTTCCACGCCGGGCATCTATGACCGATCGCACGATTTTATTGATCGCGTCCCATCAGGTGGTGTAACAGTGCCGGTCAGGTCCGTCGCAACGTTGTCCGGACGGTCAGTCAGCGGTTAGGGCCGCCGGTTCTGATGCACCATCATGGCTGATGCCGC
>CAJQQK010000236.1 GCA_905480435.1 uncultured Hyphomicrobiaceae bacterium | reverse complement strand
CAGAAGGTGCATAGCAAGAAACCATTTAGTCAGCGGCGTGCGCGATTTCTGGAACACCGTGCCGGCCCGAACCGACGTTTGCCGGTGACAGGACGAGCATTGGAAAAGCTTCTTCGGCGCACAGAAGCTGTACCGGCCGTTAGCGCATTTTGGACACACGAAGCCGTCCGGCCAGCGCATCTTTACGAGAGCCTCGTGGCACAGCTCTTCGGTCCCGTAGAGTGCCATGAACTCGGACATGCCGAGACCTTTCTGGAACTGCACCTGATTGCGCGACATTGTCATCTCCCTGAACTACCGCTCAGTCTCGCAATATCAGGGCTTCATGACCGAATGCGGATCTGACGGGGTAATCAGGTGGATTTATGTGGCTCTGTTCGGCCTAAATGTAGGCGCATCATCTGCCGGTGCTTCGACATCGGGAGAGCCTCATGAAGACCAAGCAGTTTCAAGTGTTTCTGGATGAGCTGGGCGGTTTGTCGACTGTCCAACGTACAGCCCTGATGATGGCACTGAAGTCGAGTAACTCCGCTAACAACGTCACCAGTTTGCTTGAAGTCGAGTTTGCCAAGGCACCAGCTTGCGGGCACTGCGGCGCGGAAAGTTTCAGCAAGTGGGGCGTCGCCACGGGCATGAAGCGCTACATGTGCAAGACGTGCAACCGCACCTTCAACGCGCTCACAGGCACGCCGTTGGCGCATCAGTACAAGCGCGAGAAATGGTTGGAGTATGCCCGCGCCATCGTTGACGGTCTGACGTTGAGGAAGGCGGCGGCACGTGTCGGCGTGCATCTGGAAACGTCGTTCCGCTGGCGGCACCGGTTTCTCGCAACATCGAAGACCGCCAAGGCCAAACGCCTCTCGGGGATCGTTGAAGCCGACGAGACTTTCATTCTCAAATCCGCCAAAGGCTCACGCCGCCTCGTTGGTCGAGCACCGCGCAAGCGTGGCGGCAAGCCCAAAAAGACGGGCACATCGCCGGACGACTACGACATAGTTTTGATCGCACGCGACCGCAGCGGGGCGACGACCGATCACATCCTGTATGATCTCACGGCGCCGACAACCGCAGAAGTATTGAAGCCCTTGATCGCCAAAGATGCCGTACTCGTCAGCGACGGTCGTAAAGCTTACGCGGCGTTCGCACACGCAGAGAACATTCTGCACATTCCCATCATCACCAGTCGTGGCGAGCACGTCTATCGCGGCTTCCATATCCAAAACGTGAATGCTTACACCAGCCGCCTAAAAGCTTGGCTCCAACCGTTCCGAGGTGTCGCGTCCTGGCATCTGTCGAGCTATCTCGGTTGGCGTCGCTCCGTCGAGCGTCTCGCCGAAACCTTCACGCCTGAACGGTGCCTTCAGACCGCATACCGTTCCAGATCAACATGAAGAACGAACAGAGCCATTTATGTGCTCTCCGCACTACGGTTTAGGGATGGTCGGCGTGGTCCTGGTTGGAGACTATAGCCAGAATCTGGAACAGGCGGCAGCAAAGCGGCATCCGCAAAGAGCCCGAAAGCGTTTTGAGACGATTTTCGCAAAAGTTCGCGAGACGAGGCCCGCTGAGAGTGCTAATGCTGTAAATTAGGACGAGCCACAGCGGGCGCTTGTTCTAGAGTCCGCCATTAAGATGCAGCAGGTATCAGTTCGCCGGAACCATAGACCGCATAGTTGCCCAGGGTCGGGAAGATGCTGAACTGTTCGTCGCCAAAGACATTCGGACGCATGAGGTCTTAAGTTAAGACGGTCACGGTTTATGCTGGACGCGCTGTGGCCCCTGCCAAACCGTCGGAGCGGCAGCGAAACAAACGCCATATTCTGGATTCAGACGCGGTTGCGTGTCGTTGGGCAGAATTTGCCTGCGTCACTTCGATCATGATCCGTTGTCTCATCTAACACGTTGTCAATCTAGACATTTCGCTTACACGGCAGTCTGCTGACGGCGAATTTACGTACCCGAGCTGAACACCATAAGGAATCACGTGATCAACAATCGAACCCATTCAAATGAACTGCTTGTGGGTGAGAATGCCCTAAACTCTGACATCAATCAGTCTTGGGAACAGGATAATCAGGCTTGGTGGGATTGGTATGTGACGCTAGCTGACAACGGGGGAATGCAGGATGGTGGCCCTCTTGTCGAATTACCAACAACACCGAACGTCGATCTCCCAACCAACGACGATGTCGCAGGCGAGCTTGATGTACCTTATGAACTAACGGAAGACCAATGCTTGGCGTTCCGCAAAGAGGGGTTTATTAAATTACCAGCCGTGCTGTCGCCCGGCGCTGTGGCTCGATTGCGCCAGGAACTCATTCAGCTTCTTGGCAAAACGTTTGGCGTCAGTCCCGACGGCGGCAGCAATGACCGCTTTTTAAGTCTGGAAATGATGTGGCTTGAGAGTGCTCTCATTCGAAGCTACGTGCTTAGCCCCCGAATTGCCAAGATCTCTGCGGACTTGCTCGGCGTAAAAGCCGTGCGCCTTTACCATGACAACGCACTTTCGAAAGAACCAGGCTGCGGGCGCACGCCATGGCATTACGACGATCATCATTTTCCATTGGCGACCAATGATGTGGTTACTGCTTGGATTCCAGCGCAGCCAATACCTGTCGCTATGGGTCCGCTCGCTTTTGCAAAGCCGTTGAGCGTTTTTGAACTCGTCAAAGATATTGAGTTCAATAAATTTGACACGAGTTATGACAAGCAGGTCGCAGAAGCTTTCGAAGCCAATGGCGTCAATGTTGAAGACGGGCCGTTCGCCGTGGGTGAGGTCAGCTTTCACCACAACCTGAGTTTCCACACCGCAGCCGCCAATAGGACAACGCAAAGCCGTATCGTTCTAGCCAACACGTTTTATGCAGATGGTGCGCGCGTGCTCGAGCAGCCAACAATGGTATCAGGTGACTGGCAGAAATTTATCCCTGGCGTCGGCCCGGGAGATATTGCCGCAAGTAAACTCAATCCCATTTGCTGGCCGCCGAACGCCGAACGAAAGGCATAACGGCATGGCCAACCTATCGGATACGTTCGAACGCAGCTGCGAGCACTGGAGCGAAGCGGGCAGGCGAGAGATGGAGGACTTCTACGCGCTAGCCTCTGTCGACTATCGCCATTTGGCAGAAGCAATCGATTGGAAAGCCTGGCTGGAAGCCAGACAAAAAGAAGTTGGCTCGCGTCGCTTGCGGCTGCTGGATGTTGCATGTGGTTCCGGCAAGTTCCCAGCAGCACTCACTTCCTACGCAGACGTGGAAAGCGCCGCGATCAAATCTGTTGACTATGCGCTTCTCGATCCGTCGGGTTTCTCAATCTCGGAGGCGCGACATGCCTTAACTATGCCTTTCACGGCCGGTGCTGAATTCGAGATGACGCTACAGGACCTCGACTGTCACCCGGGCATATTCGACATTGTGTGGGCAACGCATGCCCTATATGCGATTTCACATAGAGAGCTCGAAACAGCTCTTAAACGATTTGTGCATGCGATGCGACACAGTCGGCAACGAGATGGCGGCGGTGTCGGCTTCATTGCCCACGCCAGCGATAAGTCGCACTACCTGCAATTCTACCAGCACTATCTTAACGGTTTTAAGGAAGGTCTGGGCGTCCCGTATTCGAGCTCGGAGCAGATCCTCGCAGCGCTTACCCAAATGGGGATGACATTCGAAGCTGAGGAAATCAGTTATGCCAACGGGGCGCCGGAATCTCAGGAGCGCCAGGTCGAAGGATACCTGCAGCGTTGCCTGTTCGACAGCACATTGAGCCTCAAAGACATGATGGCCAATCCCATCACGGGTCCGTATCTCGAGACATGCCGCAAGAACGGACATTGGCAGTTCGCACAGCGCGTCACACTGGTCTTTCTGAAGGCCCCGCCAGAAGTGGCAACCGAATGAAATAGAGTCCGGACACACTCCCCGACTTTCGGTGCTGCATTACTCGCGCACGTCACATCCTTTCGGATGTGTTGCGCGGTGCTGACCGGGACCTTGTTGACATGCCCGCTGGCTAAAAAGGCATACCCTGCAAAGCACACGAGCGCCCGGCACCTTAGCCGCTGCCATCAATCCCGCGCGCGCAGTTACACGGACGGCAATCGATCATGGGCAAACCAATGAATATTGTTTCGGCTTGGACGCGTCAGGTCGAGCGCGGCCAACAACCAAGCGGCGCCGATCTGCAAGACCACCTCGCCGCCGTACATCATGATAATGCAGGATTTACGGAAGCATGCGCTTGGGACTGTCGTGATGCTGACGGCAAGAACAGCTACCAGCTGCTGGCGGACATGATAGATCTAAGGCGTCATTGCAGCGCCTTAGATCTCGCATGTGGCAGCGGCGTTCTGCTCAACTTATGCCATCAACGTTTCGAGACGGGATTAGCGCTCGCGGGCGTAGATATGAGCGATGCCGAACTGCAGCTCGCTCGCCAACGGTTGTCGCATACCAACATCAAACTCCATCAGGGCATGGCACAGGATCTTCATTTTATCGCCGATGCATCGGTCGACATCGTCCTGTGCCATTGGGCTTTGACCCTCATGGACCCGGTGGCTCCAGTGTTTGCCACGGTCAAGCGCGTGCTGACTGATCATGGGGTTTTTGCTGCCATTATCGACGGCAACCCGGAGACTGCGCCTGGTTACAATGAGGTTCATGACATAATTTATAAATGCGCGCAGCGCGAATACCCGAACTATGGTGCGATAGAACTTGGTGACCCACGTGTAAGAACGGCGGCCGCGCTGCACGAATTTACGGCAGAAACATTTGCCGAGGCAGACGTAACTATAACGCCGACAGTTCTCAGTTTTAATGCTGCGCCTGAAATCCTGGCACGCGAAGCCGCCGGTTTTTTCTATGCTTCATTCGTACTTTCGGCAGCCGGCCACCGCCAGATGCTCGCTGAGCTTGAACGCCATTTTTCCACCCAGCGGCAAGATGGTGAGAGCTGCTTCATCATGCCAGTCAACCGTCTCGTCGTAAGACTAGGCCAGGGCATCGTTCACACCCGACTAGCCCATTGACACGCCCCGGGGAGGCGTTTTGTTGAGCCGTCGCTCAACGGCGTCACTAGTAGTCGTTGATCCAACGTAGTCAACTCCGCGTCCTGACATCGAACCGTAAAGTCTGAGTGACATACGTGTTCCATCCCGGATGATCACATTGATCCTCGGCGCTCGGCCCTTTTCATGGCACGTTCGGTTTTGAGGGATATCCGAGACGGAGGCGCAAATGCTTGTTCGACTTCATAGCCAGGCCACGACGACACCCAAAGT
>CAJQQK010000235.1 GCA_905480435.1 uncultured Hyphomicrobiaceae bacterium | reverse complement strand
ATCAGGACACCCCACATGGGCCATAGCGTCGAAGCGAACGCGCGGTTTTGACCGGGACCTGATTCAGCGGAGAGCATTATGGCCAGCGGCCTTGTGATGTGCCGCATCAACAGGCCGAACATATGGCTGCACCGACCAGCTAAGATTACATAAAATACCCTTGCCAAAACGGAGCCGTCCACATATCGCCCTTACCGACGTTTCGCTGCAATGCAGCAAGTCGGCCGCTGTTGAGGGTATTGCTGCCATGAAACGGATTTTCTGTGCCGTTGCTACCCAGACCCCAACTGCGAAAACCACCTAGAATTCGGTGCTCAAATTGCATGTTGGATGTGCTTGTGAGGCAGAAATCTCGCGGTACAGTTGCAGCCAACAGGCACGGTTTTCGGCATGCTCATGCTTGAACGTTTCAAAGAAAATGGCTTTCAAGCGAAGGAGTTTCAGCGTGTACACACATGGCGAAACCCACCCCGCTGCAAACCCTCTTAACCGCCGCCGCCCCACGAGCACGGCACCACGCCGATCAGTCAAACCGCCATGGCCAGACGCATCAAGGCCGACCGCAAAGTTCGCCAGCGCAAGAGCGATGGGCGCATGGTCTACATGTGGATCAAATTGAAGGCCTGAGACTGGCCACATGATCAGCCCAGCGCTCCAGAGCTTCACGGGTCTCGGCCTCGTAGTCATGCCGATTGTAATGCTGGCCGCCGACTGATCCATCGACATGGTTGAGCACCCGATCCCGCACCTCTTTGGTAATGCCGAGGCGCGCCAAGCCGACACTTTGAAAAGTCTAGATGCCATCGATTATTACTCAACTTGGGCCCGGCAAAGCCTCAACGAAAGCGTCCTGCGGCTCGGCTCCAGAGGGCTCCCGCCAGCGCTGACGATAGAAGGGGATGTACGGGCGGAACTCTTCCAAAAGTCGACGCATCTCGCTCACAGCGTCAGGATGAGAATCGACTCTCAAATCGAGAACTGGATGCTCGTCCGCATCGTGCATGAGAAGGCTGGTGGATCGCTCCGGTAATGGGCCATCGATGCCCTGTTGCCCGCCGGCGCTCCGTCCAGCCTCGAGAGCGAGCATTATGCGCTCGGCAAGATCGTTGGTGGGGCCTGATGCGAATGCTTGTGCCATGGCGTCAACAACGGCTCTGTCTTTAAGCACATTGCCCAGCGCCGCAAAGCCATCGCCGCCGCAATGACCGGACCAGCTCCTGGTCTCGGTTCCTGTGTGACAAGCAACGCTGCCCCAACGGTCTATGACGCCGATCTGGCGATACTCGATATCAGGGTCTGCACCTTTCAACGTTTCGAGGACCTGCTGAGCAGGATGCCCGGTGCCGAGTAGTCGCAAGCCGAATGCTTTGAAAGTTGGATTGACGAACGCCTGCGTCGTGATCGCGCCGGAACTTGTCGCAATGGCAGGGCATTTACTGCCGACCGCAAGCGAGTAGGTCGCAATGCCGATCCCGAATGCTCCCGTGTCCGGACATCGTGCGATCAGAGTGTAAGTCATGGCGTTATCCTCATAGGCTAGCGAAGTCGATGCGGCGTCACGACTCTGGTGTGAGCGTCATCCTCAATAGAAAACAACCTTGCCCGGCGTCGTCAGCCACAGCTTACTGCAGAGCGCGCAGGAATGCTGCAGTCGCAGGAATGAGTGTCGCCGACCTTCCCGACGAAGCCTCGCCTAAGCATTACGAGTGGCTTCAACCAAACGAAAAGTGTTGCTGGAAACCGCTAGGCACACCGCGCAACTAGTTGGAATTTTTCACCCGCATCAAAGCGACACGGACGAGCGCCATTCTAACCTGGAAGTCGCACGAGTGCATGCGGAGCAAACCAAATACCGGCATGCCTTGATATGCCCGATTGTCGCTAGGCAACAACTTTGAGGACAGGACTGAAATCGAAACTGATTGGCACTACATTGGCACTATTCGCCAAGCTAGCATCCACCAATTCACATCTAAGTTATTGATTTCATTGGCGCACCCGACAGGATTCGAACCTGTGACCCCCAGATTCGGAATCTGGTACTCTATCCAGCTGAGCTACGGGTGCTGCGCAGGGGCGTTGATACTCGAAATCAATCGACGCGGCAACTGGTTGCTGACAGCATATGATAGGCCCTGATGCGCCTCGGGCGCTAAGGATGGTGATATCGTTGTCTTCGCCACATGTCATGGGCTGACCTCGCGAGCGGGGCGGACTATAATCGCCAGCATGACCAAGGATACCAATAAAACACCGCGCAAAAATCGTACTTCCGTGCCCGATGGCGAGCTGGTGCCGATCGGCAAAGGTAGTCGCGTCTACCTGATCGATGGCTCTGGGTACATTTTTCGAGCATTTCATGCGCTGCCGCCGCTGACCCGGCCATCCGACCGATTACCGATCGGCGCCGTGCATGGCTTTTGCGCGATGCTGTGGAAGCTGATGGCGGAGACCAAGGCGACTGAAGAACCGACGCATCTGGCTGTGATTTTTGATGCAGGCTCGATCACATTCCGCAATGACATTTACGACAAATATAAAGCCAATCGACCACCGGCACCGGAAGAATTGGTGCCGCAGTTTCCACTCATTCGCGATGCCGTGAAGGCATTCAACGTCGCTTGCATCGAAGAAGAAGGTTTTGAGGCGGATGATCTGATCGCGACTTATGCGACCGAGATTGCGGCTGCTGGTGGCGACGTGACGATCGTTTCATCCGACAAAGACCTGATGCAGCTGGTGCGGCCGGGCATCGTTATGCTGGACACCATGAAGAATAAACGCGTGGGGCCGGATGAAGTGTTTGAGAAGTTCGGCGTGGCGCCCGACAAGGTTATCGACGTGCAGTCGCTTGCCGGTGACTCGGTCGACAATGTGCCTGGCGTTCCAGGCATTGGCATCAAAACAGCGGCGCAACTCATTACTGAGTATGGCGATCTTGATGCGCTGCTCGAACGGGCGGCTGAAATCAAGCAACCGAAGCGGCGCGAGAAGCTGATTGAGTTTGCTGATCAGGCCCGCGTCTCGCGCGAACTTGTGACGCTCAAGCAGGATGTACCGTTGCCGATCACCACGGATCAAATGGGTGTGCAGGACCCAAAGCCGGATGTGCTGCTCGGCTTCATGCAGGAGATGGAATTTAGTACGCTGACGCGCAAACTTGCAGAAGCACTTGGCGCCGAAGTGCCCGATGCGTTGCCACGTAGCGTTGGCTCGACTGTTGCCAAGAGTGGTGGCCCGGCGGGCAGCAAGATCGGAACAGGTGATGGCGCCGGTACGCCGGCAGCCGTTGTTGAGCACAACCGGCAGCAAGCGACCGCCGAGCCTATCGATCGCTCCAAATACGAAACCGTGACGACCCGCGCCGATCTTGAGCGCTGGATCGCGGAAGCACGCGAGTTGCGCCAGTTTGCCTTCGACACGGAAACGACAGGCCTCGATGCGATGCGCGCCGAGCTTGTTGGCTTCTCGATGGCAACAGCACCGGGACGCGCCTGTTATATACCGGTCGGCCACAAGACCGAGGAGGGAGGGCTCGATTTCGACGAGAGCGGCGGGCCCGAGCAGATGCCGCTTCGCGAGGCGCTTGAGCTTATGAAGCCGGTTCTTGAAAATCCGAGCGTTCTCAAGATCGGCCAGAACCTGAAATACGATGTGCTGTTGCTGAAGCAATATGGCGTCGATGTTGTATCGGTCGATGATACAATGCTGATGTCGTACGCGCTGGATGGCGGCCAGAATGGCCATGGCATGGATGATCTCAGCCAGCGCCATCTTGGCCACGCCTGCATTCCATTCAAACAAGTGATTGCGCTGGCACCAGGCAAGAAGATTGCCGATAAGACATTTGCAGGGGTGCCGATCGACAAGGCGGCCGAGTATGCCGCCGAAGATGCAGACGTGACTCTGCGGCTTTGGATGGTGCTGAAGCCGCGGCTTGTCGCCGAGCGCATGGTCACGGTTTACGAAACGCTTGAGCGCAAGCTGCTGCCGGTGATCGTCGAGATGGAGCATGCTGGCATTCATGTCGAGCGGTCTGTGCTTGCGCGCCTGTCGGCAACATTTGCGCAGCGCGCAGCGCAGCTCGAAGATGAAGTCTACGAGCTTGCCGGCGAGAAGTTCAACCTTGCATCGCCGAAGCAGCTTGGTGAGCTGTTGTTCGACCGTCTGAAATTACCTGGCGGCAAGAAGACCAAAACCGGCCAGTGGGAAACGCGCGCGACCTTGCTTGATGATCTCTCGCACAACGAGGAATTGCCCGAGGATGCGCGGCGATTGATCAACACGATGCTTGAGTGGCGCCAGATGACGAAGCTGCGCTCGACCTACACAGACGCGCTGCCGCATCACATGCATCCGACAACTAAGCGGATTCACACCAGTTACTCGCTGGCGGCAACGACGACCGGGCGGCTCGCCTCGACGGACCCGAACCTGCAGAACATTCCGATCCGCACCAAGGAAGGCCGCGAGATCCGCACGGCGTTCGTTGCCGAAAAAGGTAACAAGCTGATTTCTGCCGACTACAGCCAGATTGAGCTCCGTGTTCTCGCCCACATCGCCGACATTCCACAGCTGCGCAAAGCTTTCGATGATGGCCTCGACATTCACGCGATGACAGCATCAGAAATGTTTGGTGTGCCGATTGAAGGTATGCCGGCCGAAGTCCGTCGCCGCGCCAAAGCGATTAATTTTGGCATCATCTACGGCATCTCCGCGTTTGGTCTTGCCAACCAACTGAGCATTCCGCGCGGCGAAGCGGCTGACTACATCAAAACCTATTTCGAGCGCTTTCCGGGCATTCGCGACTACATGGATCAGACCAAACAATTCGCGAAAGACAATGGCTATGTCCAGACGATTTTCGGGCGCAAAGTGCACTACCCGGAGATCAACACGAAGAATGCATCCGCGCGCGGGTTCTTTGAGCGTGCCGCGATCAACGCGCCTATTCAGGGCTCTGCTGCGGACATTATCCGCCGCGCGATGATCCGGATGCCGGACGCGCTGGAGACCGCTGGGCTCAATGACAGCGCACGTATGCTGCTGCAAGTTCATGACGAACTGATTTTCGAAGTTGCCGAAAGCGATGTTGATAAGACGCTTAGCGTCGTGACTTCCGTGATGGAAGAAGCGCCGGCTCCCGTGCTGCAACTTGCAGTGCCGTTGAAGGTGGACGCAGCAGCTGCTGATAATTGGGATGATGCGCACTGAAACACGTGCGTTGAAACGGGCCGCAAGTGCTGCGACGATCGCCTAGAGCGTCGAGCCTTTAAGTGGAATCGGAAGGGATTCCCACATCCAGCGAACTGTGATTCATCGTGTTAGGAGGTGGATCATGCCTGGACCTTATTCATTGGATTTGCGCAAACGGATTATCGCTTCACACAAGCAAGGGGCTCCAT
>CAJQQK010000234.1 GCA_905480435.1 uncultured Hyphomicrobiaceae bacterium | reverse complement strand
GCCGTGGCCCGAACCGATCCATCAGCAAGCCAACAGGCACCTGCATCGTCGAGTAGCCGTAAAAATAGAATGCTGAGAGATTGCCGAGAATGGCCCCGCCGACGGCAAAGTCGCGCATTAATTCGGTGACCATCACGCTCGGCGAAACGCGCAACACCCAGGCATAGAAAAAGAACAGCGTAGCCGTACCCCAGGCGAGGAGCGGCAATACCGGCCATTGATCTGCAGGTTTGGAGGGAGGCGTGGTACTCAAGGAGATGTCTTTCGCTCGAAAGCCTAGCCCTGTGGACAGTCGCCGCGTGGAGCCGGCGCAAACGACGTACATACGCACGCACCAAGTTCACTCGCAAGCTCTAACGTGCACATGAGCGCCCAACACGCGCCAGCTTCCTTCAATCTTTGCCTAAAAATCGACGGGCCTTTGTTGCTGTCATCGCCACGTTTCAGCTAAGCTGGCAACAGAAGCCGCGCGGCGGTTCGGTCTTCAAAGAATTCACAACTAAGGATGCCGATCGAGATGGACGAAACCAACGCGTCGCTGACGCTGTACCATGCCTGGGTTTCGAGCGCCTCGCGGCGCGTACGGTTTGTGCTTGAGGAAAAAGAGGTCGATTACCAAGGCATTGCCGTCGATCTACTCGCGTTCGAGCAGCATACGCCGGAGTACCTCGCACTCAACCCCAATGGCTGGGTGCCAACGCTGGTCCATGATGGTGTGCCGGTGATCGAAAGTAGCGTAATTTGCGAATACCTTGATGAGGTATTTCCGGCAACTTCGCTGGTACCGACCAACGCCCACGATCGGGCGCGCATGCGCGTCTGGGCGAAATGGACCGATGAAGTCGTTATCCGCGCCTTTCAGGTCGCGAACTGGAACCGGATGATGGGACCAATCGCACAGCAGTGGAGCGACGCCGAGGTCGAACGAAAGCTCAGCGTCATTCCCGTACCCGACCGGCGTGAAGACTGGCGACGTATGGCGCGTGAGCCGTTTAGCGATGCTGATATCTCGCACGCGGTTGCCAACATCCTTCGTACGCTCGATCGGATGGAGCATGATCTGGCCGACGGTCCTTGGCTTGCGGGCAAGAACTTCTCGCTCGCCGATATCCACTTATCGCCTTATATCGTGCGCATCGGAGAGCATGCGGACCGGGGTATTCATCTCAAGGATTACCCGAGATGCAGTGACTGGTGGACGCGCCTTAGCGCCCGTCCCGCCTTCACACGCGCACGCATCGAACCGGTGACGTTCAATGCGTAATACAGCAAATCGCGAGGTCTAACATGCCAGAAAACAATGCAAGCCAAGGTCACGGTTTCGCCAAGGCACCCGGACGATTGCCTGATCTCGCGAAGCGTATCGCTGAAAAATCCCTTTCACCGGTCGATCTCGTCCAGGACTGTCTCGATCGTGTCGCGGACGTTGAACCATCGGTTCTGGCCTGGCGGGAACTGGACGGCGATCGTGCGCTTGAAATTGCTCGGCAACGTGCCAGCGAAGCTCAGCAAGGTAGAATTCGCGGCCCCCTGCATGGCATACCGATTGGCGTCAAAGACATCATAGACGTTGCCGGACTACCGACACGCTGCAATAGCAATTCGCGCGAGATGATCGCACCGGCGATGGCAGACGCTGAGATCGTACTGCAACTCAAAGTCCAAGGCGCCATCGTGCTTGGCAAGACGCATACGACGGAGTTCGCCTTTTTCGACCCGTCACCGGCGTGCAATCCTTGGAATATTGACCACACACCCGGTGGCTCATCGAGCGGATCAGCCGCCGCGGTTGGGGCCGGCATGGTCCCGCTCGCGCTTGGCACACAGACAACCGCATCACTCAACCGGCCGGCAGCCTACTGTGGCATTGCCGGTTTCAAACCGAGTACGCGATCGATCCCTGGCTTTGGCGTTGCGCCACTTGCTGCGTCGTATGACACGGTCGGTTTCTTTGGTGGCCGCGTTGAAGATGCTGTCTTCGCATTTCGTGCCATCCAGCCAACGTATGTCGCGACAGCACCGGTTGACGGAGAGGCAATTGAAGTCGTTATACCTCTCGACCCGCTCATTGACGATGCCAACCCCGATGCCACGAAGGCTTGGCAAGCCACGGCAAAGAACCTGGAGGACGCAGGAATTGGCGTCACCCGCGTCGCGTCACCGATTTCATTTGAGCATGTCCGGCAGCTGCATTGGCAAACGCAAATGTTCGACATGTCACGGACGCTCGGTCATTTTCTTGATCTTGAACCGGGACAAATTGGCGCTCGCCTGCTGGCAACCCTTCGCGAAGGCCTTGAAATTACAGAAGTGAACTATCTCGACATGCGCCGCGAGCTTGACCAGTTGCGCTCGACATTCTTCGAAACATTTCGAGCCAACCAAGTGTTTCTGTGGCCGGCAGCCCCTGGCACCGCGCCAAAGGGGTTGGCATCGACAGGTGATCCCCGTTACATCGCGCCGTGGACAGTACTCGCCGGGCCCATTGTCACGGTTCCCGCCGGTCTTGGTGACAACGGCCTACCACTTGGATGTATTTTGTGCGGACAGCCAGGGCAGGATGCACGACTTGCCAACATTGCTGTTCAGCTGGCGCCAATCTGCGAGCAAAGTGCTTTGTGATTGCTGGTCCCAAGCCCAGCCTGTCATCTCCGAAACACGTCGCGTTTAGCAGGAGCCATAAATCGCCCGAAGATTGGGCGTTTTATGGCGCACTAGGAATCTCTTTAAACGCGACATGCCTTAAATAAGCGGTCGTGCTGCTGCTTTGACCCGGTGCATAGAACGTACTATCGAAGACCAGCTATCGCCATGTTCGCGTCTGCGTGCATTGTGCTACGAGCGGTAGGACGGATCGCGGTTGGCGGAGATTACCAATGGGAATCAAATGGCAGTAGACAACAGCATTCCCGTATCTGTTCCATCCCGGATGATCACATTGATCCTCGGCGCTCGGCCCTTTTCATGGCACGTTCGGTTTTGAGGGATATCCGAGACGGAGGCGCAAATGCTTGTTCGACTTCATAGCCAGGCCACGACGACACCCAAAGTACGCG
>CAJQQK010000233.1 GCA_905480435.1 uncultured Hyphomicrobiaceae bacterium | reverse complement strand
CAAGGAAAAACGTCGCAGCGGCCTGCTCAGCAAGCCAGCATCGGCAACCAAATCCAAACCGACGAAAGCCTAGCCTACGACGAAAGGTGGGTCAGTTCTTCGTGGCGCAAAAGGGTCAAAACCGGGTGTCGCTTGACAGTTACACTATTTGCATGAAAATCGGATACGCACGCGTCAGCGACAAAGGGCAGAACCTCGACCGGCAAGTTGCAGCACTCAAGAAGGCTGGCTGCAAAAAGATCTTCTATGAAAAGCAGTCGGGCAAGAGCACGCACAATCGGCCTGAGCTTGAGAAGGCGATACAGGCTTTGTCGCCAACCGACGTTCTCGTGCTCGCCGAATGGGATCGCGCGACGCGATCAATGACCGACGGCATCCGCATCATGGAGCGCGTGCATGAGCGGTTCGCTGCCATCAAGGTGCTCGACCGCACTTGGCTAGATCTAACGACACCGATCGGGAAGGGGATACTCGCCTTCCTCTCAGCGCTCGCCGAGGATGAACGTGAGCGCATCAATCGACGTTCTAATGCCGGCCGCAAGGAAGCCAAAGCCAAGGGTGTGAAGTTCGGGCCGAAGTTCAAACTCACGCTGCATCAACAGCGCGAGGCATTAGAGATGCTCGAAGCAGGGAAGAGCCTGCGGGCAGTTGGCCGGACCTTCAACGTCGATGCGTCAACAATCCAAAGATTAAAAGATCGCGGATAGTGGGCTCATCCGCTGTACCTCCAAAAGCCGCCGAACGTGGACTGGCGGCTTTGGGCCATCAGCCGCCCTGAGCAGGTGCAGCATGCTCCTAGCACTCCATCAAAGCGCAGTCGCAAAAGCAGACGTAACCTCTTTTGGATGTACCGCAATGCACAAACGTCGAAAAGTCCACGTTGCCGACGTTTCGTCCTGGCTAACTTCATAGTCCGCGGTAACAGTTCCCGATGTCCGCTTCCGTTGGATGTTTGCGTGTCTGCTCAACTGACCGGTGCACACCAGTATGATCGAAGTGATGACGATCACTCGCTGGTTTTCGATCCCCACATCAAAAGTCCTCGGGCGAAACGGTCGATCGCTGATGCTCGGGACAACAGCGTTCTCCTTGGGTTTGTCGCCTTCGGTTAAGTCGCTCACACAACTAAATTCCATCTGGGCGCCTCGATGCAGCATCGGTTTGAAAAAGCTTACTTATCTCCACTCTTGGAGCGCCTCACCTTGATCGTGGATCGGCCTAGTGTTTTTGTGGTCAGTTTTCCGGCTCTCAGCTCGCGAACACTGCATGCCATAAGTCGCGCCATCCAACTTGTGCGCAAGTTTCTCGAACGCCGAACGCCAACATCACGACAATCTTCCATGATCGCCGCCTCGCTTCTTCAATACGCAATTGATGTCCCTGATCCACCATCAACTGCAATGCATTGGCCTGTGATCATCCGAGCCATCGGCGAGCAAAAGAAAACTATCGCTGAGGCAAGATCATCTGGTTCGATGAGTCTTCCCAACGGGATATCTCCCGTTCGTTTGGCAACAATCTCTTCAATTGATACGCCGGACTCCTTTGCTTCACGTTCAAAGACTTGCATGACGCGTTCAGTCACTGTGTAGCCTGGGTGCACGCAATTGACCGTGACGTTCGAACTGGCAGCATATCCTGAAAACTGTTTAGTGAAGTTGGCAACGCCGGCATTGACGACGCCGTTGGTCATGCGCAGGGGGGCAACGATCCGAGCCGTCATGCCACCAACATTAACGATACGCCCACCGCCTTGCGTTTGCATGAGGGGAAGCACAAGACGGGCGATGCGGATGTAGGCCATGAGCTTTACATCAATATGGTACTGAAACTGCTCGTCTGTCAGCTGGTCGAAAGACGCGCTCGTCGATGTGACTGCATTGTTGACGAGTATGTCGATGCGCTTGGCATCGCTGCCTGTACGGCTAACAAGCTGCTCGATCTCTTTCGGTTGACTAACATCCGACTGGTAAATCCAACATTGGACCCCGAAATCTCGGATGGCAGCCGCGGTCTCCTCCAGGCTCTGGAGCGTGCGTCCGCAAATGGCAACGTGTGTGCCTTGTCGTGCAAGCATCAACGCAGTTGCTCGCCCGATTCCACGACTCCCGCCGGTTACGAGGGCAACTTTGTCTTTCAGTTCGAAATCCAATTTCCACCTTTCTGCACGACACAAATCCAAGGCACACCAACAGTATTAGATTTGACGCGTCTTGTTTGATCGGCTTGATCGAACACGCTGAAAAATGCTCCAGGCGACCGTCAGAAGTCCCACAGTGCAAAGCGTCCCTGATATGGGTGTGCTGAAGAATTGCAAAAGATTGTTATCCATCATCGTCATTGCTTGAACGAGGGAGTTCTCGCCAAGCTGGCCAAGGATAACGCCCATGACGATGGCGGGGACCGAGTAGTCACTGCGCCTCAGGAAATAGCCAGCGATACCTGCGATAAACATAGTGTAGACATCATAGATATTGCCACGGATGGCGTAGGCACCGATGGTCGAAAAGACAAGGATGCCGGGGGCCAGCAGCGTGAATGGTATCCGCAGCAAATGCACGATCCCTTTTGACTCGACAACACCCAGCAGGAGAATTGCAAGGCTGGCCCAGAACATTGAGGCAAACAGGATCCATACCAGTTCGCGCGCTTCCACCATGATGAGCGGACCGACTTCCATGTCGTGAACGTTAAATACGGCAATCATCATAGCCGTCAACGCGCCGCCAGGTAGGCCAAGTGCAAGCAGTGGAATCATAGCCGCACCAGTTGCCGCATTGTTTGCCGTTTCAGGCGCAACAACGCCTTCTGGAAACCCGGTGCCGAATTTTTCCGGCGTCTTCGACCATCTGACCGCTTCATTGTAGGACAGGAATGCGGCAAGCGTTGCGCCGACACCGGGCAGAATACCGCTGAACCAACCAATAATCGTTGAGCGGACAACCGCCCATCTCATGCTCCAGAACTCAGATAGCGTCGGGAAATCGACAGATACTTTCGGCTTCTCATACGTGCCGCGCAACATCCGCTGGCCTTGCAGCAAGACCTCCGAGACGGCGAATAAGCCGAGGATCATCGGAATAAATCCGATCCCACCTGATAGGTACAAAACGCCGAACGTAAACCGCGGAACGCCTGCGGCTGGGTCATGGCCAACAGTGCCGATCAGCAAGCCGAGACACAGCGACAACCAACCCTTGGCCAGCGACTTCGAGCCGACGCCAGCGACAACCGTCAAACCAAAAAAGATGAGCGCTGCGATTTCGATCGGACCAAAAGTCGACACCGCAAACTCTGCAATCGGTTCGGTTGCGATCATCATCAGCATCGCTGATAGCGTGCCGCCAATCGCAGAGCATGTCACAGCGTAGCCGATCGCCTTGCTCGCTTCTCCGTTGCGGGTCATGGGGTAACCATCAAACGCAGTCGGGGCATTTTCAACCGAGCCTGGAATATTGAACAGTATCGCCGTGATCGCACCACCATAAACGCCCGAGACGTAGATCACGCCGTAGAGCATGATGGCGTACTCAGCTGGCATCCACGCAGTGAAGGGCAGCAAGACGGCTGCAAGTGTGAGAACATTCAAGCCCGGGATGGCGCCAAACACCAATCCGCCGAGCAGGCCGCCGATGAAAATCGCGATCCCTGTGCCACTCGTAAAGATGAGTGTCGTCCCAGTGAGAAAATCCTGCATCGGGGCCCCTTACGGCATCACTGCAACAACGCGAGTAGTTCGCCGTTGATGGTGTGGAAATAACCAGCCCCCATCGGCAGCGGCGTGAAGATCAGTTTGTAGAACACCAACACGAGCGCTGCGTAGAAGCCGAGACTGAAACCCAGCAAGGTCCTGATCCTGGTGACCCCCATCAGCCAAGTGTAGGCGATCAGAAAGAATGGCGTTACGAGCAGAAAGCCCATCTGGTGCATGCCGTACACCCAGATCAGCGGTAGAACGAACATAGCGATAAGACGCCAGTTTAATCCGGGCAGGTCATCGGGTACATCTTCGAGATGTGCAACGGTCTCTTCGGATACGGCTCGGTTCTGGCTGGACAACCGCCCGACAAGTAGAATAAACGCCGAAATAAACATGCCGCCGATTATGATTTTCGGCCAGAACGCAGCGCCCGGTGAAAAATGTGGCAGGGGTTTATCGAACGGCCTCGAAAACCAGAACGCCAGCGCCGCCAGAACAAGCCAGGCAACAGCCTCCCAGAACACCGTATCGCCCAGTAGCGACCGCTTTCGATCCTGCATGCGTTTCGACCTATTGACGAGGTTTTTTCACAGACCCGGAGGGATAGTGCTGAGCGCGGATCTACGTATGATACCCACGCTCAATTTTCGGTTGATCGACCTTACTGGGTCGATCCTCGCACCTACTGCATATCCTTGCGCAGCTGCTGCCCGGATTCCTTGAAAATCTTCGCGTAGGTTGCGACCGTATCGTTGAGGATTTTGGCCGTATCCTTGGCACCGTAGTAGGAGTTGACGATGTCGAGGCTCTTACGCTTCAGGAACGCCTGATGTTCGGCGCTGTCATAGGCAGCCTTAAAGACTTTATCGAGATAGTCTTTGATCTCTTGCGGCGTATCCTTCTTGACCCACAAACCACGGATCCGCAGTAGTGGGTCCCATTTCAAACCATAGTCCTTGCCGGTCGCCTTGGCATCCGGGAAAACCTTGAAACGGTCTGGCCAAACAGCCAGGACCGGAGCTAGCTTGCCGGCCTGCACGTGTTTGATCACATCGCCTGGTTGCTCCATTAGCAGATCAAGCTTGCCACCGATTACCGCGCCATAGCGTTGCGCGGGCTTGTCAAAGAGAATCTGTTTGACCTTGATGCCAAAGTGATCTTCCACCTTCGACATCGTCACCAGTTCCATTGGAACGTTGATGTTGGACACCTGCATCTTGCCGGCATTCGATTTGGCGTAAGCCACAACCTTGTCCCAACTCGGCTTGCCACCTTCGTAGAACCGCGCATCGCCGCTCTTCACGAAGAGAGCGGTCGGTGCAACGTTTGAGATGACGACGGGGGATAGGGTTTTTGTCGGATGCAGATCGTGCGCGCCTTGAACATACTTAGCAACCAGCGAGTCAGCATGTTGCAGGATCGTGTAACCGTCAGCAGGTGCCTGCATGAAATCAGGTAAGCAGCTCACGCCACCGCCACCCGGCTTGTTGATCTTATTGACTTTGATCCCCATGATTTTCGACGCTGGGCCTTGCAGGGCAGCAACAGCCTGGTCGGATCCGCCACCTTTGCCATAGCAAACGATAATCGTGATCGGACGTTTTGGATAGCTTCCGGGTTTCTTTATGTCTGCCGCGGCAGCTGGCAGAGCCAGCGTGAAACCAGCAAGCAGAAGAGGCCAACGCATTACGCTTTTCATGATCGCATTTCCTTCCTGAGGTGAGTTGAACTAGTGTCAATCTTTCTCATATTTACCGGCCATTACCTGATTTGAACCAGAAACCCGGTACAATTTACTTTCAACAGCAATGAGCTGCAGGCATAATCTAAACATCAGAATTAGCGACCGGCAACAAGATTACGAGGCCGAGATGACCATTGAGCGAATTGAATTGCATCGCCTCGATTTGGACCTGCTACGACCTTACAAGGTTTCCTACACGACCTTTTCAGCGTTTCACCCCCTCATCTCAGTAATCACTGACTCGGAAGGCCGGACAGGAATCGGAGAGGCCGAGATTTCGCCAGGCTACAGTAAAGAAACGCCTGATGGAGGTTGGCGACTGATCTGCGAGTTAGCTGAGCAAGTGGTCGGCAAGTCATTGATGAACGCCAAACAGATTGTGCGGCGCGCCATCAAAACAGACCCGACGGCGGCGAGCGTCCTCTATGTCGCCCTTGAAATGCTGGAGGGGCACGATCTATTAAATCCACCATGTGATGCAGCCGTTCCACTTTTACAGCCGATACATAGTTTTGAGATCGCAGCCATTCCCGACGAAGTCGAACAGACGTTGGGCGAAGGCTTTCGGACCCTAAAAGTGAAAGTCGGCTTTGATGTCCCGGGCGACCTTTCCCGCCTTGCAGCCATTCAAGATGCGGTTGCCGGTCGCGCCACTTTGAGAATTGATGCCAACAACGCCTACACGGCCGAGCAGGGGCGCCTGTTTGCCACCTCGCTGGACCCTCAGGATATCGAACTGTTCGAGCAACCCTGCGGAATCGACGACTGGGCCGGCCACGCTGCCGTCGCTGAAGTATCCCGCGTCCCAGTCATGATCGACGAATCAATTTACGGGCTCGACGAAATCGACAAGGCAGGTGCAATCGAAGGCGTCGGCTTTGTCAAACTCAAACTCAAGAAGCTTGGCGGCGTCGATTTGCTTTGTGAAGGTCTTGAGCGCATCCGACAACGCGGGATGGAGCCGGTTCTCGGTGATGGCACTGCAACCGACATCGGTTGCTGGCAGGAGGCTTGCATCGCGAGGACTACAATCAACAACGCGGGCGAGATGAACGGCTTTCTGAAATTTAAGGATAACCTGTTCGAGCAATCACTGGCTTTCGAAGATGGCGCGATCGCGCTAAAGCAAAACTTCGTGCCAAGCCTGAATCGCGAAGTTATTGACAGAACTTCAACAGCCTCAAAGAGTGTTAGTTCTGGAACGAAAATCCGAGCGGCTGAATAGACTGTCCGTATTAAACGGAAAATGAACGCTGTAACGCTAAGCGAGGTCACATTCTCATGGAAACGCAAACCGTATCGACAATGCCGCCGCAGAATGCATGGCTGGCAGGAGACCTGGAAATTGTCCCGCTCTCCAAACATATCGGTGCCGAGGTCAAAGGTGTCGATCTCACCAATATTTCGGATGATCAGTTTGAAGCGATCCACGAGGCTTGGCTGAAACATCTTGTATTGGTGTTTCGCGACCAGGATCTGAGCGACCCGGCGCTGATCTCGTTTTCTGCGCGCTTTGGCGAATTGGATTTAGCACCACTGGATGCGAACGGTCGCTCCAATGCGCCAGCGCATAGAGAGATCACCGTAATCTCGAATGTCAAAGGTTCTGATGGTAAGCCGATTGGCGCCTTGGGTGCAGGCGAAGCGGTTTGGCACATCGACATGAGCTACAATCCGGTTCCACCGAAAGGCAGCGCGCTGTATGCGTTGGAAGTCCCTCCGGCTGGTGGTGAAACCGGCTTTCTCAGTTGCTATGCCGCCTTCGAGGGCCTGCCGGCGGAACTTAAAGACCGTGTTGTAAGCCTCGCCATCAAACATGATGCAACATTGAACAGTGCCGGCATTCAGCGTTCGCATCTGGACGCAGTTTCAGATCTACGTACAAGCCCAGGCGCCTGGCATCCTGCAGTTCATATTCATCCTGAAACTAACCGACCGGCGATCTATCTCGGCCGGCGCAAGCACGCCTACATCGAGGGACTCCAGGTTGAAGAATCCGAGCGGCTCCTCGACGCAATCTGGGAGGCCGGCACACGCGAAGAATTCGGTTGGCACCATAGTTGGCGTAAAGGCGACCTCGTGTTGTGGGACAATCGTTGCGCCATGCACCGTCGCAACCCGTTTGATGGAAGCAATCGCAGGGTCATGCATCGAACCCAGATCAAGGGCAGCAAACCGCAGCACTGAAGTGTTATCGCGCGGTAGCATGCGCTTGCGCTGTTTGCGGCTCAGCTCTTAGTTCAGTTCGTTACAATGAGAAAGCATCCCATGGCTGCCAGTAGCACCAGTATCACCGTACGGAAAATGTCGTCACTCATCCGCTTGTAGAGCGGTGTGCCAAGCAGGATCCCGACCACAACACCCGGTACGGCCCAGGCAGAAACCGTAATGACTTTCTCGGTAATCAGCCCGACACTGGCAAACGATGCGACACTCATCACAACCACCACGTAATTGAGTGGCTGGTAAACGCCACGCTGCTCATCCTTTGTCCAGCCACGCATGCCGCACCACATACTGAAGACCGGTCCGGGCAACGCCGTCGTGCCGCAAATAACGCCAGCGAGTGCACCAATTCCGCTGTCTGCTATCCGAGCACGGTACCCGACTAGCGGCAGTATGTATTCCTTGAACCAAAACAAACGCAGCGCAGCAAAGACGATCAAAAACATCCCGGCGCCAAGCTTAATCTGTTCGCTCGTCAGCGTGATCAACAGTTGGGTGCCAATTGGCAAACCAACCGCTGCGCCAATTGCAAACGGTAGAATCCTTTTAAATCTGATACCGGCACGTATCGGCCAAATCGCTGGCAAAAGAAAGAACACACCGGCGAGCATCAATGCGGGTGCAGCAACTGTCGGCTCCAGAAAAAGCAGCCAGATGCCAAGCACAACGGGGCCGCCGCCGAAGCCTGCAAGGCCGACAACAAACCCGCCGGCCATTGCAGCGCCGATCAACAACATTAAAATTTCTGGGGTGAACATAGGCCAGCCTGATGACTACAGTGGCGTGCATACTGGGTGGCGACGCGTCTGCCGGCAAGGCTGCTAGCACGGTCTTGCCGGCAAAGCAGATCATCTTCCGGATTTGTGGAGCGAAGATCTTGGTCAAATGCTTGGCTAAGTCCGTTGTAATCCCGCAAACTCACGCTCGTTACAGGAGACCAGGTTCGATGCTTCATCTCGACAATACCGCTCAATCTAAACTTTTGACGATGCCCGAGTGTATCACCGCGGTAGAGCAAGCGTTTCAGGCGATCGACTCCGGGCAGGCCATCTATCGTCCTAAGACTGACGTGCATGTGCCCAATCGCAACGCAAACGAGTACTATCGTTTTGGCTCGATGGAAGGCTGGTATGATGGAATTTTTGCCACTCGGTTCATGTCTGATGTGATGGCCTGGGAGCATCGGGCGGACGGATCGTGGCGCGAAGATCAGTATTGCATGGAACCGGGCAAACGCTGTGCCGTCGTACTATTGTTTAGTTCCGAAAATGGCGAGCCACTGGCTCTACTGAACGATGGCTGGATTCAACGCATGCGGGTTGGCGCATCGGGTGCACTTGGCACCAAGTGGTTGGCCCGCGCTGACGCTGAAACGGTCTGCATCCTGGGTTCTGGTCGCATCGCTCGGACGCTGCTTGAAGGAATTTGCGCTATACGTCCCATCAAACAGGCCCGCGTGTTCAGCCCTTCGTCAACCAACCGGAATGCTTATGCGATGAGCATGAGTGATGAATTGGGCATCTCTGTCGAGGCAGTCGACAGTTCGCAAAAGGCGATGGCAGGTGCTGACATCGTCGCAACAAGTACAAATTCCGGCGCTCCTGTTTTCGAATCTGATTGGCTTGAACCAGGCATGCACGTGGTGGCGGTTGGCACAAACGAAGTGCCACCTGAAGCTATCTCACGATTTGACGTATCGATCCGCCAAGGTGTGTCGTCTTTGGCCCCCGCGAAAGACAGCGTTCGGCACCGTTCCGGTGTTGGTCTCAGTTATGCTGGCTTCGTTGCTGGCAGCGATGAACAAATGGCACGCATTCCGAACGGTGGTGCCGCTCACATCGACACGAGCAACTTTCCGACGTTCACCGACCTTGCGGCGGGCCGGGCGCCTGGTCGAACGAGCAAAGATCAGATAACATTTTACTATTGTCACGGCAATCAGGGCTTGCAATTCGCAGCCGTCGGCGGTGCAATTTATCGCAATGCCGTCCTGGCTGGAAATGGAGCAACGATACCGCTCAACTTGTTCGTACAGAATGATGAAGGCTAATCTAAAGCCGACGCTGAACAATGGAGAGGTGATGACGCATGAAACTCAAGGCAAAAATTACGATCGTAACGGGCGGTGGCAGCGGCATTGGAGCGTCGATATGCCAAGCTTATGCTGCTGCAGGGGCAGTTGTGTGTATCGCTGACATTAACGGTGATGGCGCAAAAGATGTTGCTAACACAATCAAATCGTCTGGTGGCATGGCTTCAGCGCACACAGTCGACGTGACCAACTCGGGCGAAATCGCGTCTATGGTTGCTGATGTGATCGCAGAACACGGTCGCATAGATACGCTGGTCAATAATGCAGGCGCTCGTATCATCAAAGGTTTCATGCAGCACTCCGAAGCTGATTGGCACAATATGCTGAATATCAATCTGACCGGCCCCTTTCTTTATTCACAGGCCGTCGTTCCAAACATGGTCGCAAACGATGGCGGTTCCATTATCAACGTATGCTCCATCGCGAGTTTTCAGGGACGGCCGAACCGTTGCGCCTACGTTTCTGCCAAGTCGGGACTTCTCGGGTTGACCCGCGCGATGGCGATGGATCTTGGTTCAAAGAGGATACGGGTCAATGCGATCGCACCAGGCATGATTGCTTCACCGTTCAACCAGTCGTTCGCAGAGGCCGAAGATACCGGTGATGCCTGGGCAACTGAAAACCCTACGGGTCGTTGGGGACAGCCTGACGACATCTCTGGTGCTGCCGTATTTCTCGCGACTGATGATGCAAGCTTCATTACAGGTGCCGAGATTAAGATCGATGGCGGCTGGCTTGCTGCACGCGCGCGGATCGGCGAAGTACCAATGTGGGATGACGATTGATCCGAAGTTGTCTGATCTGAAGGCACCGCACAATTCCCGGATCAGGCATGCCACGTCTACTTCCGAGGCAAATTCGACAGCGCTAACACTCCCTGGCAATGCCTTTGCTGTCGTCCTTCGATCTTCGTCTTTTTGATCATCGCGTCGGTCATGAGGCTGGGCAATGCTGCGCTCGCTCAGGTCCGCTTTAAGGAGAGCGACACGATGGTGCGATGCGAAATCGAAGAACTGATGACAGCCGGTTAGAGTCATAAGGAGCCGTCACGAGCCGCTCGAAAGCATCCGCTGTGCCCCCAACACCGGACGATGAGCGTGCCGAGCAGGCCCAACTGTCACCAAATAGGCCATAATGGTGACAGTAGAAAATTCACTGTTTGGAAATCCCGGACGGCTGCAATCGTCTGTCGGAACCGTCAATTGGATGGTCGATTTAATGACTTTCGGAAATATGAGAGAAGCGCGGCGCTAGCTGTTGGTAGCAATATCTTCATCGATCGCTTGCTGACAACTTCGTTCGGTGGGGAAGTAGGCTTCGCTAGTACGCTCGAAAGCAAACTCGTCACCGCCGACGCCCCACCAGTAGCCATTCTCGTGGTGACGGATTTCGTGGGCGGCACGGGAAGTACGGTTGGCTCTCATGTAATAGACATTGCTTATTATTTGGAGCGACTAGTTAGATCGTCGCAGCGTCAGAGGGATTTGCTTAGCAAGGTCGAAATTTGTGAGGCATGCGGGTAAGCGAAACGATCGCGTGAGGCCGTCAGGATGGAAGTCTTTTACAGCCATATGGTCTCCCGAGATGCCGGTGTCGATGAGCCCATACATATACTTTAGAACTCCATGGCGGACTTGGTGGGGAGAAAGCTGTTTGGTTCTTCCGACCAACTTGCAGAGCACCGCCGAGAAAATTGGATCGATCTCTATGCTAGCGGGTGAGAACTTACCATCACGGTGTTGCGTCTCCCACTGGGTAGTCGAACGATTGGCTTCGACAAACAGAAAATTGAAAATCGGTTCTGGTAGATTTCGCGGGAAGAGCTGAGCAGGTTTGGCTGATTTGATGTGCTTTAGAACGGATCTTTCCGAAGCGATTTTGTGAATAGGCTGTTTCATAAACGGTCGTTTTGCGACCAGTCTAGCACACACCTCAAAAGCCCGATATTTCGGGCTCCAACGTCCACAATTTTGATACACCGTTTTCTGACCACCCATCGCACCGGTGCAGCGTCCCGACCGCGATCGATGGCTCCGATGAGGACGGCGGCTATCAATTGACCTGCGCCATCTTCGCTTTCCAGAACGCCAATTATGCGAATAGGTAAAAGGGTTGGCATATCAAGCCACGCCGTCTGCAATAGCCAGAGAGCGGACAGTTGATGATCGACGTGAATGACCCACACCGGAAGATGACGTGCGCGGACCGTCCGTGTCGCAGCCTATAGCGGTGATGCAAAGAAGCAGACATGAGTGCCCACCCGCGATTAAGATCGTCATGAAACACGTAAAGGATCGAAAAACAGAAGAAGTTGATATGATCTGGATCGCCGGACGGAGCTCGTCGCTGTCTCGTTCGGTCAAAAAGCGAAAGATTGCCAACTTTCTGGGCAGCTCACTTTCGACTTCGTGAATTGCCCAACATCGCCGCACTTCCATCAATCGAGAGCAACAAACGGCATCAGCGGCCACAATCGCAACGCTCTGCTATCGGTTGTCAGCCGTTGAGAACCACGATAGTTTGCACATATTGATCTTTTTTTTGCTGAGCTAGCGAACATGCTGCGAACAGTGACGCTGATTGCAACTGCTTTGATGGTCTCGGGTATGAGCCCAGCGATGGCTCAAAAGCGTTTTGCTTTGTTGATTGGCAATCAGGACTACGCAGAGAAAGTCGGCCGTCTGGAGAACCCGACCAATGATGTCTCCCTCGTCGCCAACGCACTGCAGAAAGTAGGATTTCAAAAAGACGCGATCCGTATCGTCCAAAATGCCGATCGTGTCACGATGCTGGATGCAATTGACCGTTATGTTGACGATTTGAGCGCGGCTGGAAACGATGCTGTAGGCTTCTTCTATTACTCCTGTCAAGCGACACCCGGTTTTGACCCTTTTGCGCCACGAAGAACTGACCCACCTTTCGTCGTAGGCTAGGCTTTCGTCGGTTTGGATTTGGTTGCCGATGCTGGCTTGCTGAGCAGGCCGCTGCGACGTTTTTCCTTGAG
>CAJQQK010000232.1 GCA_905480435.1 uncultured Hyphomicrobiaceae bacterium | reverse complement strand
CCTTGACCGCCGCCCGTCACATCGACGGGGAATGCTCTGCCAACAGGATTAAGCAGAAAACCGACCACCCAAAAACACCTGATCCACCCACTCAATTCGTCGAGGAGCCCTAAGTATCGTGCTGGCTATGTCTTCATGCTTGTTTTTAACAGCACTGGTTTTTGGCGCTTTCTAGGGCTCGCCCCTAGGAGCAGCGCTCCACTACCAAAAGGCGCGTGCCACCCCAGCGCGCCTTTTGGCCGACACCGACCACAGAATTCAAACTGACGGATCATCAAAATGCATTGCCGTCACCAACCTTCCGTAACAGGTTGGACAAATCTCCCTCGCGCACCAGTCGATCAACGAACCGTTTCAATCCATCGCGCCCGATAGCGCGTTCAAGTTTGCGAACACGTGTCGCAGACGCTCCATAAGCGGTGCGCCAGCCAACTTTTTCAACATGCTTGGCCCACTGGCCCAAATAGGAATTGACTTTCATAATCTCGCGGACGGCCTTCGGCGAGGCATCGTGTTTGAACCGTGGGTCGTTCGAAATAACGGTTGCGAGGCCCTCGTCGAACCAAGCAGGCACGGTGCCGCGTGCCCAACCCAGGAGTCCCATCCGCCAATGCAACTCAACGTGCGCAAGCTCGTGCGCGGCGATGACGCCAAAAATGCGTGAATTTGTCAGCAGGATCCCCTGCCAGCCGTACGCCACACCTTTCGCACCCTTACTACCGAAGATCTGAGCGCAGGCCCGTGTACGGCAAACGACGATACGCGGGTCAGATTTCAAGCCACCGAAAAATTCGCGAACCTGACGGCGCGCCCGGTCGATCGACTGCAATGTTTGCGTTCGTTGTCGCGCCGACAGCACAGAGTCAACGTAGACATTGTCAGCCGCTTTCTCAAGTCCGAAGCAGGTCGGACACGCCATGCGCTGTGGGCCTGGCAGGGCGACAGCTGCCACAACTCCACCAACTAGTAACAGCGACGAGAGCAGCAAAAACAAGTGTCGCGCAAGGCGCATGGGTCAACTCCTTGCGGCCTCTAACAAACGTCTCAGTGAGGCACGGTGACAACTTTTGTAGCACCGCCCGTGGCATGAACACTGTCATAGGCGCGCACGGTAACGGACGTCACCTCTGTTGGGATGCGAACGCCGCCCAGTGATCGTGTGAACGGTTGTTCGGTCTCATGTGGGTGATGCAGGACGCGAGTGCCAAGGACTGTGCCATCAGCTGTCAGAATATCCCACTTATTGGCATAGTGCTTCCAGCCGGTATCTCCATGACGCACGGTGACATCGAACGAAAAAGTTTGCGCACCGCTTTTGCGAATTTGAACCTTGACGATATCGGCTTCTCCAGCGACCAAGGTTGATGGCGTAACCACCAGCCAAATTGCAAAGAGTGCGAACCAAAATCTCATCAGACAAACTCCATTTATGGTCGAGACGTGTTAGCTGGGGCATGCAAGATCCGCCGACGCGCCAATGAGCATCCAGAACAGCACACAACGAACATAGAATTCGATATAAAAGTTGCAAAGGTCGATATCGTGGCAGCACATTCGTCGAACAACATCATCGTCCTGGCACTTGGCGCTAATCTGGCCATTGCCTGCGCCAAATTTGCAGCCTTCTTGTGGACCGGGTCGTCGGCGATGCTGTCGGAAGCAATCCATTCGGTGGCTGACACCTCGAACCAGGGACTGCTCCTCTATGGCACCCACCGGGCCAAGCGTCCAGCCGATGCCAAGCATCCGTTCGGGTATGCCCGGGAGCTCTATTTCTGGAGTTTTGTGGTCGCGATCCTGCTGTTCTCGATTGGATCTGGCTTCTCTATTTATGAGGGGTTTCGCAAACTCTATCATCCGCACGCCTTGAGTGATCCAACCGTCAACTATGTTGTGTTGATTGTCGCAATGGCGCTTGAAGGCGTGGCGCTTCGGGCAGCTCTACGCGAATTCAACCGTCGCCGTGGAGATGCGCCCGCATTTCAGGCACTGCGAAGTTCCAAAGATCCAGCGCTATTTACGATCGTGCTGGAGGATATGGCCGCGATGCTCGGCTTGGTGATCGCATTTGTTGGCGTTGGACTGGCGCACATGTTTGATTGGCCGGAAGCCGACGCCATTGCTTCTATCGCAATTGGCCTCGTGCTGGCGATGGTTGCAACGTTCATCGCTGTCGAAGTGAAGGCACTGTTGATTGGTGAGGCAGCTCACGAAAGCGTTCAGATTGGCGTGCGCGCCACGATTGATGATGCTGCCAGCAGCCGGGGGCACATTGTTGGTATCAATGAAATTCGAACGCTGCAGCTTGGCCCCAATGACGTGCTCGTGACGGCCAGCGTCGATTTCGATGACACCACACGGGCCACACATATCAAGGCTGCAACGCACAGTATCGAGACGGCGATCAAAGCCAAATTTCCCGAGGTCACGAAATTTTACATTGAGGTTGAGGCAGCTGAAGATCACGCATCGATGGAAAGCGACACCACGTCAGTCAAGCCAACCGACGAGTGAGACCAATTGGTTTAGCCAAACAACATCCTATGCACGATCCGGCCGGGCATCAGCGTGAATAAGCCGGCAACGACAAGTGCGCTCCAGAATAGCGAGGTCATTGCCTTGCGGTGCCGGTCAACGTTGCCACGGCGAATGGCATGGATGCCAAGCGGCACGCTGACGAGCGTCAATACTGACAGCAAATGGATCAGGCTGAAGCCGTTCCATTGATTGATCTCGTGGATCCAGAACGATGACAGTGCAATTGTGACCATCAAAGTAACCCAGACATAGCCCATCGTGCGATGCGCCATACCGCCTTTGGAGCGGACCAATTGAACTCCGCCAATGATCAGAGCCGCAATCGCGCAGTACGCGTGCAGCTGAACCACTACAGGAGCATTAAGCAGCGGCGAAAAGTTCAACGGAGCAATCCTTGTGATCTAAAACGCAAACTGGCAGCCATTCGAGTGAATGACCGCCAGTAAAGCTCAATAGACAACCTGTGTCTGATTAGAACGGAATCTCATCATCCAGTGGCTTGTCATAACTCGCGCCGCCACCTGATGGCTTCTTCGGTTCATCGTAACCACCACCACCGCCGCCGCCGAACCCACCAGCGTCATAATCGCCACCGCTGCTGTCGCTCATGCCGCCGCCTGATGCGCCGCTACGCCCGTCAAGCATGTGCAGCGTGCCATTAAAGCCCTGCAGAACGATCTCCGTCGAATAACGGTCCTGGCCAGCTTGATCCTGCCACTTGCGGGTTTGCAGTGCACCTTCAATGTAAAGCTTGCTGCCCTTTTTGACGTACTGCTCGATGACCTTGCAGAGACCTTCGTTGAAAACCGTGACGCGGTGCCATTCGGTCTTTTCGCGACGCTCGCCTGAGTTTTTATCGCGCCAGGACTCGCTGGTCGCAACTCTGAGGTTGGCGATCGGGCGGCCGTCCTGTGTACGCCGAATTTCGGGATCAGCACCGAGATTGCCGACCAGAATGACTTTGTTGACTGATCCAGCCATAGTTTACCCTTCCCTTGTTCATCACGCGGAGCTCAACTTCGACACCAAAGTCGTCAGTGCAGCCCGTCAGCAGTCAACCAGCAAGACCGGTCACACTGCTCGATATGGAATCACGACAAGATAGTTGGTTGCACATAGGACGCTGTCTCCAAACTCACGTTCTCCACTGGAATCGTGTTGAGATAATGTTTATGGTTTGTTCTCGAACTAATAGCACGCCGCAAAAGCGGAAACAACCAATACGAAGAAAGCATATTGGTTGTCTGCTTGTGGGGTGCAGAGAGAGCGGCTTATTGAGCCGTACCGTCGCCCAGGGCTTCGACTGCCGTTTGAAGAGACAATTTCAAATCCGCATCAAGAGCACGGCCACCAACGCAACTCGTGTTGGTCGTCAAGCTCGTAAAGAGTGTCCGCAAATCACCCTCGAAACGGCGTCCAAGAGCGCGTCTGGCAATGCCTTCTGCTACCGAACCATTCGACCATCGTGCCTTGCAAGCGAGATCGATCAAATGGGCGGTGAGCTCCGAAGCAAATTCGGTCACGATGCCGGGACGTTCAATTGTTTGCAGTGACTGCCAAATTTGGGCGTTGTTGGATTGCTGCCAGGAAGTCCTCTGCTTAACCGCAAGCAACTTGGCCAAACTATCGCGAACATTCCGCCTCAGCTGTGGATCGCTGATCTGTCCAACCGTACCTTTAAGAAGGTTACGGTCATTCTCGCTCATGGGCACCACATTAATCGCGCCAAGATCAGCCAGCTTCAATTGATCCGATTTCGGCGGCAGTGTCATCCAGACCGTTGCTTCACGCATGTCAGCACCAGACAGATTGGCGCCCGTCATGTCAGCGCCTTCAAAATGCACACGGCGCATATAGGCAGAATCGATATCGGCATCGCGTAGATTGGCACCCTGCAAATGGGCGTGCTCCAAGGTTACGCCCTGCATAAACGCGCTTGAGAAATCAGCGTATTGCAGTTGTGCACCGGTCAGATCAGCGCCTTCCAAGTTCGCGATCAGGAAGACCGCCCCTTGTGCTTTGGCGCCGCCTGTAATGTCGGTCTTTTGTAGGTTTGCATATGAAAAATTCGCGCCCGCCAGCCACGCAAACTTGAGCGTTGCGTTCTCGAGGTTTGCCTCCTTGAGGTCAGCAAATCTCAGATCAACGCCGTTCATCGAGGCGCCTTTCAGCCGGGCTTTAGAAAAATTGGCGCGACGCGCGCTCGAGCATTTCGCCTTTTTGCGGTCATCGGTCAGAATGAGTTCGTTCTCATCGCTGCAGTTCAACCGCACATTGATCAGATTGGCACCAGCGAGGCTCGCGCCATCCAAGTTACTACCGGTCATGTCGGCCTGGTGCAGATCGGAACGATCGAGCCGTGCAAACCGTAGATCTCTATTACGTAATGATATCGACGGCTCGCCAGCTGACACGTCTCGATCCACAACAAGATCGATATCCGTCACGATCAAATTCCGGTGGAACATACCGAACAACAAGCCGTCTGCACCGCCAAATAGGAAGGGGAGGGGACTGTCAGTCCAGCTACCCTCGGCCTTGGCGGTCGTCTCACTGCCTTTAGATTTCTCAAAATACTGTCTCAGGTGTCGGTCTAAGCCCTCGCCCGGAATGGTCGCGACGACAAACGACACGAACATGACACCGCTGAATAGAATGATCGTGCCGAATGTTGTGACCGGGTGGGTGCCGATCGCACGCGCCGATGCTTGGAAGAAGTTCGTTTCGGCTCGGGTCAGAAAGACACCGAGCAAGGCCAGAATGCCGATATCAACCAACAGGGCCACACGATGGATCCAGGTGATTCCAACGCTGTGATAGGGCACGAATGAAATTTGTATGAATAACAGCAACATAACTGGGACAACGACGAGCGTCAGCCAGGACATGCCGTGCAGAAACAGAGCCATGATCTTGCTGCGGTTCGGACCGGCAATACCTTGCACGAAGAAGAAATTATGCAACTCAAGTCGTAACGGATGTGAGCGCCGTCTCGTAGGCTCTAACTGATTGACTGCATTATCGAATTCTAATGTTTTGCGAGCGAGTAGAGCCAGTTGAGACACGAGGCCGAGGTGAAACAGCACCAGCAAAACCGGTGCAAATTGGAAAAATTGAACCTGTTGAATCAGAACGCCCAAGATCGGCAAAGGCACCGGCGTCGCCAACAGTAAATCCCGATGGGTCACGCCCGCGACCGCGATCAGCAGGTACGCCATGATGCCAAGAAAAATCAGCCATGCCATATGTGCCGTATCGCTAGAGCGATTGACCGCTTCCAACAGCGAATAGGGATTTACCGGCGTCTCATCGATATCGATTTGCGTCGCATCACTCATGCGTTTTACATCCACTCACAACCGCAAAGGTTCAAGAATTCCCCGCGTAGCACCAGTGCACGCCAATATACCCAACCACGCAATTACAGCGCGGCTGAGACAATGGCCTGGGAAAAATGCTCCCCGAACATGATCCCGCAGCGACCATAGCGAAATTGCGCAGCACGCATAGCCCCAAGCGCTATCGGCCTGGTCAGCGACCCAACAGTGTTGCGGATTTGCTGTCGCACGCCAACAAACCATCACTCTTACGAGGACGGTCGAAAGTTCTGAACATTGAATGAGTTGGGAGGCAAAAGCGCCTCAACATGAACCTGGTAGTGGGGCATCTCGTCCGTGGGTTCAGATCAGCGTAGAGTGTCGTCGCCGCTGTTTGATTTGGCCAGACCGCCATCATAGACCAGGAAGCTGCGGCGGTCGCTCCGCACCAGCCGAGCATGCCGGATACCTTCATTCGGTCGCAAACTGGGCACTTCGCGCCTTGCAAATTCGGACTTGGCAAACTCGGACTTAGCAAATTCGCGCCGGGCAAATAGTGGCATCTCTTTCAAGCTCGCATGGGGGCGTGGTCGTCCGTCCGGCCAAATGAGTTCGTTTGACAGCAGATCGAGCGACACTGGCGGCGCCGAATCCAACCACTCCGGTGAACCGACGACCGATATACAACCCAGCAACCGGTCAATTCGGTCTTCCAGGTGCGTCAGCGGCAACAACAGCATCTCAAACTCGGCAATCGGCTCATCCTTCGCCAAAGCCGCAGAAAACGTGAAAAAACCGACGCTGCCATGCTCTGTAATCGTTCGGATGTTGTCACGAAGGACGACCTGATCAGGCTCGGACCACAAGTCGTAGAACGTTTGCCCGCGCAGATTAACACCAAGTGTTTCGTTGACATGTGTCCCCGCGACCCGGACCCGGCAATCATTGTCATCTTGTTGTTCTAAAATGAGCGTCTCGGCGAGAAATGGTACGATTTGGGCTGGCTCGATCTCATAGCGTCGCGGCGCTCGGCGGCCACTGCGAACCGTATTCCAATAGCGGTAAAGCCCCAGCGTTGTCTCATGTTTCATTCTGTCACCGTGTTTGACGCATTCGTCGGAAAATCGACGAACGCTGGATGCGGGGGCTCCGCTGGCGGGAAAGAGTGGACTTGGCCAACGGCATCGCACAGCTGCGACAGCAGGCCCGGTCGGTCGATCAAGTGATTGCAAACGAGCACGTTCCATGCCATGTGCGGCACTCGGCCCGGTAAACCGCTGAATGCAGTGCTGTTATTGATGAAGATCGAGGGGAAGCGGCATTGGAAAGTCCACAATCAGGCCGGCGCGAACCGGTGTTCAATGCGCCGACCATCGTGGTTGTCCTGATTGCATGCCTCGTGATCGTTCATACGGTCCGGCAACTATTGGACTATGGTGATGACGGTCTCGTCATCATGTATATGGCGTTCATTCCCGCACGATTGACCGAGATTGGAGCAGGGCTCCCCGGTGGCGTATTAGCTGGATACACCTCGACATTCACTCATGCATTGTTGCACGCCGATTGGCTGCATTTAATGCTTAACAGTGCTTGGCTGCTCGCGTTTGGCGCCCTTATTGCTCGCCGGTGCGGCCCACTTGGCTTTTTGGGGTTGTTCGCTGCGTCTTCGATAGCGGGCGCCGTGTTTTTCTTCCTGGTCAACGCCAATCAGATGGTGCCGTTGGTCGGGGCATCAGGCGGTGTGTCCGGCTTGATGGGGGCCGCATTCAGAGTGATTTTCAGTGCAAATGCGTTTGGTGGTCTGCAAACAATGCGCGAACATCCTCTCGCGATCCCACGCATGCCGCTGCAGGTTGCCCTGTTCGATCGCTCGACCATGCTGGGTGTCGGGCTATGGTTGGCCGTCAACCTCATTTTCGGCCTGGGTCTCGGGGACATCATTCAGTCAGGCGAGATTGCGTGGGAAGCGCACGTTGGCGGCTTCCTGTTCGGCTTCCTGCTGTTTCGCTGGTTCGACAAAGGGCCGGGCTACAAAGAAATGCGAATGGAACGTTGAGAGCTAAGCCAAGTTAGAGCCCGCCCCCTTCTAATTCATGTGCACGACGGTTGGCCGGGCCGCCGCAGGGGCTGCTTCCAGGTCTTCCTGGATTTCCCGTAGTATCCGTTTGCCGGCAACATAGCCGCGCTCGATCAATTCATCAGCACGGTGAAAGTCAAACAACCCGATCCCGGTCAAACGCGGACTAATCATCAAATCCGGCGGGTCACCAGCGAGCCGTGACCGTGCAATGCGGTCGTGCACAATGTTAAAGGCGTCAACCATGACCGTCGAGATACTCGGCGCGTTGTCCGCTGCGTTCCGCCGTCGACCAAATACTTGTCGTTGCAGCAGTTTCGTTGCCCCCCAGCCGTTGGCAAATGATAGTCCGTCATCCTGGGAAGCGAGCGGGTCGGCGAGTTCACTATCGGCCTCTGTATCCGCACCATTGGTTGCACCAACGTCGGCGAGGACAGTGCCAAGACCAAACAAGTCCGCATTCAGATTAACCGCGATGACGTACTGCGCACCAAGCGCGCGACACACCGTGACCGGAATTGGATTAACGAGCGCCCCATCGAACAGCCAGCGATTGTCGAGACGGACAGGCCGAAAGACGCCAGGGATAGCATATGAGGCTCGGATCGCATCAACGACGCTGCCACGTGACAGCCACACTTCGTGGCCGGTGCCAATCTCGGTTGCGACAGCGGTAAAGGGTAGCGCCATGTCCTCGATCCGCATCTCGCCCAGCGCATGACGCAACACGTCGTTGAGCTTTTGCCCGTTAATCAGACCGGAACCATTGAGATTAAGATCGAAATATCCAAACACCTTCCGCCGGGTCAGACCCCGCGCGAATTCTTCTAGATGCTCAAGTCGGTCCGCCACGTAGCAACCACCAACCACGGCTCCGATCGAGGTGCCGGCTATGACAGACGGCCGAATGCCGGCTTTATTGAGCGCCTTCAGAACGCCGATATGAGCCCAACCGCGCGCCGCACCGCCACCGAAAGCAATTCCGATATTGGCTGTCCCAATTGTTCCCATGATCTTGCCCGCACCCTCGCTCGCGCTACCATGCACCGATGGTATCCAGCTTATATGGCGTCTAATTGGCCTTAGTGGGCAACGAGCGTGATCCGTCGGAACGGTTCACGTCCTGCCAAAAGACAAATTCAATACTGACCGTACGCTGCAAATACCGTGCCTCATCGCTGAAATAGCGTTGAGAATCACAACATAACACTTCAAGTGTTTCCAGCGTACGAACGTAGTTGAAATTACGACGGAAAATGCGCTAACGGCATGAAATATCGCAGGAGGTTCCGCGATGGCGTGGCACGCAGGGTTAGTCCGTACGCAGCGTAACGGATCCTGCATTGTCGACCTCGACAACTCGATAAAAGCATGTTCGCCGCCCAGTGTGACACGCCTTGCCGTCGCCTTCGACGTTCACGCGCAGCCAGAGGACATCTTGATCGCAATCGGTACGAATTTCCGTAATTCGCAGGGTATTGCCGCTCTCTTCGCCTTTGCACCAGAGTTTTGCGCGCGATCGTGACCAAAAATTCGCAACGCCTGATCGCAAAGTATGGTCGAGCGCTTCGGCGTTCATCCAGGCAACCATCAGCACCTCGCCAGTGTCATGGTCACTTGCGATTGCTGGAATTAGTCCGTCAGCATTGTAGCCAGGTTTGAAGGCTGCACCCTCTTCGAGGGCGTGTTTGTCGTCGTGGCTCATCGGCTCAATAGGCTCATTGGTTCAGGCCGTCGCAAGTTTCATAAAGCGGTCACGCAGAGACGCGTCGGTTTCGAAGGCGCCGGTAAATCGATGTGTAATGGCATCAACCCCACATTGTTTAATGCCGCGCAGTGACATGCATTGATGCTGTGCCTCAATCAAAATGGCGACACCGCGGGGTGCCAAGCCTTGCTCAATCGTTGACGTGATCTGCTCCGTCAAGGCTTCCTGTGTCTGCAATCTCTTGGCAAGCGTATCAACAACGCGAGCGAGCCTTGAGAGTCCAACGACTTTCTGGTCGGGCAGGTAGGCGAGGTGCACCTTACCCTCAAACGGCGTCATGTGATGTTCGCAGAAACTTTGCAGTCTGACCCCGCGTAGCATGATCATGTCATCGTAGCCGCGCGCCATATCGATATCGGCATCGCTGAGCCAGGCCAGGGCATCTTCGCGGTAACCACGAAAATATTCCGAAAATGCTTCGGCAACACGCATCGGCGTGCCGTGCAATGCTTCACGATCCGGATCGTCGCCAGCCCAGGCAATCAATGTGCGCACAGCATCTTCGACCTCCCGTTGTGTAACCTTCGGGACAGCACGTCCACGCCCATCGGATTGAGCCTCATCACGGGGCTTCTTCGGGCTTGGCTTGTGGTCAAGTTTGGTAGTTGATGCCATTTTTATCCTCACGAGCGCGCCACGCATTGTGCGCAAGGATTGTTCGTGTTTGCAACTATATGGTCTCGGACGTGCCAAATAGTACCGTCTGGCGCACGTAATATCAGCGATCTATTCATTCTGGCGGTAGAACGCACTATATCGGACAGACAGAATATGTATTCTCACAGCCTAATCATAGTCCAGCCTGGCGAGAGCTCATGACGGAATTGAATGACATCTACAGCACAAAGTTGCTCGATCTTGCGGCAGATATGCCGCTGGTTGAACGTCTGAGCGAGCCTGATGCAAGCGCAACCGCACATTCAAAACTATGCGGCTCAACGATATCGGTGGATCTGCAACTAGACGGCGATACGGTCACTGGCTTTGGCCAAACCGTTAAAGCGTGTTTGTTGGGGCAAGCCTCGGCGTCGATCGTGGCGCATCAGATTATCGGTGCAACCATCGACGAGGTCGCCGCAGTTGGCGCAACAATGCGGGAAATGCTGAAGAATGAAGGCACACCGCCTGACGGGCGCTGGGCTGACCTCGCGCTGCTTGAACCCGTGCGCCCGTATAAATCACGGCATGCGTCGACGTTGCTGATTTTCGAAGCCATCGACAAAGCAATTGCGGCCCGAGAGGACAACGCCAATCCAAGTGTCGCAGCCGTCAGTGCCTGAACGTAGCTCACACAATTTGCTATGATCTCGCTAAAAACATGGCCGACCCGGATTGGCACGTGGCTGCTCAAAAGCCCGATTATCCTCTACCGATGGACACTTCGGCCTTGGCTTGGTTGGCCATGCCGTCATCTGCCGACGTGCTCAGATTATGCGCTGGAGGCGATTGAACGAAACGGACCCTGGCGTGGCTTCTGGCTAATCATTTCACGATTGGCGCGCTGTCGCCCGGGCGGCTCCGCGGGGTTCGACCCAGTGCCGGATACATCACAAGAGTGCCATAGATGGACGCCTTGGCGTTACGGCCGGTGGGGGCGATCGCACATGGAGCAGCAATGGCGCGCTGACGAATAGTCGGCAAGCGACGATGCCTCCTTCGATGCCTGATGCATCAGCTTAAAACAAATCCTTCCAAACCCGGACGATTCCGTTTATGACGCCGCCTCATCTTACCTGCGTGGTTGGCAGCGATTGAGAGGCAACAAATCATGGCTGACATTTCTCTAAAATTTCCAGACGGCTCAGAGCGGCCATACCCGGCGGGCATTACCGGCAAGGCGCTGGCTGAAAGCATTTCCAAGTCGCTCTCCAAAAAAGCAGTTGCGCTGGTTCTCGACGGTGAGCTCGTCGATCTCGCCGATCCGATCGACCGCGACGCAGGGGTGAAGATCGTCACTCGCGGCGATGATGAGGCGCTCGAACTGATCCGCCACGACTGCGCGCATGTGCTCGCCGAGGCCGTCCAGGAGTTGTTTCCGGGCACTCAGGTGACGATCGGGCCGGTGATTCAGGACGGCTTCTTTTACGATTTCGCGCGTGATGAACCGTTTCATCTCGATGATCTCGAAAAGATCGAAGCGAAGATGCACGAGATCATCAAACGCAATGCACCTTTCACCAAGGAAGTGTGGACCCGCGAAAAGGCGATCGAGCATTTCAAGGCAACTGGTGAGGATTATAAGGTCGAACTGATCGACGCCATTCCAGTTGGCGAAGACCTGAAGATGTACCGCCAGGGCGACTGGATGGATTTGTGTCGCGGGCCTCATATGACGTCGACTGGCCAGATTGGCACCGCATTCAAGCTGATGAAGCTTGCTGGCGCCTATTGGCGTGGTGATAGCAATAACGCGATGCTGCAACGCATCTACGGCACCGCCTGGGCGAGTGACAAGGATCTCAAGGCACACCTCCATCAGATCGAAGAAGCCGAGAAGCGTGATCATCGCAAGCTTGGCCGTGAAATGAGCTTGTTTCATTTCCAAGAGGAGGGGCCAGGTGTCGTGTTCTGGCATCCAAAAGGCTGGGAACTGTTCCAGACGCTGACCAACTACATGCGTCGACGCCAGAATGCAGCGGGTTACAAAGAGGTCAACGCGCCGCAAATTCTCGACAAGTCACTCTGGGAAACCTCGGGCCACTGGGAATGGTACCAAGAGAACATGTTTGCAACCACGACCGAGGACGATCGCCAGTTCGCCATCAAGCCGATGAACTGTCCGGGCCACGTGCAGATCTTCAAGCACGGTCTGCGATCGTATCGTGAGTTGCCGTATCGGATATCGGAATTCGGTTGTGTGCACCGCTATGAGCCATCCGGCGCACTGCATGGCTTGATGCGCGTGCGCGGCTTTACGCAGGATGATGCGCATGTGTTCTGCACCGATGAACAGCTCGAAGAAGAGTGCATGGACATCGATGAGTTGATCCGTTCGGTCTATCGCGATTTTGGCTTCGACGAAATCGTCGTCAAGCTTTCGACACGACCTGAAAAGCGTGTCGGCACTGATGATCAATGGGACCGCGCGGAAGCCGTGATGCTGAAGGTGCTGAAGCGCATCGAGGCTGAATCCGGTGGCAAGGTGAAAACTGGCATCAACCCAGGTGAGGGCGCGTTCTACGGGCCAAAATTCGAGTACGTGCTGAAAGATGCGATCGGCCGCGAATGGCAATGCGGCACTAATCAGGTCGACTTCAATCTGCCGGAACGGTTTGACGCGTTCTATATCGACGCTGAGAGCGACCGGCAGCGTCCCGTTATGTTGCACCGGGCCATCCTCGGTTCGATGGAACGGTTTATCGGCATTCTCATCGAGAGCTATGGCGGGCATTTCCCGTTGTGGCTGGCGCCGGTGCAGGCGGTTGTCGCAACGATTGTAACGGAGGCCGACGACTATGGCCGCAAAGTTGAGGCGGAACTACGTGCCGCCGGCTTCCGCGTCGAAACCGACTTCCGCAATGAGAAGATCAACTACAAGGTGCGCGAACACTCACTTGCCAAGGTACCTGTGATCTTGGTTGCGGGACGCCGTGAAGCTGAGGAAGGTACGATTTCGGTTCGGCGCCTCGGTTCGCAACAGCAAACCGTGATGACATTTGCAGAAGCCAAAGCAATGCTCTTGGCTGAAGCAGTGCCGCCAGATCTGAAGCCTGAGTAAAAGGCCTTGCGGCCATCAAAACGACAGCCAATAGGCGTTTAATGCTCAATACAACTTGACGTGGGGACTAAACACCCCACGTTTGTCTGTACAATATATGGGCACCCCGTATTGGGGCATCAAGGACTGCAGTTCTGATGAAATTTCCTGAACTAACTTATGCCACCGAAGATGATCCACGCTGGAAACAGCTGGCGATCCGTTCCGTGGAGCGTCTGTCAGGCCGCAATTACTTCGTGGCCTATTACGAAACGTGGCAGCGCGACGTCATTCCGAATGGTGGTCCAATCATTGGTCCCGCGCTCGACTTGATTGATATTTCGGTTGAACGCGTATCCGGTCAGTGGCCACCGGCCCTCGATAACAATTCACCACTCATCGTGGTTGCCAATCACCCGTATGGTATTCTCGATGGCCTTGGCACGTTGTCGCTGGTCGAGAGCCTTGGCCGGCCCTATCGCGTGCTGATCAACAAGGACCTCATGAAGGTTCCAGAAATCCGCCCGTTTTCATTGCCGATTGATTTCGCACCGACCCGTGCTGCGCAGGAAACTAACCTGCAGACTCGAAAAGAAGCGCTTCGGTTGTTGAGCGAAGGCACGACGGTTGTCGTGTTTCCTGGTGGTGGCGTGTCGACCGCGCCAAATGCATTTGGCAAAGCCGTCGACCTACCCTGGAAGACGTTTACTGCGCGCATGATCCAATCATCGAAGGCACAAGTGTTGCCGCTTTATTTCGAGGGACAATGCTCGCCGCTGTTCCAGTGGGTCAGCAAGTTTTCGGCAACGTTGCGACTGTCCCTGATTATTCGAGAATTTCGCACGCGTGTTGGGCAGCCACTGAGCGTCCGCGTTGGCGATGTCATTTCATACGAGGAAATGGCCGCCATCAAGGATCGCAAAGCGCTCATCAACATGCTTTGCGAGCGGGTCCATGCGCTGGGTGGCATTGGACCGAACGAAGTGCATGAAGAGATGGCGAAGCTGCCGAAGTGGCTGCAGGTGTAAGGCACAAGTATTCACCGAGCTTCAACCTCGGCCACGATAAGGCGCGACGCCCTGCTCGGGAAGCCAGACACCGTTCGGCAATGTACCTTCCTGCCAGAACACATCAATCGGGATGCCGCCGCGCGGATACCAATAGCCGCCAATGCGGATGAAGGGCGGTGCCAGTAGATCACGCAAGCGCTTGCCGATTGCGACCGTGCAGTCCTCATGGAACGCACCATGATTGCGGAACGACGTCAGATACAGTTTGAGCGATTTGGATTCGACCAGCCAATCACCCGGCACGTAATCGATCACGAGATGCGCGAAATCAGGTTGTCCGGTCACCGGGCAGATCGATGTGAATTCCGGCACCGCGAACCGAGTGACGTAAAATGTGTCTGATTGGGGATTAGGCACCCGCTCTAACTGAGCAGCGTCAGGAGAAGCTGGAATTTCGCTGGGCTGACCAAGGTGTTTGAGTTCATCCATCATGCTGGCTCCATCCCGATCCGCTCGTCTCTGGCACGGAGCCAAATAATGAATGGAATGGCAAGCAGCACCATCCATGCTTTGCCAAGGATCTGCCCGGTCAGATGATCAAGGCTGCCAAACGCAAGTTGCAGGAAGATGATGCTGTCGACAATCAGCCCGACAACGCTGGAGGCGACGACGGCGAGCACCAGACGGCGCTTTTGCAAGGGCGTATAGACAGCGAGATCCGCGAATTCGGAAATCAGGAAAGCGACGCCGGAGGCGATGACCAGGGATGGCGGCGCGAGAAAAGCGGAAAGCCCCGCACCAACAACAACCGCGAGTGCTGCGAAGCCAACGCCGAGACGCCGCTGCACGAGGTCCCGCAAAACAAAGGCGAGTCCGACAACAAGCACAGCACTTGGCGCCAATATGCCGGGCGCAACCGGGATCAAACATGGGCCGCCAGGAATGCATTTGGTTCCAACATGCTGAACAAGCCAATTGGCAGCAGGGATACAGGCTGTGAAGAGAGCGAGAAAAATTACACCCTCAACCGTACGACGGTTGTGCGTCATGGAATATCTCCGATTTCTAAAGCGCAACGAGATGGCGCGCTGGCCGGAATGAGCACCGGCGGTTACAGGAAGGCGCGTGTTAGCGGGTTTTGAGACGTGTGGGAAGAGGGCACACAGATGTTGGATTAATCCGATTGTCGCGCCAAACTCCTTGACCTGGTCCCTGGGACAGCTCCGATGAGTCATGAGACCAACCAATCAAAAGGTCCACCATGAGCCCGATCGCTGAATTCATAACCGCCTCGGAGGCATCCAGACGTCTCGGTGTTTCAGCAAAAGCGCTGCGCCTTTACGAAGAGCGCAATCTGATCACACCGATCCGTACAGAGGCGGGTTGGCGGACTTACGGACCAGATGAGATGTCACGAGCGGCTCAGATAGTGACGTTACGTGATCTTGGTCTCAGTCTCGGACAGGTCGCACGTGTGTTTGATGGTGATGCACAGGAGCTGGATCGCGTGCTCGCAACGCACCTCATCAACCTCAGAAAACAGACCAGCCAGCTAGCCGATGCCATGGAGCAGGTTCGCACGATGCGGACCGACCTCGCCACAGGTCGAGCCGCATCTGCAGCAGAACTCGTGGAGCTGATTGATACAAGGGATAAGCTCCACGCAGGCTTCGATCTCCCGTGGCCGTGGGGTGGTGAGCGGTTCGAGTTGCATGATATACAGCCATTGACCTTCATCACCGGGCCACTCGGCAGCGGCAAAACGCGTCTGGCCAAACGCATTGCCGAAACCTTGCCGGGTGCCGCCTATCTCGGTCTGGATCGCTTGGCCGCCGGCACTCAATCTTTGACGAGCCAGCTGGACGCCAGCCCAGACCACCAGTCTCGTGTGAAGCAGGCCATGATCTGGTTATTGGATGAACGTGCGTCCGATCCGGTGGGCCTGCATGCATTGGTTGTCGAGTTGGAAGTGGATACAACTGCTGTTCTTGTTGTAGACATGCCGGAGCAAGGGCTGGACGGAGCGACACAGAACGCAATTGCCGCTTATTTGCGTTGCCGTACCGGTAACGTGCGCCGGTTGTTTGTGTTGACGCGATCTTCCGCCATTCTCGATCTCGCATTAGTTGGCCGAGATGAAACAATCATCTACTGCCCGGCCAATCACAGCCCGCCGATGCTTGTTGAAGACATCGAAGGTACGCCGGGTTACGAATCTGTCGCCACTTGTCTGGCGCCACCGAATATACGCGCTAGAACGGAAGGCGTGATTGCGATGCGGCGCCGGATTGGATAATGCGCCCGACTGGTGGCGCGCCATATTACCAAGCCCAGGCCCTTGCTCCTGGTCCCTCAATACGTCAGCACGGCCTTGAGTGCATCGAGTTCGGCCTGTGGGTCGGGGTAGGCTTCGTAGTTCTGGTTGGTGCGGCCATACCAGTGGCGGCTGTTGCCCTCGTCACCTTCGATTTTGTGGAGGATGGCATGTAGCCAATCGGCGTGCGGATTGCCCTCTAATGATTGCGCGACCGCGTGGGCTGCTTCCCAGTCATTGGCCTTTGCCTTGCCGATGCCGTCGACGAGTTGTTGAATGATCTCTGCCATTTTATCCATCCGTTTTGGCGCAGCTCGCATGCAGGGCAGGCCGCACATCCATAGCCCCATTCATGACGCGTGTTGCGATCGCCAGCATAGCATGTGTGAGTGTTTTCGGTCATCTCGGCAATCAGTTCATCACCGCCAAGCTGCATTGCCATTGCCCACGTATCGGCCTTATCGATCCACATCAAGGGCGTCTCAAGCGTGATCTCGTGTGCCATGCCCATACCGATCGCTCTGGTCAGCGTTTGCAAGGTGTCGTTGCGGCAATCCGGGTAGCCGGAGTAATCCGTCTCGCACATGCCGGCAACGAGGACGTGAATGTCGCGACGCCAGGCGATGGCGCCAGCATACGTCATGAAGATGAGGTTGCGGCCGGGTACAAATGTATTTGGCAGGCCATCACGACCGGCTGCAAATGCCGCATCTCCGGTGAGCGCCGTGTCGCTGATCTGGCCGAGTGTTTGGAGATCAAGCAGGTGGTCGTCCCCGAGGCGGTTGCCCCACTTTGCACTGAGAGCACCGAGGCGCTGTCGAAATGTCTCACGAACATCAAGCTCGACGCGATGACGCTGGCCGTAGTCAAAACCGATCGTTTCAACACGTTCGTAACGCTCCAATGCCCAAACCAGGCATGTCGCAGAGTCCTGTCCGCCTGAATAAAGGACCAAGGCCGATTTGTTGTTCATTACAACCTGCTTTCGAGCCATCTCCAATGAGAGCCATTAACATCATTAGCAGGTCGACGGCTGCGCGCACCGGCTGAAACCTTGCCAAACACCGCCCTGACATGACAAACCCCAGCAACGCTGTTGCGATTCACGTTAGATCGCACGCCACTCACGCCTGAGGAGCACGATCCATGACCGCTATCGTTGACATTATCGGACGCGAAATTCTCGACAGCCGAGGCAATCCGACGGTCGAAGTTGATGTCATCCTTGACGACGGATCAATCGGCCGGGCAGCCGTGCCGTCAGGAGCCTCAACCGGCGCTCATGAGGCTGTAGAGCTGCGTGATGGTGATAAGTCACGCTATCTCGGCAAAGGTGTCCTGATGGCGGTCGATGCCGTTAACGATGAGATCTATGATGCGTTGCGTGGCCTCGAAGCTGAAGATCAACGCCGCGTCGATGATGCGCTGCTGCAACTCGATGGCACCGAGAATAAGAGCCGGCTTGGCGCCAACTCGATTCTCGGCACCTCATTAGCCGTCGCGAAGGCTGCCGCAATAACATCCGGCCTGCCACTGCATCGCTATATTGGTGGCGCTAATGCGCGCGTGATGCCGGTGCCGATGATGAATATCATCAATGGCGGCGAGCATGCCGACAACCCGATCGACATTCAGGAATTCATGATCATGCCTGTTTCCGCCGGATCGTGCGCGGAAGCCATCCGGATGGGCGCTGAAGTATTTCATACCCTGAAGAAGGGCTTGAGCGATGCCGGCCACAACACCAACGTTGGTGATGAAGGCGGGTTTGCACCAGACTTGAAGTCGGCTGACGACGCGCTGGGCTTCATCATGAAATCAATCGAAGCTGCCGGTTACAAACCTGGCGAAGATATTATGCTGGCACTCGATTGCGCTGCCTCCGAATTCTACAATGATGGCAAGTACGAAATTGCCGGAGAAGGCAAGTCACTCGACAGCGCCGGCATGGCAGCCTATCTCGCCGATCTGGTCGCACGCTATCCGGTGATCTCCATTGAAGACGGCATGGATGAAGATGATTGGGCCGGCTGGAAGCAACTGACCCAGGAAATCGGGGCTAAATGCCAACTGGTCGGCGATGATTTGTTTGTGACCAACACCAAGCGCCTCGCGCGCGGGATCAACGAAGGCATAGCCAATTCGATATTGGTGAAGGTCAATCAGATCGGCACGTTGTCGGAAACCATGGACGCGGTCTCGATGGCGCAACGTGCCAGCTACACAGCCGTGATGTCACATCGTTCCGGTGAAACAGAAGACGCAACGATTGCTGACCTCGCCGTTGCGACCAACTGCGGCCAGATCAAAACCGGTTCGTTGTCACGATCAGACCGGCTTGCCAAATATAACCAGCTGATCCGCATCGAGGAGATCCTGGACGATACAGCCGTTTATGCCGGTCGCAGTATTCTGCCGGGCGCCCAGGTGGCGTGACCCAAGGCGGCATGATTGGTCCGTGTGAAAATTCGCGCCATAAATGATCTGAGATTTACGCGCCATTAAACTTGTCTGGGCTATAGATAGACCATCGGAAGCCTGCTTCGGATGATACAAGTTTTGCGTAATAAATCTCACGGTCGTCGTTCAAAAAGTCATCGTTTTTCAGCATTTGTTTTGCTTAGCTGTTTGACGCTGACGATCTATTTCGCGCATCACGCGATGTATGGACGGTTTGGGATTGAGAATAACCGCAGCCTGTCGGCCCGCGCGCAAGTGCTGACCGACAGGCTCGCGGCCCTCAAAGCAGAACGCGACACCTACGCCCGCGATATTGGACTACTTTCCGGTCGACCACACCCCGACATGATCGAAGAGGCCGCCCGCCGCGTGCTTGGCTATGCCTATCCGAATACAAAGCTGATCCAAATCAGGCGTTGAACCGGGCGTATCCTCCAAGTCAAAGCCATCATCGCTCAGTTGTTGATGCAAAATTCCCCAAAACTGCTGAAACTTAAGAATTGATCACAACTTCGTATGCCCATTTTGTTGGCATTTCGCCGGTTGAGGGTATAGTTTCGTTTGAAATCACGCCCTATGACCGGAGCCATACATGGTGAGCGAAACACTGCTGAATACGCCCCCTCCCTTCACCAAGGAAGAAGACCTCGCCGCCTACAAGGAAATGCTGCAGATCCGCCGCTTCGAAGAAAAGGCCGGCCAACTCTATGGCATGGGCTTCATTGGTGGCTTTTGCCATCTCTATATTGGCCAGGAGGCTGTGGTCGTCGGCCTGCAAATGTGCGCCAAGCAAGGTGATCAGGTCATTACAACCTACCGCGATCACGGCCATATGCTGGCCTGTGGCATGGATGCCAACGGCGTTATGGCCGAGTTGACCGGCAGATCAGGGGGCTTGTCCAAGGGCAAAGGCGGCTCGATGCACATGTTCTCGAAGGAGAAACATTTCTATGGTGGCCACGGCATTGTCGGTGCATCGGTCCCATTGGGGGCCGGCCTTGCATTCGCAAACCGGTATCGCGGCAATGACAACGTCTCGTTTTGCTATTTCGGAGACGGTGCGGCGAACCAGGGCCAAGTCTATGAAACATTCAACATGGCCAAGCTCTGGAGCCTGCCAATCGTATTTGTGATTGAAAACAACAAATATGCGATGGGCACATCGAGCGAACGATCATCGGCCACCACCAATTTGTCCCAGCGCGGATTATCGTTTGATATTCCCGGCGAGCAAGTCGACGGCATGGATGTGCGTGCCGTCAAGGAAGCCGGCGATCGGGTTGTCTCTCATATGCGCGAGGGCAACGGCCCCTACATCCTGGAGATGTTGACGTACCGGTACCGCGGCCACTCGATGTCGGACCCGGCGAAATACCGGTCACGCGAAGAAGTTGACAAGGTCCGGTCAGAACAAGATCCAATCGAGCGAGTTCGTGTTCGTTTGATGGAAGCTGGCCACGCCACAGAGGACGAGCTCAAAGCGATCGACAAAAGTGTCCGTGAAGTGGTCAATGCTTCAGCTGAGTATGCTCAGAACAATCCTGAGCCTGACGCGAGCGAACTGTGGACAGATGTGTTGCTGGAGGCTGGTTGAGGAACCGCTATGGGACAGGTCATAGACGAACCTGCAACATATGCCGACATAGAGGCCCTGCCACCGAACGTGGTCGGCGAGATCCTGTTTGGCAAACTAGTGACGCACCCGCGTCCGGCGCCAAAACATGCCTTCGCGGCATCTTCATTAGGTGTTGAAATTGGCGGCCCGTTTCAAAAAGGACGCGGTGGCCCTGGTGGTTGGATCATACTTGACGAACCAGAAATCCAAGTGAACGGACACGTTATTGTGCCGGATATCGCAGGTTGGCGACAACAGCGGATGCCGATGTTGCCGACGACCGCATCGTTTCAAATCGGCCCGGATTGGGTCTGTGAATTTCTGTCTCCTTCAACCCAACGTTATGACAAGGGTGACAAGCGCGCGATCTACGCTGAGATCGGTGTTGAGCATCTTTGGTATGTTGATCCAGTCGCCCGTGTCCTCGAAGTCTTCACTCGCCGTGAGCAAGACTGGTTTGCAAGCAGCACATTCTTCGATGAAGATCCGGTTTCAGCACCACCGTTCGACGCCATCACGTTTTCACTCGGCGAGCTGTGGCCGAAAGATCTGCCTATTCCGCCTGCATCCACCCCGCCTGCATCCAATTGAGAGCCCTATATGCCAACGCAAATTCTGATGCCCGCGCTATCGCCGACTATGGAAGACGGCAAGCTTGCCAAGTGGATGGTCAAGGAAGGTGACATGCTGACATCCGGCATGGTCATCGCCGAGATTGAAACCGATAAGGCGACGATGGAAGTTGAGGCTGTTGACGAAGGCAAGCTTAGTCAGATCCTGATCGCCGAGGGCACCGAAAACGTTAAAGTGAATACGCCAATTGCCGTCATCCTTGATGAAGGCGAGAGTGCAAGTGACATTGCACCGGTCACGGCGCCACCGCCATCAGCCGCCACTAACGGCGCAAGCGCGCCTGCTGCGAATACACAACCAGCACCGCCTTCCGCGCCGGCACCGACCGCGGCGCCCACCCCTGTCGTCTCCGCCCCCGTCGCCCCAATGGCAATCGTTGCGCCAGAGCTTGATGTGCCTGCCGGCACAACTTTCGCAACAATTACCATGCGCGAAGCATTACGCGATGCAATGGCCGAGGAAATGCGCCGCGACGGAGACGTCTTCTTGATGGGCGAAGAAGTCGCTCAATATCAGGGCGCTTACAAAGTAAGCCAGGGCTTGCTCGAAGAGTTCGGCGACAAGCGGGTCATCGATACGCCCATCACCGAGCAAGGTTTTGCCGGCATTGGTGTCGGCGCTGCAATGTCGGGGCTAAAACCAATCGTCGAATTCATGACCTGGAACTTTGCCATGCAGGCGATTGACCAGATCATCAATTCAGCGGCCAAAACGCTCTACATGTCGGGTGGTCAAATGGGTTGTCCGATTGTGTTTCGCGGGCCAAACGGTGCCGCAGCACGGGTCGCGGCTCAGCACTCACAGTGTTATTCAGCCTGGTATGCCCATGTCCCGGGCCTCAAAGTGGTGTCTCCTTCGAATGCCGCTGACGCCAAAGGCCTGTTGAAATCGGCCATCCGCGATCCCAATCCAGTTCTCGTTCTTGAAAACGAGATGCTCTATGGCACCCAGGCCGATGTGCCTGAGATGGATGACTGGTTGGTGCCGATCGGCAAAGCCAAGATTGTAAAGCCAGGCAACGACGTTACCATCGTCTCGTTCGCCCGTGGCATGACATATGCCAATGAGGCGGCAGCCCAACTTGCCCAACAGGGTATCGATGCCGAGGTGATCGATCTCCGAAGTTTGCGTCCGATTGATTGGGATACGATCATTGCATCTGTGCGCAAAACAAACCGGATTGTAACCGTCGAAGAAGCCTGGCCGGTTTGTTCGGTTGGATCAGAAATCTGCGCTCAAGTGGCAATCCACGCATTTGATCATCTCGATGCACCGCCTGCAAAAGTATCTGGTGCAGACGTGCCGATGCCATATGCGGCCAATCTTGAAACCCTGGCGCTGCCGAGTGTTGAGCAGGTTGTGCATGCGGCGAAGTCGGTTTGTTATGCACTGTGATAGGGTGGCGTGACCGCCAGTCTAACACCCGCCTCACACAAAAATGCATCGATCCACCAGGGACGCGACCCACATGCCGATTGAAATTCTGATGCCCGCGCTGTCGCCAACCATGGAGGAGGGCAAGCTTGCCGCCTGGATGGTCAAAGAAGGCGACGAAGTTAAATCCGGTATGGTGCTTGCCGAGATCGAAACCGATAAGGCGACAATGGAAGTCGAAGCGATTGATGACGGCCGGGTTGGCAAGATATTGATCGCAGCCGGCACCGAGGGCGTCAAGGTCAACACGCCAATTGCAGTCCTGCTCGAGGATGGGGAGGATGCAACCGCTCTAAGCGCCGCCACAACTCAGACAGCTAACGCAACGCCCACACCTGCAACAAGCACATCTGCACCAGCCGTCAGCAGCCCAGCTCCAGCACCAAACCCTGCAGCCACGCCGGCGCCCGTCAGTCCCGCGACCGCTGCACCGCAACAAGGAATGCCGCAAGCGAACACTGCGGCTCGCCTCTTAATTTCACCATTGGCTCGACGTCTCGCGGTTGAACGTGGGCTTGAGTTGACAGCCCTAACTGGTTCAGGTCCGCATGGCCGTATCGTGAAGCGTGACGTCGAAAAGGCGATTGCAAACGGTTCAGCCAAGCATCAATCCGCCCCAGAGCAATCCGTAGCACGGGGTGTGCTAACAGTTCCGACGACGCCGTTGGTTGAGGCCATGTCGGACGACAAAGTAATGGCGCTCTATGAAGAGGAAAATTACGAGATTGTGCCGCATGACGGCATGCGCAGAATTATCGCCCAGCGCCTGACGCAATCCAAGCAAACGATCCCGCATTTCTATTTAACGATCGAGTGTGTGCTTGATGAGTTGTTGCGAGCACGAACACGAATGAATGCTGCTGCGCCAAAAGAAGGTTCCCGGGCCTACAAGCTTTCCGTGAACGATTTCGTCATCAAGGCACTCGCCCTCGGATTACAAAGTGTGCCGGCTGCCAATGCGTCATGGACCGAGAGCGGCATGCTGCGCCATCGCCATTCAGATGTTGGTGTCGCAGTCGCCGTTGAAGGCGGGCTTTTCACACCAATCATCCGCCATGCCGAATACAAATCACTCGGTGAGATTTCAAACGAAATGAAGGAACTGGCCGACCGCGCCCGCAAGCGACGTCTTGCGCCGCATGAATACCAGGGTGGCACGACCTCGATCTCCAATCTTGGCATGTTTGGCATCAAGTCGTTTGATGCGGTCATTAATCCACCGCATGCGACTATTCTTGCCGTCGGTGCGGGTGAAAAACGCCCGATCGTCGATGGCGATGAAGTCCGTGTCGCCACCGTCATGAGTTGCACGTTGTCGTGCGATCATCGTGTCGTTGATGGCGCATTGGGTGCTCAATTGCTGAATGCATTCAAGGCTTATATCGAGGATCCGGTGCAGATGCTTGTTTAGGCCATACCACTTTGTGTTGGAATAAAGGTGCATTTCCGCAACACTTAAGGTTATCTCCGAGCCAATATTACGACGTGTTGCCACAAATTGGCTTGCCTCCATCCACAGTTCTGTGAGGAATCGGGCTTAATCCTGTCATTTGGATTGACCGCCTTGAGCTGTGATCGATTCACGCGCACCGTTAGGCAAGTTTTCAAGTGATTGGCAAGTAATGGGGAGGCGGATATGCGCCCAACTAAAATATTTACGTTTGCTGGTTTGGCCATCGCTATTGCGGTGGCAGGCTGTAGCAACGGTCAAAGTTCAAACTTGATCACATCGTCAGTTAGCAAGCCGAAGCCTGCGAAAGTCGCGCTCAATCCGGCATGTATAACGCTGTCATCGCAGATTAACGCACTGCGCCGGGAAGGTACGCCGGCCCGCGTGCATAAGGTGGCAACAGGCAAGACGAAAACAGCGATCGTCAAACGCTCATCGCTCGCAAAAGTAGCTCAACTGGATAGTCTAAATTCGCAGTTCCAGATGAAGTGCTCAAAATATCCAGGCTTGCATACAGCTGCTGCACCAGTGGCCCAGCCGGCCCAGACAGCTGTTCGAACAGCAACTCAGGCCAGGGCCGCCGTTCAAACAGCGCAAACCGTTAAACGCTCAGCGATTGCTGCGACTAAGCCGATTGTCGCTGTTCCAAAACAATAACGACCACACACTGCCAAGTTGCGTGGAGCCGGACTTCTTCATGCTCGTTGTTGCGAAACTCGTCAGTGTAGCCATCAAATAGAGACCGCATCGAATTTCGATGCGGTCTTTTTGTATGTGGTACCTTGTCATCAGGACCACATCGGTCATGGTTATAATTACTCGCAATGAAACAAGAAGATCGCAGGCGCTATGAGTTCATATGATGTGATTATTGTCGGGGCAGGTCCCGGCGGTTACGTAACAGCCATCCGGGCCGCCCAACTAGGATTGAAGACAGCAATTGTCGAACGCGAGCACCTTGGTGGCATTTGCCTGAACTGGGGCTGTATACCAACCAAGGCTCTGCTGCGGTCTGCTGAAATCTACCATCAGGCCACGCACGCTGCGAAATACGGTTTGGCACTAAACGGCACCATCGAAGCAGATACGACTGCGATCGTTAAGCGTTCCCGCGGCGTGTCGGCTCAACTGAACGCCGGCGTCGGATTTCTTTTGAAGAAGAACAAGGTCGATGTCATTTGGGGTGAGGCAAAGATCGACAAGCCTGGTCAGCTGACGGTATCAGCAACCCAGAAAGCGATTGTGCAGCCGCAAAACCCAATCCCTAAGGGGACGCATGGCGCGGGCACGTATCAGGCTAAACACATCATCGTCGCAACTGGTGCACGGCCACGTGTTCTGCCCGGCATCGAGCCGGATGGTGAGCGCATCTGGACATACTTCGAGGCGATGGTACCGGCTGCCATGCCCAAATCACTGATCGTTATGGGATCCGGCGCGATCGGGATCGAGTTTGCATCATTCTACCAAACGCTTGGCTGCAACGTAACCGTTGTCGAATTGATGCCCCAGATCTTGCCCGTTGAAGATGCTGAGATCGCAGGGCTTGCCCGCAAAGCGTTCGAAAAGCAAGGCATGACGTTTATGACAGGCGCCAAGGTTGAAAGCGTTGAGAAAACTGCAGATAGCGTCCAGGCAACCATTACCGACGGCGAAGGTAAGACCATAATTTTAGAGGCCGACCACCTGATCTCAGCCGTTGGAGTGCAAGGGAATACGGAAGGATTGGGGCTCGAAAGTCTCGGCGTCGAAACCGATCGTGGATGTGTTGTTACCGACGGTTTCGGGCGGACCAACGTGCCAGGCGTCTATGCGATTGGCGATGTTGCTGGACCGCCGATGTTGGCACACAAGGCCGAGCATGAAGGTGTTATCTGTGTTGAAACCATCAGCGGCCTCACGACCCACGCGATGGACAAAGCCAAAATTCCGGGCTGCACGTACTGTCATCCGCAAATCGCATCGGTTGGTCTTACCGAAGCCAAAGCTAAAGATGCCGGTCACGACACCAAGATTGGGCGCTTCCCGTTTATGGGTAATGGCAAGGCCATTGCGCTTGGCGAGCCGGAGGGCCTGGTCAAGACAATCTTCGACGCGAAAACCGGTCAATTGCTGGGTGCACATATGATTGGCGCGGAAGTCACCGAGCTGATCCAGGGCTATGTCGTTGCCATGCAGCTGGAGACCACCGAGGAAGATCTGATGCACACCGTGTTTCCGCACCCGACGTTGTCAGAGATGATGCATGAGAGCGTTCTCGATGCTTATGGCCGTGTCATCCACAAGTAGCCCAATAGGCTGTATGGTCTAGCGAGTTCGCGTGATTCGGGCGCCAAACTGATGGCGCAACTAAATTGAGGAGAACGGAATGGACAACAAGGCAATCATCATATTTCTCGTGATCGGGATCGTCGCCGGTTTTCTAGCCAGCTTCATCGTCGGCGGTGGCGGGATACTGCGCTATCTCATCAGCGGCGTGCTTGGCTCATTCGTCGGCGGCTTCCTTTTGAGCGTAACCGGCATCAATCTTGGCATTGGTAATAAGCTGGCATCGCAAGTTGTCACATCAACCATCGGCGCCATCGTTGTGGTGCTCCTTGCACGATTGATCGGCTGATCACAATCCAAACGAGGACCTGAAAATGGACCAGATACAACCTTACATGCCATGGATTGTCATGGCGATAAACGGCCTGATCGCCGGTTGGCTTGCCGGACAGTTGCTTGGCGGCGGTGGATTGATCCGCAACATCGTCGTTGGCATTATTGGCGCGTTCATCGGTGGCATCCTGGTCCAGCAGGGCCTCTTGAACCTACCGTTCGATTTCGGCGCCTGGGGTAATCAGATTGCAGTGTCAACGGCTGGCGCTCTTGTTGTAATCGTCCTCGCGCGCATAATTGGCCGTTAAGCCAATTGCTTGACGATCAAAACTGCCTGATTGGCCGACCCGTTTGGCCGCATTGAAAAGGTGGTGTTGGTACTCCATTTCAGGAGCAACACAACCTTGAACACGAGCCGACCGACAGTCGGCTCTGAGGCCTTAAATGGTTACGCTGATCGACAACACGTCCAAAACCGAAGTGCGCCATCCGGAAAAGGCGGCGCGCGCGGATGCTCCGTTGTTGCGTAAACCAGCTTGGATCAGGGTCAAGGCGCCGGGATCGCCAGCCTACAACAAGACACGTGAGATCGTAAAAGAGCACGGCCTTGTCACCGTTTGCGAAGAAGCAGGGTGCCCCAACATCGGTGAGTGCTGGACCAAACGGCACGCAACACTGATGATCATGGGTGACACCTGTACGCGTGCGTGTGCCTTCTGCAATGTTCGGACTGGCATGCCATCGCCTCTGGACCCCAAGGAACCGGGGCACGTTGGCGATACCGTCGCCAAACTCGGCCTCGAACATGTTGTCATTACATCTGTTGACCGTGATGATCTGGCGGATGGTGGCGCCCAGCATTTCGCCGAAGTCATTCAGTCCATTCGAGCATGCGCGCCCCAGACAACCATTGAAATACTGACGCCTGATTTCCTACGCAAAGATGGCGCTCTCGAAATCGTTGTGGCGGCAAAGCCGGATGTCTTCAACCACAACCTGGAAACCGTACCATCACGCTACCTGGCGATCCGTCCGGGTGCCCGATACTTCCACTCGCTAAGACTACTGCAGCAAGTCAAAGAGCTTGACCCGACGATTTTCACTAAATCCGGCATCATGGTCGGGCTTGGAGAAAAGCGGGAGGAAGTCTTGCAACTTATGGACGACCTACGCGTTGCGAATGTCGACTTCCTCACCATCGGTCAATATCTGCAGCCATCCCGGAAACATGCAGCCATCGACCGCTATGTCGATCCTGATGAGTTTAAATCATACGAGCGCATCGCGCTTGCCAAGGGGTTCCTGCTGGTGTCGTCTTCGCCGTTGACGCGATCTTCGTATCACGCAGGCGACGACTTTGCGCGATTGCGGGCTGCTCGCGCGGCCAAAGTGTCCAGTCCAAACTAATCCAGCCCAACAATTCACTGAGCGGAGTGCAGGCGAAAAATGCCGAGCTTTCAAACGACCCAGATCGTGCCTTTCACAGCACAGCAGATGTTCGACCTTGTTGCAGATGTAGAAGCCTATCCGCAATTCCTGCCGCTCTGTGAAGCGCTGCATGTGCGAGAGCACCGAACCGATGCAGAAGGTCATCCTCAGGTTGTTGCCGATATGACGTGCGGTTACAAAGCCATCCGCGAGACGTTCACCAGTCAGGTTACGCTGGTTGCAGCCAAGCGTGAAATTCTGGTTGAATACATCGATGGGCCATTCAGTCACCTGCATAATCAATGGCGCTTTGAGCAGTCCCCCGGCACGTATGCGCCAGGCGGATCAGCCATTCATTTCCGCATTGATTACGCGTTCAAATCACCGATGCTCGGACTTCTGGTTGGCGCCATGTTTGACCGCGCATTCCGGCGCTTCCTGGTTGCCTTCGAAGAACGCGCAGGAGAAGTCTATGGCGGCGGCCAAGACATTGCAGCAGCACATCCGGCGACCATTTAACTGAAACCTCGCGCTCAGATTGCTTCTTCAAGCAAGCCAATCGCCTCAGCAACTGTTGCCATGCGAACGTTGACTCGGCCAACGTCGCCAAGTTTTAAGCGCTTGTGCGTTGTTTCACCACCTGAGCGGGCAACAGCTACGTGAACAAGACCAACCGGTTTTTCATCTGTCCCACCGCCAGGACCGGCAACGCCTGTAACGGCCACAGCGATGCTCGCGCGTGATCGATGTACGGCGCCTTTCGCCATTGCACGCGCAACTTCTTCGCTGACGGCGCCAAACTCTTCCAGCAGCTCACCCGGCACTCCGAGACACTCATTCTTGGCTTCGTTCGAATACGTCACGAAGCCAAGATCCACCACATCCGAAGAGCCTGCAATTTCCGTTAGTAAGCCGGCGATCAAACCACCGGTACAACTCTCAGCAGTGGCAAGCATGAGCTTCTTTTCTCGCAGCGACTGCAACAATTTCTCAGTCCTTGATGTCAATTCCGGATCGAACATTTGCGAGGCCTCTCCACACAACAACAAAAAACGGCCTCGCTCGAAAGCAAGACCGTTTCAGGGTACTCAAATTTTATAGCGCTTGGCTACTACTCGGCGGCCAGTCTTTCGGCACCGTGTAGCAATGTATCCAATGTCGTACGGCAGTCCGCACCCATTAACGTGGCTGCATGTTCTTGTGCTTTATTCCAAACAGGAAACGCCTCTTTGATCATGACCTGACCTTTAGGTGTCAGGTGCAAACCGCGGCCACGACGGCCAGCAGGCGGTTCCATATCGATCAAGCCCAGCGCCAACAAGCGTTTCAAGTTTCGCGAGAGCGTCGATTTCTCGATATCCAGCGTATATCCGATTTCCACAGCAGTAATGCCATCCTGCTGTCCAAGCTGCGTAAGCAGCGTGAACTGGCTGGCGGTAATACCGAGCGGGCGCATCGCATCATCGTAAACACGCGTTACAATGCGGCTAAGTTGACGGACACGTGAAGCGAGACACGCACCACTCGTCTGCTCCGCTATTTGAGCGATATCAGGGCTAGTTGTTACAGGCGTCGGTGTCATCACGTTCATGGATCTCTCCACAGGGTCACGGCCAAATTGCCTTTAGGTTTGAATGCCGCGATTCTACTTGCGTCAGCAAGACGAATGTTCTGGACTGGGCACAAATCAAGTCATTTCCGAGGAAAACGAATGTCCACTACAATTGCGGATGTGAGATGCCATGTGCTCGAGGCGAAAATAAATGAGCCGTTCTGGTGGTCATTCAATCAATCAGACGTGCGCGGATCATGCGTCGTGGAAATTATCGCAGAAGACGGCACCAGCGGCTGGGGCGAGTGCTTCGGACCATCCAGGCTCAATGCGGCGATTGTGAACGCCTTCAAGCCACTGCTCATCGGCCAGGATTTCCGAGCCGGCGATCTGATCTGGCAGACGCTCTACAATCAATTTCGCGATCAGGGCCAGAAAGGGCTGACGGTTACGGCCATCAGCGGTGTCGATATCGCGCTGTGGGATTTGCGTGGCAAACATTTCGAAGCCCCAATCCACGTATTGATGGGCGGTCCATTGCGCACAGAAGTCAAAGCATATGCAACCGGTACATATCGTCGGGGAGCAGGTGATCCACTCGACTACATCGTCAAGGAAGTTGAGGGATACGTCGAAGAGGGCTTTGGCGCGATGAAGCTGAAGATCGGTTTCGGCGTCGAGGAAGACCTCGCCCTGATCCGCGCGGTGCGCGAGGCGATCGGGCAGAAGGTCGGACTGATGATCGACGCCAATCACGGCTATGACGTGATCGAAGCGGTTGAGCTTGGCAATGCCATTGCGCCACTTAACATCGGCTGGTTTGAAGAGCCGGTCGTACCGGATGAGCTGAACAGTTATTGCGAAGTACGTGCCCGCCAGCCGGTGCCCGTCGCGGGCGGCGAATGCGAATTCACGCGCTGGGGATTTCGCGAGGTGCTGACCCGCCGTGCCATGGATATCATTCAGCCTGATACATGCGCCGCAGGTGGCCTGACCGAGTGCAAGCGCATCGCCGATATGGCAACGGCATTTGGCGTGCGCTACGTGCCCCACGTCTGGGGAACGGGAATTGGCTTGTCGGCGTCGCTACAACTTTTGGCCGTCCTGCCGCATACACCACCACGGCGGACACCGATCGAGCCGATGCTTGAATTCGACAGGAGCGAACACCCGTTCCGTCAGGCGATCATGAAGCAAGAGATTGAACACAAAAGCGGCGTCGTCCAGGTCCCGGATGGACCAGGGCTTGGCATTGAGATCAATCGTGATGTGCTGACGGAATTTGCTGTGGCGGATTGAGCACCTGCATCGTCACAATCAACCCAACCGCACTGTCGCACTTGCCATGGCGGCAATGCCTTCGCGACGACCAGGGAAGCCGAGTTGCTCGGTGGTTGTGGCTTTTACGGCGACACGGTCAATGTCGATCTCCAGGATCTCGGCCAGCCGGGCGCGCATGGCATCTCGGTGCGGGCCAATCTTCGGCGCCTCACACATCATCGTGACGTCGACGTTGATCAGCTTGCCTCCCCGCGCTTTGACCCGATCGCGTGCATGCTCGAGGAAAATGTACGAGGCAGCGCCCTTCCATTGCGGATCACTTGGAGGGAAGTGGGCGCCAATGTCACCATCGGCAATGGCACCGTAGATCGCGTCAGTTAACGCATGCATCGCGACGTCAGCATCGGAATGGCCCGAAAGCGTCGCGATATGCGGCACCTTCACGCCACATAGCCAGACATGATCGCCCGCATCAAATTTGTGCACATCAAAGCCAGTGCCCGTGCGAAATTCGGCAGGCATCTCAATCATCCTCTCAGCACGTTTGAAGTCGTCCGGTGTTGTTATCTTGAAGTTACGTTCAGATCCTTCGACCAACGCCACACTGAAGCCGGCGGCTTCAGCGATGGATGCATCGTCCGTGAAATCATCCCGACCACTCGCGGCAGCCTGCAGGTGCGCCTGTAAGATATCCTGATACCGGAAACCCTGCGGGGTCTGCGCACGCCAAAGGTTTTCTCGTGCGACGGTGCCCAAGATGGTTTGCGAGCCAGCGGCTCCGTGTTTCAGCGTATCAACCACGGGCACGGCGGTAATGGCGCCGATATGATCCCTAAGCGCTGCGCGTACGCTCTCCATATCTTGCAAAGCAACGAACGGTCGCGCCGCATCGTGTATCAGGACCACACGGGGGGCGAGGCGCTCCACAGCGCGCAAACCGGCCAACACTGATTGCTGACGCGTTGCGCCACCGGTGATCGAAGCTAAAAGTTTGCCCGAGGTAATGCCATCAATCGCCTGATCGTAAAGGTCAGCGTCATCGGAATGGATTACGACCTGCACAGCCTCGACAAACGGATGAGCCAGAAACGGTTGCATCGCGCGAGCGAGAACGCTGCGTCCACCGATTTCGGCGTATTGCTTGACGCCATGTAGATCGCCCGCCCGACTGCCGCGGCCCGCGGCGACTAGAATTGCAACTGCATCCATGTTCGTTTGATCCTTGTACGACCGCACTCGCGTACTCTGGTCTAAAGCGTCAGGCAAGCATTGTAGAGCCGAGCTCCGATGCATCTGTCGATTTGACCAAGGGTCCAGCGTCCACTTCGCACTTGCACCGTCAGCGCGAAAAATGTAATTTTGGGCAATAAATAATCGACACACAAATTCGCACAACAATTGGGCATTTCAACCAATATGCAGCATGAGCCGCCACTCGCGCCCTTAACAATCGGATCTCATACCGTAGAGCGGCCGGTTATCCTGGCACCAATGTCTGGTGTCTCAGATTTGCCGTTTCGACGCCTAGCACACGAGTTTGGCGCCGGTCTCGTCGTTTCTGAAATGGTCGCCAGTCGCGAGCTGATATCTGAACGTCCCGATGTCATGCTGCGCGCAACAGGTGACGACTTGTCTCCGTTCGCCATGCAACTCGTTGGCTATGATCCAACCTGGATGGGCGAGGGAGCACGGATCGCGGCAGATCGCGGCGCTGAAATTATCGATATCAACATGGGTTGCCCGGCGCGGGAAGTAACCGGCAATCAATCTGGTAGCGCCCTCATGCGCGAGCCGGATCACGCGTTGGCGATTGTCGACGCTGTTGTGTCGGCAGTCGATGTGCCCGTCACCCTCAAAATGCGCAAGGGTTGGGACGACCACTCACTCAATGCCGCTGAAATTGGTAAGCGTGCCGAAGATGCCGGCGTTCAGATGCTCACGATCCATGGTCGCACACGTAATCAATTCTTCAAGGGCGACGCGGATTGGGCGTTTGTGCGCACCGTCAAGGATGCCGTCGAGATCCCGGTCATCGTCAACGGCGACATCGCAACATTGGCAGATGCAAAACAAGCGCTGTCGCTCTCCGGTGCCGATGGCCTGATGATCGGTCGTGGTGCCTATGGTGCGCCGTGGCAGCCGGGCAGGATCGCCGACGCTCTTTCCGGGCAAAACACAACGCCACCTCCAGTCGGCGTAGAGCTACTCAACCTGGTCCAACGTCATTTCGACGATATGCTGAGCCACTATGGCACTCCTCTTGGCCTCAGAAATGCGCGCAAACACATTGCCTGGTATCTAGAGCATTTGGGCTTTGAGGCCGATACGCTTAAGCAATGGCGACGGCAGATCTGCACAGCCAATACACCGACAGAAGTCCACAAAGGACTTGAGGTCGCTTTTGCAGCCGGCAACCAACAACTGTCCGCGGCATGACAGCCAGCTCAAAGACCAAACCAACGCGCAAAACAAAAGCAACGACGGAGCCCAAGGCATCAGCCGAGATCCACAAGCTGCTTCTCGAAGGATTGCCGCACGCCGTCATCTTGCTCGATGTCCACGACACCATCGTTTTTGCAAACCCAGCAGCCGAACAGTTTTTCGGTATCGGCCATACTGTACTGCAACGCACGCAAATTGCAGACCTGGTGACGTTCGGCTGCCCGTTGCTGGGCCTTGTCGAGCAGGTTCGGCGCACATCTGCAACTGTCAACGAGTATGGCGTCGAAATCGTCTTGCCGCGATCTGAGGCGTCGCAACTTGTCGACGTTTTCGGCGGGCCGTTGCTCGATGATCCAGGTCTCGTCATGTTGATATTGCAGCAACGTTCGATGGCGCAAATGATCGAACGTCAGCTTTCCAACATATCGGCGGCACGATCCGCATCTGGCTTTTCAGCCGTTCTCGCCCATGAGATCAAAAACCCGCTTTCCGGAATTCGCGGCGCAGCCCAATTGCTGGAGCCCGGCCTTTCCGACGAGGACCGCGCGCTGACACAATTGATCTGCGCGGAGACCGAGCGGATCCGAAAATTGATCGATCGCATCGAAGTATTTGGCGACGAACGACCGATCGCCCGTGACCCGGTCAATGTTCACGACGTCCTCGAACATGTCCGCCAGCTTGCCCAATCGGGATTCGCGCGAAATATCGATTTTCGCCAGGAATTTGATCCGTCGCTACCATCGGTACCAGGCGATCGCGATTTGTTGATCCAGGCGATCTTAAATCTCGTCAAAAACGCCAGTGAAGCGATCCAAGAATTAGGTGGCACAGGTGGGCGCATCATCATGCGGACGGCATTTCGGCCGGGGGTGCGCCTGTCAGTGCCGGGAAGTGGCACCCGCATCACACTCCCGTTGTCGATCGAAATCCAAGACAACGGCGGCGGCATAAAACCGGATATGCTGAAGCATATCTTCGAACCATTCGTGACCAACAAGATTAATGGTTCCGGGCTCGGCCTCGCGCTGGTTGCCAAAATCGTCAGCGACCATGGCGGTGTTATCGAATGTGACGCAACACCTCGCCATACAACGTTCCGATTATTGCTGCCGCTGCAGCGCACGGGCAACGCCACCAAGGAAGTCGACCATGGCTAAAGGTACAGTGCTCGTCGCAGATGACGACAGCGCCATCCGCACGGTCCTCAATCAAGCATTGGCTCGGGCCGGTTACATCCCCCGGACCACAAGCAATGCCGCCTCCCTGTGGCGCTGGGTGCAACAAGGCGAAGGCGATGTCATCATCACCGACGTCGTGATGCCGGACGAGAATGCATTTGAACTTTTGCCACGCATCCGCCGTTTGCGGCCCGAGCTCCCAATTATCGTAATGAGCGCACAGAACACACTGATGACAGCCCTCAAGGCAGCCGAACGCGGTGCATTTGAATATCTCCCGAAACCATTTGATCTCAACGAGCTGATCACGATTGTCGGCCGTGCCATGGCTGAGCCGAAGCCAGCATCAAAACGCGCCGAAAAGGCAGACGTTGATGGTGAAGAACTGCCACTGATCGGTCGATCGATCGCGATGCAGGAAATCTATCGTGTGCTGGCACGCCTGACGCAAACCGATCTCACAGTGATGATCAACGGAGAATCTGGCACCGGCAAAGAGCTCGTTGCGCGCGTGTTGCACGATCACGGCAAACGCCGGCATGGCCCATTTGTGCCCGTCAACATGGCAGCGATCCCGCGCGATCTGATTGAGAGCGAATTATTCGGCCACGAGAAAGGTGCTTTGACCGGCGCCCAGGCACGCCGCCTTCCGGGACGCTTCGAACAAGCGGACGGTGGCACACTGTTCCTTGATGAAATCGGGGACATGCCGCTCGATGCACAGACACGCCTACTGCGTGTTCTGCAGGAAGGCGAATACACAACGGTCGGGGGGCACACACCAATCAAGACCCACGTCCGCATCATCGCCGCGACACATCGCGATCTACGCGCCCTTATCCAACAGGGCTTGTTTCGCGAAGACCTGTTCTACCGCCTGAACGTTGTGCCGTTGCGTCTTCCTCCGCTTCGTGAGCGCCTCGATGATATTGGCGATCTCACGCGTCACTTTCTGCGCGGAATGGCCCGCCAAACACTCGGCCAACATGCAATCTCAAACGAGGCTATCGAGCGCCTCAAGCAACACGCCTGGCCCGGTAATGTGCGTGAACTAGAAAACCTCATTCACCGCATCGTAGCAGTCCATCCGCAAGAATTGATTTCCGCCGACGTTGTCGATCAAGAGCTGATCGATGTCATTTCCGGACCATCGGGCGCACCAGAAGAAGCTGACGCGCAATCACTGACTGAGATGGTCGAGCGCCATCTGGCGACGTACTTTGCCAATTACAACGGAAACTTGCCGCCGCCAGGACTTTACGATCGCGTCATTCGCGAGATTGAAGTACCGTTGATTTCGGCAGCGCTCACGGCAACTCGCGGCAACCAAATTCGCGCCGCTGAACTGCTTGGTCTTAACCGCAATACACTACGTAGTCGGATCAAGTTATTGAACATCCAGATATTTAAGAGCTCGTCTTTTTAAATGTAATGGATTGACATAAAATGTGATCGCGGCCACGCGGCCGATATCCACACAAAAGACACACAAGGTGTGCTTGACGGTCAACACTTTCCTCGCTTCGCGATGAAAGATGGGGCAGAATTACAACAAATATTTGTGAAAGCCTCACTCTACTTCACCGTTCCGCCACAGTGTGACTTCACGACTACGCCTCAAAGATAATGCGCATTGGCGCCGATCACGGTTTCAATCGACAGCGGCAGGTTATGAACTGCATGACACAAACGAACGAACCAGGCGCATTCGCAGCAGAGACCGCAGGCTACGGCCTTGATGATGCTCTGGACGATGCGAAACTGCCGTTCGCAGACACCAACAGCCGCTCTTTTTATATTGGCCTCATCACCGTTTCACTCGCCAGCATTTCAGCGCTTGCGACCTATCTCATTTTGACAGGTCTGACGCCGATCGTACCGCGGAACTCGGTCGTCGTCACCGTGCTCTTCATCAATGCTGTGTTGATCATTGCGATGACCGTTGTGATTGGTGCGCAGCTTGTTGGTCTGCTTTCCGCCTGGCGCCAAAAGATTGCTGGCAGCCGATTGCATGTCCGTATCGTTGCACTTTTTTCGGTCATTGCCGCTTTGCCGGCCATCATTCTGGCAGTTGCCGCGACAACGACATTCTCCCGCTCGCTTGATAGCTGGTTCTCCACCCGAACGCGGACAATCGTCGAAAACTCGATGGAGGTCGCGACCGCCTATCTCGAAGAGCATGGCCAGGTCATCCGTACCGACATCGTCAATATGGGCAAAGACCTGGAGGGCGCTGCTGCTTCAATTGGTGGTGATCGCCAAAAGCTGAAAAACCTGGTCTTCGTGCAGGCCGGGTTGAGAGACCTACCGTTCGCCTACGTCATCAACGGCGAAGGCAAACTAATCGTCTCCGGCGTCAAAGACCCGAAGATTCCGTACCGGCCACCGCCACGAAAAGTCATACAACTGGCGGACCGAGGTAAAATACCCTTGCTGACACCACGTGATGCTTACCGTGTGGCCGCCCTTAAAAAGTTGGCTGGATATCCGGGTGCCTACCTGTTCGTCGCCCGCGGAGTCAGTCCAAAAGTTCTCGGCCATCTTACGCGCACGCGGGCAGGCGTCGCTGAATACCGACAGTTGCGCAAACGCAGAGGCGGCCTCAAAGCGGCGCATGCGCTGATCTATTTCATGATCTCACTCACTTCATTGTTGGCTGCCATTTGGGCTGGCTTCTGGTTTTCGGGCCGCTTCGTAGCCCCAATCCGCCGTTTGATCGGAGCAGCCCAGCTTGTCAGTCAGGGCAATCTCAATGTCGCCCTGCCCGAACGACGTGGTGAAGGCGATCTGCGCCGCCTATCACAAACGTTCAACACCATGACCAGCGAACTGCGTACCCAGCGTGACGAGCTTGTCAGCACCAACACTCAGCTGCGCGATGGTCGTGCGTTCATGGAGGCAACGCTCGCAGGCGTTACATCCGGCGTGCTTGGTCTTGATCGCGATATGTGTGTCACACTCGCCAATAGGGCGGCGGAGCGCCTGATACGCCTCGACCACGATGATATGGTCGGCAAACCGCTCAACGAAATCGTTCCGGCATTTGCTGAACTTATCAAGAACGGAAAAATCTCGGATGCCCCAGCGCGTGACACAAAACCACGCGCACCCGATCAGATATCAGTGTCGATCGATGGTGATGAACGCACTTTCGCGGTCCGCCTGACGCGCGAGGAAGAGGACAAACGCGGCGGTGCCGTTCTGACGTTCGACGATATTACAGAACTCGTCAGCGCCCAGCGCGCATCAGCCTGGGCTGATGTTGCGCAACGCATTGCGCACGAAATCAAGAATCCATTGACGCCGATACAACTCTCTGCCGAGCGCATCCGTCGCAAATATGGGCCGGTTGTCGACGGTGACCGCGAAGTATTCGATAAATGCACTGAGACAATCATCCGTCAGGTGGGGGATGTGTCGCGTATGGTCGACGAGTTCTCGTCATTTGCGCGGATGCCGAAGCCGCAACTCGTCAACGAAGACTTGTGCAGTGCCATCAAAGACTCGGTCACTCTGTTCCAGATGGGCTCGACTGGCGTGAAGTTTACGATGGACTTACCCGACACGCCGGTGTTGATGCTGCTCGACCGTCGCCTCATGACGCAGGCGATCAACAACCTCGTCAAGAACGCTTCTGAGGCAGCTCAAGCAATCACTGAGCAAGCTGATGCCCCGGAAGGTTTCCAAGGACTGGTTGAGACACGTCTGACAATCGACGGTGAGACGGCACTGATAGAAGTGATAGACAACGGCATCGGATTGTCGAAACCAATGCGCTCGCGCTTGCTGGAGCCTTATGTGACAACCAAGGCAAAGGGGACTGGGCTTGGTCTCGCAATCGTCCAGAAAATCATCGAGCAACATGGCGGCCGACTTGAACTGACCGACGCGCCTGCAACCGAAGCCCGAACCAATGGCGCGGCTGTCCGACTGCACTTGCCGATCACGGCGGCAACTGAAAACCGCAAAACAACGAACCAAAAACAAGGACTGGCAGCGTCAACGACCTAATCGTTGATCACTTGCTGCGTCAAAACACTAGAGGAGTGAATGATGGCATCGGACATTCTCGTCGTCGACGACGAAAACGATATCCGCGAACTTGTGGCCGGCATTCTGGAGGACGAGGGGCATCAATGCCGTCTCGCCCGTGACAGTGATGAGGCTCTACTTGCCATCGAAGCACGTAAACCACATCTCGTTGTTCTCGATATCTGGCTACAAGGAAGTCGGCTCGACGGCCTGGAAATACTGAACATCATTCGCAAAGTTCACCCAGAACTTCCGGTTATCGTGATCTCCGGCCACGGCAATATTGAAACCGCTGTAACTGCCATCAAACGCGGCGCCTACGATTACATCGAAAAGCCATTTCAGGCTGATCGCCTGCTGCTCGTTACGATGCGCGCGTTGGAAGCCTCACAGCTACGACGCGAAGTGCAGCACCTTCGCGAGCGCTCCAACCAGGCCGTTGAGCTAATCGGCGAAAGCGGCGCGATGAACCAACTCCGCGGGCAGCTTGATCGCGTCGCACCGACCAACAGCCGCATCCTCATTCGCGGCCAATCGGGCACCGGCAAGGAATCGGTCGCGCGCCTGCTTCACGAAAAATCGCATCGCTCAGATGGCCCGTTCGTCGTCCTCAATGCGGCCGCGATGGTCCCAGAGCGGGTCGAAGAGGAACTCTTTGGCATCGAAGATCACGCCGGCGGCACACGCAAAGTCGGCGCGCTCGAAGAAGCCCATGGCGGCACACTCTATATCGACGAAGTCGCCGACATGCCGATTGAAACGCAGGGCAAGATCCTACGCGTCCTGGTCGAACAGAAATTCCTTCGCCTTGAAGGCACTCAGAAGGTGTCTGTTGATGTGCGCATCATTTCGTCGACAGCACGTGATATCGAGCGCGACATGTCCGAGAGCCGCTTCCGCGAGGACCTCTATCATCGTCTCAATGTCGTGCCATTGCGGGTGCCATCGCTGGCAGAGCGCCGCGTGGATATTCCGACACTGGTGCATCATTTCGCAGGACAGATTGCCGAGACCTCAGGGCTGACACCGCGCAAGATTGGCGATGACGCGATCGCCGTGCTGCAAGCACATGACTGGCCAGGAAATGTCCGCGAGCTGCGCAACAATATTGAGCGCGTCATGATCTTGGTTGGCGGCGACAACACAACCGTCATCACAGCTGACATGCTGCCAAATGAAATCGGATCCAACGTGCCACTGCCCGTGAACGGCGGCGCTGAACATCTGATGTCTCTGCCCCTTCGCGAGGCGCGCGAAATCTTTGAGCGTGAATACCTATTGAGCCAGATTAACCGCTTCGGTGGCAACATATCGCGCACGGCTGAATTTGTTGGCATGGAACGCTCAGCGTTGCACCGGAAGCTGCGCGCACTTGGCGTCAGCTCGGAGCAGCGTTCCGGCGCCGCCCAGGTCACGGGTTAATGGCATCCGCCATGAGTGACCGCCTAACCCTGTTGACCAGCAGCACCTAGCGCTGGCGACAATGCTTGCTTTATGCTGCGAAACGACAGGGGGCGACCTGACATGAAAGTAATTATCTGCGGGGCAGGTCAAGTCGGGCTTGGCATCGCCGAGCGCTTAGCGAGCGAAGGTAACGACGTTTCGATCATCGATTCAGCGCCCGAACTCGTTCAACGTGCCAACAATATGCTCGAAGTCCGTGCCATTCTTGGCAATGGTGCTCATCCCGACGTGCTGCAGCGGGCTGGCGCACGCGATGCCGACATGTTGATCGCGGTCACGTTGGCTGATGAAGTCAACATGGTCGCTTGCCAAATCGCCAACAACATTTTCGAAATTCCAACCAAAATCGCGCGCGTGCGCGCCCAGTCGTACCTCGATAAAAGCTGGACTAATCTGTTCTCTCGAGATGGCATTACAATCGACTACATCATCTCGCCCGAGATCGAGGTCGGCAATGTTGTCCTGCGCCGCTTGGAGTTGCCGGGTGCGTTTGAAACTGCAAGTTTCGCCAACGGCCAAATTCTCGCGATCGGTGTAAATTGCGGGCCCGACTGTCCCATTGTAGATACGCCGATCCGCCAACTATCTGAACTATTCCCAGATTTGCCAGCATCAATTGTCGGCATCGTGCGCAATGGCGAACTGGTGCCAGCAACATCCAATGCGAGGCTACAAACTGGCGATGATGCATACGTTGTCGTGCCAGCTGATCAAGTCGCCCGCACACTCAAAATTTTCGGTCACGAGGAAACCCAGGCTCGCCGGATTATTATCGCCGGCGGCGGCAACATCGGGCTGTTCGTTGCCCGCGCTATTGAGCAGCGCGAACAAAACGTACGTGTTAAAATAGTTGAATCCAAACGCGATCGCGCCATCCAGATCGCTGAAACATTGCAGCGCACCGTCGTGCTCCATGGCGACGCTCTTTCAGAAGATTTGCTGCGCGAAGCTGACGTCGCATCGGCCGAGACACTGGTTGCTGTCACCAACAACGATCAGGCCAACATCCTGACGTCCGTCCTTGCCAAACAACTCGGGTGCCGACGCAGCCTCTGCTTAGTCAATGGCACTGGCTATTCGAACATGGTTCGTTCTTTTGGAATTGATGCCCAGGTCAGTCCACGGCTGGTCACCGTATCCCGTATCCTTCAATATGTGCGCCGCGGGCGCATTCGCGCCGTCCACGAGATCCACAACGGTTCGGCTGAAATACTCGAAGCGGAAGCCCTGGAGACGACACCAGTTGTTGGCCAATCGATCCGTAAGCTTGAAATTTCACAAGGCATCCGCTTTGGTGCCATTATGCGCCAAGGCAAGCTGATCCAGCCGGTTGGCGATACCGAACTGCAGCCACGAGATCGGGTGATCCTGTTCTCGCCCTCTCAAAACATTCGAGAGATCGAGCAACTCTTCCGCGTCAGTCCCGATTATTTTTAACAGCCGTGCCCAGACTTTTTTGCTGCAGACACAACTCGAAGGAGCTCCCGGTTGACCAAGGTAGTTTACGTCAACGGTACGTACCGCCGCTATAGTGACGCTCTCATCCATGCCGAAGATCGAGGTTTTCAGTTTGGCGATGCGATTTACGAAGTATGCGAAGTGCGCGATCGCGCCGTTGTCGATGAAGACCGTCACATGGCACGCCTTGGACGATCACTCGATGAGCTTGGTATTCCAGCACCCATGTCCACAGGCGCTTGGCAGCGCGTGATACAGGAAACCATCCGTCGCAACCGCGTCAAGAATGGCATTGTTTATCTGCAGGTCTCGCGTGGCGCCGGCCCGCGCAATTTTCTGTTTGATGGGGTCGAGACGCCACCAACGGTCGTGTGTCTCTCGAGACCGCAATCACGCGCTGGTCAGGAAGCCATCGCCGAGAAAGGCATATCCATCCAGAGTATGCCCGACAACCGATGGGGCCGTTGCGATATCAAAACTGTGATGCTGCTACCAGCGAGCCTCGCAAAGGAACAAGCCAAAACAACCGGCGCCCAGGAAGCCTGGTTCGTCGGGGAGGACGGTAAGGTACGTGAGGGTGGCTCAAGTAATGCCTGGATCATCAGCAAAGACAACGAACTGATCACACCAAAGGCGACCAACGAGATCCTGCGTGGCATCACGCGCACAACGCTGATTGACCTGATCGAACGCGATGGCCTGACCCTTGTAGAACGTGGCTTTACCATCGAAGAAGCCCAGGCCGCTCGTGAAGCATTCATTACATCGGCTACCAATTTGGTGATGCCGGTTGTCGAGATCGATGGACGCCCGGTGGGCAATGGTCATCCTGGCTCCACCAGTGTGCGACTTCGCGAGAGTTTTCACGAAGTTGCACAAATGCGACACTTGCCGGCAACAGCGACAGCCTAAGGAAAACCGCGTTATTGTTGGGAGATTACTCAGCAAAGCCTGACGTTGTGCCGCTGATAGTTTGCGACAAACATGCTATCAGCAACGCGCAAGCTGGATAATCTAAGGCCGCATACCCACGTATGCTCAATACACTCGCTCGAAACGAAGCAAACACCGTTCCGATAAAAGAACGAACAAAAAACCGGAATCCCCCAAATGCCATCTGAGCGCCAACAGGGCTTGCAGGATCGTTTCCTCAATAAAGTCCGAAAAGACAAAATTCCGCTGACCATTTTCTTGATGAATGGCGTCAAACTTCAGGGCATCGTGACCTGGTTCGACAATTTTTGCGTCCTGCTGAGACGCGACGGACATTCACAGTTGGTCTACAAACACGCGATCTCAACCATTATGCCGGGCCAACCGGTCAACATGATGGATGATGAAGAAGGCAGCGAGGAGTGACACCAAATAGACCGCTCTAACGACAAACCCGACGAAGATCACCGTGCAGACGGCCGCGCGTTTGCGGATAATGTGGGAGAACGTCAGCAGACGGGTGTGCTGGCAACGTTTGCGCAAGACGAAATCGACCGGCCAACCATCCGGGCGCTCGTTCTTGTACCCGAGCTTAGCACCAGAGATGCTGCTCTTGCCTCTGATCAACCCGGGCCCCAACGCCACAGCATACAAGACCGACTGGAAGAAGCCGTTGGCCTCGCCGATGCGATCGAATTGACGATTGCAGCGTCACAGGTCGTGCGTATCACCAACCCGCGACCTGCCACACTATTTGGTAGTGGCAAGGTCAAGGAGATCGCCGAACTCATCGAAGCACTCGATACCGGCCTGATCGTCATCGACCATGCGCTAACGCCGATCCAACAGCGCAATCTTGAGCGTGAATGGAACGCCAAGGTGCTCGACCGAACAGGATTGATCCTAGAAATCTTCGGACGCCGGGCGCGCACGCGTGAGGGGGCTCTACAGGTCGAACTCGCACACTTGATGTTTCAGCGTAGCCGTCTCGTGCGCAGCTGGACCCACCTTGAACGCCAACGCGGCGGTTTCGGCTTTCTCGGCGGCCCGGGTGAAACACAAATTGAAACCGACCGACGCCTGCTGCGCGACCGAATAGAAAAAATTCGCTCAGAGTTGGCCAAAGTAACCCGCACACGAGCTTTGCACCGTTCCGGTCGCGCCAAGGTGCCGTATCCGATCGTTGCAATCGTCGGCTACACCAACGCTGGCAAATCCACGCTGTTCAATCGCCTGACCGGTGCCGATGTCGTCTCGCAGGATCAAGTGTTCGCAACGCTCGATCCGACGATGCGGGAGCTGCAACTTGAAAGCCGTCGCAGAGTTATCTTGTCCGACACTGTGGGGTTCATTTCAGATCTGCCAACGATGCTTGTCGCAGCTTTCAGAGCAACACTGGAAGAGGTCGTCGCAGCTGACATCATTCTGCATGTCCGCGACATTTCGCATCCGGAAACCGAAGCTCAGCGTCAGGATGTGGAGTTTGTATTGGCGGATCTCCTTGGTGAGGCAAGCGACACGCTGGCGCCGGTGGTCGAGGTTTGGAATAAGTATGACCTTGTGACCGAGCCTGACGCCCAAGAAGCAATTGCAGCTGCTCGCCAGCAATCCATCAATCGCGGAGCGCCGCCTGTCTTGACTTCAGCGCTTACGGGAGAGGGTTTTGACGAACTCCAAAGTAGCATTGACGAAATCGTCGGACGGGGCGACCTCACACTGCGCATCATTCTCCCGGTAAGCGCTGGGAAGCTCCGTCATTGGCTGCATGAGAACGCAACGGTGCTCGAAGCCCACGCGTGTGACGACGGGACGGGCGCAACTGACGTGGAAGTGCGCATTTCAAACGTCAAACACGGCCAGCTGCTTCATCACCTGGAGGCGCTGGGTCTATCTGCGGCACACTAGAGCGGGTCAGGTTTAGGTGGAATCACATTCGAGCTCTGATGGCCGCTCTAGTTTTTCTCTCTCTGACGGCTATTCCTCGATAATACCGGGGCCTGCGAGGGCGCGGCGCAACGCGCCGGGTCGCGTGCGCTCCCTTTGAGTGCTTCCGTTTTAGTCATAGACACACTCTAAGTCTCAGCCGTTTCCGAGGCATTAGTTGGTTGGGCAGCTGCAACAAGTGAGGCAGGCGGCGTCATGCCCATCGACACGTAGACGCTAACCAGCTCGTCAATGCCGCCTTCCGCCGGCTTGATCCAATCCTGGGGCACGTAAACCAACGCGCCACCGACGGGTACCGGCGCACTCGGGATGAGAATGCCGACATAGTCCGCGCTCCCAAGATTGATGGTCGATGCCGATGGCATCAGGGCCAGCACGGCAGCACCGCGCTCACCACCGAAGAAGCACCAGACCGGCGTCATGTTCTTGATGCCGCCATCGTCCTTGGTGTCAACGGCCGAAACGAAACGTTTGGAGACTTGGTAGAGGCTACCAATGACCGGGATCCGCTCCACAAAATTATCCACGACCTTATGAAACCAAGGCCCGATGCTCGTCTCAACCAGAAGCCCCATTAGAAACACGACACCGAAAACAGCGGCTAAACCAACAAGATAGGGAAGGGTTGCCTGACCATCGATGGTAAGCCCAATAGACGTGAGCAAACCGCCAAACATGCTGTCTGCGCCCATATACTCAATGGCAAACCGGACAAGAAAAATGGTCACAGCCACCGTCGCAACCAGTGGCAGGAGCGCAAGCAAACCTGCGAGGAATACGCGAATAATCCGTGTCATAGTCCCAATCTCCAGCCAGAGTTTCGACGTCTGAGAGCCACAGGTATTAGAGCCGGAGCCCCGCTTGTTGCATTAGTGGCACGACACGCTGCCCAAAGTACTCAAGATCCGGCAGAAAGTCGTAAAAATTGACCTGAACACCATCGCAGCCCGCGTCATGTAACCGCTGAAACGCTTCTACAACTTGCTCAGGTGTGCCAACAATATGAACATTCCCACCGATCACCCACTGATCGCGCGAAGTGCCTTTCCAGGACGACTGATCACCGCCGGCGAAAGTCGCATAAAAGTTGTCTGCCGCGACCGCGTCCTGCCCATCGAGAATGGCTTGGTGCTGCGTCCACGCTTCCACCTCGGTCTCGCGGCAGATCACGTGCGGGTTAATGATTGTGCGGACATCACGCCCGACGGCCTGTCCGCGGGCTTTGATTTTGGCATTGTGCGCCGGCAGGGCTTCGCAGGCCTTGTTGAGATCGGCACCTGCGGGACTTGTGATGAAGATCAAGTCGGAATGTTTGACAGCGTAATCAAGGCCCGCATCAGACGACGTCGCGTTGACCAGAATGCAGCGACCATTGATCGGTTTTGGCGCAACGTAAGCGCCCTCAAGCTGCCAATGATCACCGGCAACGGTCAGCTCGTCATCGTCCTGCCAAAGGCGCTTCATGAGGGTCGTGAACTCATCCGCCTTGCTGTAACGCGCGTCATGGGCGATTGGATCGAGCCCGAACATTTTGAATTCGCTCGGTTTGTATCCCGTGACGACGTTAAGCCCCCAGCGCCCGCCACTGATATTGTCAATCGTTGCCCCAAATTTGGCGAGATGCAGCGGATGCCAGCCATAAAGCACGTGCACCGTCGAAATCAGCATGATGCGCTCGGTAATGGCCGCCAGACCGGCTGTGACCATCAGCGGATCAGTCGAGAACTCGCGAAACGACATTTCGCCGCCATAGCCGCCTTTGCCCATCCACTGCGCCAGACCGAACACCAGATCGAAGCCGAGCGCCTCAGCCCGCCGTGTGCATTCAGCGTTGTAGTCAAACGTCCACGATGTCTCACGTGGCGCAAGGGAAGGGGACCATGCACCGGACTGCAATGGCAGAAACAAGCCCAGCATCAATTTGTTACGCTTTGCCTCCTCCAAGGCGGGAGAAACGAATGAAGGATCATCATGTGCTGTCGTCATAAGCAGTCATCCTGGAAGCCGGCAAAGAGTGCGATCAGAGCATCGTTGCTCATCGGTTGTCCAGTCAGTAGACAAATTGACGAGCGCGTCGGGCAATCAATTGACCTGCTTTTCTTCGGCCTTTGCCTGATCCCAGAATGCGTCCATCTCTTCAAGTGTGGCGTCTTCCGGCTCACGTCCGGCGTCCCGCAGCAGTTGTTCAACGCGCCCAAATCGGCGGCGGAACTTAGCATTGGTCTTTCCAAGTGCTGCTTCCGGCACAATTTTTAGATGTCGCGCCACATTGGCCATCACGAACAGCACGTCGCCAAATTCATCCCGCATCGCAGCGGTATCACCAGCGACAGCAGCCTCATCAAATTCAGCCAGCTCCTCCCGCATTTTGGCCATAACAGGCGCTAATGACGGCCAGTCAAAGCCCACTCCAGCAGTCTTCTTTTGCAATTTCACAGCCTGAGTGAGGGCCGGCAAATTGCGTGGCACGTCATCCAACAAGCTTGGCTGGACAGGGTTGCTGACCCCAAGCCGCTCTCTGGCGGCTGTTTTCACCGTGCGTTCCTGGGCCTTGATCCGTTCCCAAAAGCCAGGTGCCGCGCCATCACGGCGCTCGGTCTCCGTGCCAAACACGTGCGGGTGCCGGCGGACCATCTTTTCCGAGATCACAGCCGCCACGTCATCAAAGTCGAAGGCATCAGCTTCTTGGGCGATACGCGCGTGATAGACGACTTGCAGGAGGAGATCGCCAAGTTCATCTTTGAGATCGGCAAGGTCTCCACGTTCGATCGCATCACCAACCTCATAGGCTTCCTCGATCGTGTAGGGCGCAATGCTCTCAAATGTCTGGACTTGGTCCCAGGGGCAGCCGGTCTTCGGATCTCTCAGAGCTATCATAATCGTCAACAGCGTATCCAAAGTGTAGGGCCGCGGTGGTGCCAAATCTTTTCGCGCTGTCATGTGCCAGTTCCCGCCATTCATCCATACCTCAGTAGCCACAACTGTAAACCACATTTAGCTAAGTCCGGAACACTCACACTCAAGGCGCAGTTACATGCATGACATCGTTTATGTAGAAGCAGGATTGTCACACTGCTGAACACATATCCATCTCTGGAATGACGCAAAGGTTTGCCCAGAAACGTTCTAGTCATAATTTCACAGGCCGGTGTGTGGCCGGGGGGGGGGGG
>CAJQQK010000231.1 GCA_905480435.1 uncultured Hyphomicrobiaceae bacterium | reverse complement strand
GTCGAGTGCTGCTTCTCACGCCTCAAACAATTTCGACGCGTCGCGACAAGGTATGAGAAGACAGCACGCAACTACATGTCCATGATAACAATAGCTGCTATCGTTCTATGGCTGCGCTAACTGTCCACAGCTCCTAGAGCGCCGCGGCAGATTGCGCCAATTTGCGGATCGCGTCCCAATCGCCAACGTCAACGGCTGCCTTCGGCGCAACCCAGGAACCACCGACACAGGCGACGTTATCAAGCGCCAGATAGTCAGCCGCATTCCCGGCATGGATGCCCCCCGTCGGGCAAAAGGCGATATCTGGCAGCGGTGCGCTCAATGATTTGAGCGCGGCAGCGCCCCCCGCTTGTTCGGCTGGGAAAAATTTCTGGAACTGATAGCCCATATCCGCCAGCGCCATCGCCTCTGACGCGGTTGCAACGCCTGGCAGAAACGGTGCCCGCCACTCCATCGCAGCTTGCATCAAACTTGGCGTCACGCCCGGCGACACCAAAAATGTTGCGCCCGCCGCAATCGCCTCAGCACCTTGCGCTGGCGTTCGCACGGTTCCCGCACCAATCACAACTCTGCCCGGCAGCGCATCAACGATCGCGCGGATCGCACGCAACGCCGCATCCGTGCGCAGCGTCACTTCGATTGCTGGCAGGCCACCATCACTTAGTGCTCGGGCCAACGCCACGGCGCGATCAGGATCATCCACCGTCACCACTGGAATGACCGGCTGACGCAGTAATTTCGCGAACGCCTGATTGTTATTCTGTCTCATCACTGCTGCCTGCGCTATCCATGATTGTCTGAGCCCCAATCCACGCCAGGAATTCAGGGTCGCCGCCTTCGATGGGCAATACAGCAATCGCTGGCACATCGTAAGGGTGCTGTTTCTTCACAGCGGCAACAACATCGTCCACTCGAGCCTTGCGCGTTTTCATCACCATCGGGCACTCGGTTTCCTGCTGCAGCTCGCCCTGCCATTCATAGATGGCCGTTGCCTCACCAAGAATGTTGACACACACCACCAGTTTTTCTGCGACGAGCGACCGCCCCGCCGCCTCAGCTCGCGCAGCACTCGGCCAGGTTGTATAGATCAGCACGTATTTCTCGCCATCTTCCATCACTGATCTCTCCGTCAATTAAGCATCCTGGCGGCAACTCACCGACTGCCCATTGGAATTCGCCCGTTCTTGCTATTTCATCGCGTTCAGGCCATCCATGCCTATCATGCGCCTGCACGCCCTCTCACGCAGCCACACGCATCGCTGCCCGAGCCACATTAAAGCCGACATCAATGTCAGACACCACAGCGAGATTTGACCGCATCGCGTTCGTTGCCAGTGAGCACGAGAACGCCCAGCGCGCGCTTGCCGAGCTCACCGCCAAATATGACCACGTCGATCCAAGTCAGGCCGAGGTTATCGTGGCCCTTGGCGGCGACGGCCTGATGCTCGAAACGCTGCACGCCCATATGAATGACGGCGTCCCGGTTTACGGCATGAACCGCGGCTCGGTCGGCTTCCTGATGAACGAATACAACGTCGACAACCTGATCGAGCGCCTCGAAGGCGCCGAGACCACCGGCCTGCATCCGCTGACCATGACCGCGCTCGACATTGACGGCACGGTGCACAAGCGTCTCGCGATCAACGAAGTCTCGCTTTTCCGCCAGACGCATCAAGCAGCCAAGTTGCGCATTTCTGTTGACGGCAAAGTCCGCCTCGACGAACTCATCGCCGACGGCCTGCTCGTTGCGACGCCCTCCGGCTCGACGGCTTATAACCTGTCGGCACAAGGTCCCATCCTGCCGATCGGCTCACCCCTCCTGGCGCTCACCCCGATCAGTCCGTTTCGTCCCAGACGTTGGCGCGGCGCACTGCTGTCCAACCACGCCAATATCAGGATCGAAGTACTCGGAGCTGATATCCGCCCCGTCAGCGCCGTTGCTGACAACCGCGAAACCCGCTCCGTTGTCGAGGTTCTGATTGCCGAAGACACGGCCACCGAATACCTTATGATGTTCGATCCCGGGCACAACCTCGACGAACGCATCCTGGTCGAACAATTCGGCGTTTGATGCTGGTTCGTACCGCTTGTTTCATACCGTATGTCTGCCTCTCCTCGCTGCGCAACGAGCTTGCAGGGAGAGGGTGTCATGCTCCGACTTGTGGCAAAACACTCACTTCAAATTGCAACGTTGTCCCCTCTCCCCGTCCTTCACGGGGAGAGGGTTAGGGTGAGGGGCAGACACGCGTTGTTGCGCCCGCTTAAAGTCCCATCTATCGCCTCCTCAAGCCGCAAAGCCTCGCAGCCTACCCCTTCACTGTGCCATCCGGTGCCACTTCTGGTCTATTGATCGTCACCATCGTATCGCCTGAGACCCACGAATAATCCATATATCCCAATCGCGAGAGCGGTTGCATCGCAGCCGTATCAACAAAGCCATCCTTGAGCGCGGCATCATCAATATAAATCCCGACAACCAGCCCAATCACCGCGAAACTGCCATGCTTGCCGCCTGGTTCTGCTGGTGGCAACTCAATCGTCTTCCAATGCTTGCACTCAAGTGCTGCCGGGCTCTCTTTCACACGCGGTGGCTTGACCATGGTCGACTTCACCGCCGTCAAACCCGACAACGGATACTCATCAACACCATGCGGCACGCCAGCCGACGTCACGTTCATTTCCTCGCGCAACTCATAGGTCGACAGCGAACACACAAACTCACCGGTTTCTTCGATATTGCGCACGCTATCCTTCGCCGTCGCCGAGCCAAAGATCACGTAATGCGGCTTCTCACTGATCGCATTGAAAAAGCTGTACGGCGCGATGTTGCACACTCCGTCCTTGCTGACTGTCGAGATCCAACCGATCGGGCGCGGCACAATCAGTGCCTTATAAGGATCGCGCGGCAGACCGTGATTGTTGGCGGCGGTTTCGTAAAACATATGTGCTCCCAGCGGGTTTGTTAGGGTCTGGCCCCTAAGCGTGTGTCGTCAGATAGGCGATTGCGTCATATCGAATGTTATGGCTGCCAATACTCGGTGATCGCATCGAGATCCGGCCGGTCGCGATCGGGTTGCGTTTCAGCCGCCGTTCCAATGTAGATGAAGCCCGCGACAGCCTCACCATCTCTGAGCCCCAGCACATCGCGGATACCGGTACTGAACGCATACCACTCCGTGATCCAGCTGGTGCCGAAGCCCAGCGCATTGGCGGCATGACACAGGTTCATACAGGCAGCACCTGCCGACAGCATCTGCTCGATCTCCGGTACTTTTTCTGGCTGCGCAACCCGCGAAACCACGGCGATCACCATCGGCGCCCGTGTAAAGCGCTCTCGTTCGGTCTGCAAGCGGACCTCGGATGGCGTTTCCGCATCTTCCGTCGGCAACACCGCGGCTAATTTCTCGCCAAACGCCGCACGCGACGCGCCTTCAAATACGATAAATCGCCAGGGCACCAGCTTCTTGTGATCCGGCACGCGGGCTGCGGCAGTCAAAATCTGGCGCACTTGCTCGGGCGACGGGCCCGGCTCAGCCATCAGCGCTGGCTTCGAAGAACGGCGGCTCAGTAGGAAATCCAACACGGTTGCGGTCATAATCTGATCATTCCGGCAATGTTTGCACTGCAGTTTCGTTGCGAACGCTCTATTATATAACGCGAACGTCAGCAAACGGCGCGGCATGTCGACTAATGACGCATTTGATCGTTTGTTGACGGTAAGGCATTTGGCGCTCTTGGCCCCGCAGTGCGGGAGATTGAAGGCGTCGGGGAACGCTTCGGGGAAAGCTGCTGATACGATGCAAAAGATCTCACCTTGGATGCGTCTGCGCACATGGGCAGCAGCGACCAGCTTGTTCGCGATGCTTAGCGCGTCCATTCTGCCAGCCCATGCCCAATCCCGGGTCCAGCCTGTGTCCCAACTTGTCGTGGTGCTTGATGGATCGGGCTCGATGTGGGCAAAAATGCCAGGCTCATCACGCAGCAAGATTGACGCGTTGCGCTCTGAACTCGGCCAAATCGTGCGCACGCATCTGCCGCGTGTCGCGCTTGGCCTTGTCAGTTTTGGCGCGCGATCCGGCAACTCATGTGCGGCCAGTGAAACTCTGTTGCAACCGGCGCCCGGCCAACTCGATCGTTTTGACGGATACCTCGGTAAATTTAACCCGAAAGGTCGCGGCCCGGTTGTCCTCGGTCTTGAAACGGCGGTCCAGTCGGTCAGCGGATCCAAAGGTCCGGTGCGGCTGTTGTTGATCCACGACAGCCCTGACAACTGCCGTCAGGACGTCTGTGCATTCGCCCGCGATCTTGCGAAGAAACAGCCCCGCATTGCGGTTGATGTCATATCGCTGGGACTCAAACGCAGCCAACAAGGCGCCATGGCCTGTCTGACCAAGGCAACCGGCGGCCGTCTAATCGAGGCTGCCACAATGGACGCTGTGCTCGCTGGTCTCGACAAATCCATTTCGGCGATCCCGAGCGCCACGCCGGCTGGATTGCGAAAGCCACCAACGACGACACGCCCCACAGTGGTTAAGAAACCAGTACCAAAGTCCACCGGTGTGACGGCCCGGGCGCGGCTTGCTGGCAGCAAGAAGGCGATTACCGGCGGCATCATCTGGCAAATTGAGAGCAAGTCGCCCTTAAAACCATCGGTCAGCCGAACCATCCGCCAACCCGTCCTTGATGTCTCCCTCGCCCCTGGTAATTATCGTATCACGATGCGCACCGAACTCGTCCGCTTGAGCAAAGATGTCGTCGTTCTCCCGGGCGCGCGGCAGCCCGTTATGCTCGAATTCGATGGCGGGTTGGTCGCGGTCAAGGTGATCGGCGCGAAGGATCGCTCAACCCTCGTGACAGTCACGCGTGCAACGACCACCGACGACGCTGCGGGAAGCGCTGTCTGGTCCGGGCCGGCGAGTTCTGCGCGCGCACTTCTTTTAAAAAATGGTCTGTATCGCATTTCAGTCGGCAACGGCCTCAACCGTATATCACGCACGCTCGACATGGCCGGCGGCGCCCGGCACGCCATCGCATTCGGGAGCAAGACCGCTCGCTTAACAGTGACGTCAGCTGATCTCGGCAAAGAGCAGGCCACGGCTGCAGAAATTCGGATCGCTGTTGATGACGCCGAACGGCCTGGCAAGCGCCGCATCATCGCGCGCTCTGCATCAACACAGGCAACCTTCGAGCTGCCAACTGGTCCTTATCATGTCACATTGCGCGCCTTTGGTGCCGAGAAAACCACACTCATGGTTCTGGCCGCTGGCGAAACACGCAGTCAGACACTGACCTTGCCGCAAATGGCGCTGCGGGTCACATCCCATGTCGGCAAGAATGACAAGCTTGCCGGATCGGGCATCCGCTACCGGCTATGGCGGACGAACCAACTGGAGAGGCCCATTGCGGTTAGCCGCAAGGCGCAGCCGGTGTTTCATCTGGTGCCCGGAAAATATCGTATCGAAAGCCGCATCGGCCTCCAAAATGCCGTCATGATCCGCGATTTCGATGTTGGTTCTGGCGCTTCCGGCAACCTTGAACTGCGCCACCGTGCCGGCCGTGTCGACTTCTCGCTGCCAACTGAGATCGCTGCCGGATTGCGCCAGATAACGTTTTGGGAGTTGCTCGACCAGGAGAGCCGCACGATATGGCAATCCTTCGCCCCTTCACCATCGGTGACGTTGGCAGCTGGCACGTACGAGGTCAAAATGAGTTCCAAAGGCACGCATTATTCAGCAAAGTTCGCAGTTGTCGCCGGCCGCATTCAAGCCATCACACCGAATAAGTACTGAGGAGTGCAGCATGCCTGAATTCCTACAAAAGATCCGTCGTCACCAGCAGAGTTTGGCCGTTGCTCATTTATGCGCCTTGATTGTTGCGGGCCTTGTTGTTGTCGGCACATCGCCGGTTGCCGCTCAAAACAGTCCGAGCGGCTGGTCAACCGGTGTTCTTAGCGAGCCAAATACGCCCGGCAATAGTCAGCTGGGTAATGGTCAGACGACAACAGTACTTCCGCGCAAACCTGCACCGGAGCCAGCCGTCGACTTGCGATCCGGCACACTCGCGCTCACGGCCTTTCTGACAAGTGAAATTGGCGCCACCCGCCGTCGCGCGATTGATCGTGGGTTGATCTGGCGTGTCTTTACGATTGGCACATCGTCGGAGCCCGCGAAGCTCGTCGTGACACAACGCGTCGCGCAACCAACACTCAAACTTCCGGTCGGCAAATATGCAATCAACGCGGCGTTTGGCCGGGCCCACCTCACACGTATTATTGACGTCCTGAGCGGCCCGCTCAGAAAAGAACCATTCATTCTCAATGCCGGCGGCCTACGCGTCGTCACCAAGGTTGTCGGCGGCGGCATCGCGCGCGACAAAGCCCGCTTTGACATCTTTTCTGATGAGCGCAATCAGTCAGGCGCCCGCCTACGCGTTGTCACCAATGCCCGGCCAGGTCTCATCACGCGGCTCAACTCCGGCATCTATCACATCGTCTCGCGGCTCGGGGATGTCAACGCATTGGTCTCCGCCGAAGTTGCCGTCGAGGCTGGCAAACTCACTGAAGCGGTGGTTAGCCACGAAGCTGCAAAAGTCACTTTCAAGCTGGTTAAAAGCGAAGCTGGTGAAGCCCACGCTGACACACAGTGGATCATCTTGAGTAAATCCGGCGACATCATAAAAGAAACCGCGGGCGCGTTGCCAACCCACGTTCTGGCGCCCGGCACCTACAGCGTCAGCGCCCGCTGGGGCGGCAAAAACTACACGCGAACCTTCGACGTCCGGTCCGGCAAAAGCGTCGAAGTCGAAGTCATGATGCGATAGCCTTGGTGGACACTAATCCGCCTGCAAGTCATTTTTGCGAACACGTCATGCCTGAATCCTAAAGCACGTCGCATTAAATGCGCCTCGCTTTAGATTGTTTTCGCTCACGTTGCTATCCCTCGCTGCGCTCGGGCACCTCCGCGGGGCGGCTGCGCCGGATTGGACGCGCTCCCTGCATATTGAATCCTATTGGATGCGACATGCTTTAAAGCATCGATCACTGCTGTCCGCTTTGGATCAAGGACACTTCTTTGGTATGCCCGCGCGCCACCCACTCCGTCATTCCCGCGCAGGCGGGAACCTAAGTAAACTTCCACAAAATCGGCGCTTGCGGCGACTTGATTGGGTCCCCATCTTCGTGGGGATGACGGATGTATTGGTGGGTTCGCCAAGCTCAGACCGCGAACATTGAGAGCGACGCGCCGCGTAAAAAGCACACTGCTATAATGCATTTCGCAATTCTTCGATGCGCGAACCGGACAGCAGTGGTCCTAGATCCTCGCGCTTCGCTACGAGATGACATTCTCAGCAGTTGAACCAACCCGCTTTCAGGCATCACGCTCCGGCGTCCATGGACACCGGAGCGTATTCTTCTCTACTCAGCCGGTTGAGCGGATGCAGTTGCACCATCTTTATCGCGCAGGCTGTCTCGATAGAGCGCCTTGATCAGCGACAGACACATCAACCCCATGACCATCGTGAAGGGTAGGGCGCCGATGATCATGGCACTTTTCAGTGCATTCATCGGATCAGCGCCTGCCTTTGCATTGCCGGCAACGAGCAGTGTGCCGATCACAAGTGTCAGGATCACACCCCAGACGATGCGATGCTTAACGCCGGTTTCCTGTTCGCCGCCTGACATGATGGTGTTCATGACCAAGATGCCAGAGTCAGCCGATGTCACCAGGAAGGTCAGGCTCAGCACAACACACATGATCGTAATCGCCGACAAGAACGAGCCGGAAATCATATGGCCCAAGGTCACGAACAGTTTCGCAGTATTTGACGCTGCAATGATCGTCCCCTTGGCATCCCCGGTCAGCTCAAGGTCGATGGCGGTACCACCAAGAATTGCCATCCATGCAAAGCACACAAGTGTCGGTGCAAAGACACAACCGACAATGAATTCACGCACTGTGCGCCCTTTCGAAATGCGGGCAAGGAACAGGCCAACGAACGGCGAGAACGCGATCCACCAGGCCCAATAGAACGTGGTCCAGCCTGATTGCCAGCCAAATTGACGGCCCTGCGTGCCAGCTGCATATGCCGCTTCCTGAATCTTGGGCGAAAGCGCTGCTGCGTCCCCGGTCAGTCCCTTCTGGAAGCCAGCCAGAGATCCCCAAGCATTGGTCGCACCTGTGTAAAGCTTGGCTGCCAGTGGCTTTGCTTCAGCGGGCAGTGCCGCTGCAAATGCTTCGCTAGATTGCGGTCCATATGGGCCAAACGACAGCTGCAAGAAATGGAGCAGGTAATCCATCAGCGCTGTTGCGTAAGTCGTCATTGCAAACATGAACGAGCCGAAGATTGCGAAAACCAGCAGCAGGATCAGCGACAGCACCAGATTGAGGTTCGACAGATACTTCACCCCGCGGCCAACGCCCGATACCGCTGAAATGATCGATAACCCCATGATCACAACGAGGCCAGCGATCAAGCCGGTGGTGCTTGGCTTGGGGACTTTGCCTGTCAAATTCATCAACCAGTCCATACCGGTGATGGCATACATGCCGTCGATGAACTGGCTGACGCCAAATCCAATGGTCACTGAAACGCCCAGAATGGTCGCAACAACGCCCAACACATCGACCAAGTGGCCGAAGGGGCCATTTACGAACCGGCCAAACAATGGCGTCAACGCCGATCGAATGGTCAGCGGCATGTCGCGCGTATAGGCATAGTAGGCGAGCGACAGCCCAGTTACGACATAGATCGACCAGGCATGAAGGCCGTAGTGCAGGAATGTGTAACGGTAGGCGCTGGTCAGGGCCTCAGGCGAATTGGCTTTGACCTGGCCACCAACCGTCAGCGGATTTGATCCCCACAGACCAAGCGGTTCCGCCGTTGCGAAAACCATGAGCCCAACCCCGAGACCGGCGCCAAACATCATTGAAAACCAGGAAAACGTCGAGAATTCAGGTGCTTCGCCAGGCCTGCCCATCAGGCGACGCCCGGTTTGCGGCAGGATCGCCAGAACGAACAAAAACACCGCAAAAAAACCAACAATAATAATGTAAAACCCGTTGAAACCTAGGAGTAGCGTTGAATTCACGCTGCCAAGAACACCGTTTGCATTAGCCGGCCAAAACAGCGCCCAGATAACAAGCAATGCCATTGATAATTTGCTGATCAGCGCGATCGGCAGACTGTAGCCTTCATAAAAACCTGACGGAGATTTTCTGATCTCCACATCCGTGAACGGTGGTCCTACTGCCATTGCTATTTCCTCCCAGAAATTCTATGGCGTTTGTCGTTCCCAAGTTCCCCGCGCATATCAGGCGCAGCAGCTCCGATCGTAAGTCCACGACCGCCTGTCAAAGCACGCCAATTGCGACCTCTACCTTGCCAAAACCGACACATTCGAGGTCATGAACAGAGATCAAACAAGGGTTAGCCTAGTGACTTTCCGGCGTCGGAAGGTGACCAATTGGCGACGCTGACAGGCTTCGCGATCCAATGATCCGACGAAGCTGTTTTTATTGCTGTGTCGTAGACTGCACGCGCTACGTCGGGCCCATGCCCTTATCGCTCAGCTCTTGCAGCGCCTTATCCGTTTTGGCGAGGCCTTCCAGCTCCATGCCGCGCAGCACACCGTCGGTCTTGCTGAACTGAATGCCTTCATAGCCGACAATCTCAATCCGGTTGCCCCATGGGTCATAGAAATCCATGAAACGATCTGAGGCAATCTCAATACCAAGCGCTGCCAACGTCCGCCCAACAGCTTCCTTGTCATCAACAACGAGGCCGAAATGGCGATCGTTGTCACGTGGCTGGCTGTCAATCTTGGCCATCGCGATGAACTGATCGCCAAGATCGATGAACGCCATCTTCTCGCTTTTGCCGCGCAGCGAGAATTCCAGGAACTGTCCGTAGAATTCCAACGCCTGTTCGATGTCGCCAACTTCCAGCGCGACGTGATTGATACCAACCGCACGTGCTTTCTTATGGTCGCTCATGATGTTCTCCATAGCTGTTGGTCATAATCTATGTCGACCAGCCGATTAACCCGCCACTCGTGTGTGACACAAATAATTGTCTCGCCACGTATGGGGGTCGGACGGCTCGACAATCGCCACACATCGCTGCCCTGCGATCCGCCCCGTCGCACTAAAGCGGAACGCGACGTTAAGGTCGCGCGGCCAGCAGAAATAGTTGTCGTGCCAGTCATGCGGATCGGATTTTTCGCGCACCTGAATACATTTCAATCCACGCCCCAGGATCGGCCCACGAAACGACCACTGAAAACCAACATCGCGCTCCGTGCACAAGAAGTTGTCGTCCCACTTGTTCGGATCACTCGGCTCGCGCCATTGCACGCAATGCATTCCCGTAATCGGCCCGGCATAACTCCAGACCAGCCCGGACCGAAACTCCCAGTCGCGCGCGCGCGGTTTATCACTGGTGGCCGATGATGAACCAAGCCGTGGCCCCTCAGCCAAAAGATCTTTGATGCGCTGCCCTGATGTGTTGCCACGGCGGGCAGCACCTGGACGTTCAGCTTTTGCTGCCGGCTTCAGACTGTTGCTGCGCGCCTTGGCATTGCGGACGCCGATCTGGGCTGCGACGCAGCGCTCCAATGCCTCGGCCTGCTGTTCGGCGAGATCGCGTAAACGTGCCTGGTCGCCCAACTGGCAACGCCGCACAGCCAACGTTCTGCGCTGTGCCGAGCGGTCCTGGCTGCGCATCGCACATCCGTAAAATCCACGAATGCTGTCCTGGCGCTCAAGTCTCTCTTCGAGCACGCCGCAATCGGCTACAACCTGCGCCTCAACTCCGGCCGGTCCCAACAGGACCAGCAACGCAATAATCCAGACACCATGTTTCATACAGCTACCAGCCTTCGGCAATACACATCTGTCCATCATCATCTCGACATGCCGCAGTCTTGGCAAGCACATCAGCCCGCAATGACACGTATGTGACCGTATGCCAGCATCCGCAAAAAAGCCCCGCGAACTGAGTTCGCGAGGCTTATTCGTCTCTCAGATATTCGGCACTTGCTTAGTGAGCAAGTACTGCAAGCAGCAGCAGTGCCACGATGTTGGTGATCTTGATCACCGGGTTCACGGCTGGACCAGCGGTATCCTTGTATGGATCGCCGACGGTATCACCGGTAACCGACGCCATGTGCGCATCAGAACCCTTGAGGTGCTTCTGGCCATCTTTGTCGACAAAGCCGTCTTCGAACGACTTCTTCGCGTTGTCCCAGGCACCACCGCCCGATGTCATCGAAATGGCAACGAACAGGCCTGTTACAATCACACCGAGCAGCATCGCACCGACGGCCGAGAACGCAGCGCTCTTACCTTCAGCACCGCCGCCACCGACGTAGTAGATAAAGATGAACAGCACGATTGGTGACAGAACCGGCAGCAGTGACGGCACGATCATTTCCTTGATCGCAGTCCGCGTCAGCATGTCGACGGCAGCTGCATAATCAGGCCGATCTGTGCCTTCCATGATGCCCGGCTTTTCACGGAACTGGCGGCGGACTTCTTCCACCACCGAGGCACCAGCTCGGCCAACGGCCGTCATCGCCATACCACTGAACAGGTAAGGGATCAGACCACCGATGAGCAGGCCAACCACAACGTATGGGTTGGACAGATCAAAGTTGGCTTCCACACCTTTGAAGAACGGGTACTTGTCCGCGTTTGCCGTGAAGTATTTCAGGTCATAGCTGTAGGCACCAAACAGCACCAACGCACCGAGACCGGCAGAACCAATCGCATAACCCTTGGTCACAGCTTTGGTCGTGTTGCCAACCGCATCAAGCGCGTCTGTTGATTTACGCACTTCAGCTGGCAGGCCTGCCATTTCGGCGATACCACCCGCGTTGTCTGTCACAGGACCGAACGCGTCGAGCGCGACGATCATGCCCGCAACACCGAGCATCGTCGTTGTCGCGATGGCCGTACCAAACAGGCCAGCCAGATTAAACGTGACGAGAATACCGAACACGATGGCCAAGGTTGGCAGCGCGCAGGATTCCAGCGAGATCGCCAAGCCCTGGATCACGTTAGTACCGTGTCCTGTAACCGACGACTGACTGATCGAGCGTACCGGACGGAAACCGATGCCGGTGTAGTACTCAGTGATCCAAACGATGAGACCGGTAACGGCCAGACCGACAAGACCGCAGTAGAACAGGTTGATACCTGTGATTTCCATGCCGTCGGCTGTACCAACAACACCCCAGTTGCCGAGCACATATTCAGTTGCAATGTAGAGACCGCCAACTGACAGCACTGCGGTTGCAATCAAGCCCTGATAGAGCGCGCCCATGATCGAGCCGTTCGTACCAAGACGCACGAAGTAAGTGCCGATGATCGAGGTCAACAGGCATACTGCGCCGATTGCCAACGGATAGATCATCATTGTTTCGAGGATCGGCTGACCGGTAAAGAAGATCGCCGTCAGCACCATCGTTGCAACAACGGTTACAGCGTACGTCTCGAACAAGTCGGCTGCCATGCCGGCACAGTCACCGACGTTGTCACCAACGTTATCGGCAATCGTTGCCGGGTTGCGGGGATCATCTTCCGGAATGCCGGCTTCGACCTTGCCGACGAGATCGCCGCCGACATCCGCACCCTTGGTGAAGATACCGCCACCGAGACGCGCAAAGATCGAAATCAACGAGGCGCCGAAGCCAAGTGCGACCAGCGCATCAATCACAACGCGCGATTCAGGCTTGAAACCTAGGCCAGCTGTCAGGAAGAAGTAGTAGCAAGAGACGCCAAGCAGCGCCAAACCTGCGACCAACATACCTGTGACTGCGCCCGATTTGAACGCAATGCTGAGGCCATCAGCCAGCGACGTTGCAGCTGCCTGGGCAGTCCGCACATTGGCGCGCACCGAGACGTGCATGCCTATGAAGCCGGCGAGACCGGACAAAATTGCGCCGATCGCAAAACCAACAGCAACCTGCCAACCGAGATAGAACGCCGCCACGAAGATCACGGCGCCAACCATGGCGATCGTCATATATTGGCGGCTCAGGTAGGCCTGCGCGCCTTCACGGATCGCAGTTGCGATCTCTTGCATCTTGGCATTGCCGGCGTCCGCTGCCATCACTTGTTTAATCGTGAATACGGCATAAAGGATCGATACGGCGCCGCAGGCGATAATCGCCCAAAGCATTTCATTCATGGGTATTCCCCCGTCCTGTTTATTGTGTGTACGCGATCGTCGCTGCCCGTCCCACCTGTGTGGTGGTTCGAGCTGGACTACTCACGAACGCTTGAGTTGCGCGGCACCTATGGCGCCGGCAGAAAACTGCTGAGTTCCGATCCATCCCGGCAAATAATTCGTGACTAATAAACGAGATGAGCTCGGATTCCGCGCGGACCATGCCAAAAGACATGCCAAGTTGCAACATGGCGACAGTGGTACTTTGGTCTTTGAATCCATGTTGTTCAGCGAAATTTGCAGCTTACTTAACGTCGAAATGGTCATATCCTGTCGGACCCAGTTTGATTTGGGTGCCAGATTGGTCGAAAAGCCGAGTTCCGGCATCGGCGACGACGTGTCCTATGCGGCGAACGGAAACACCTCCGCGCCGCGCGGTCAGTTCAAAATTGGCTGCTGATTCGGGCGGCACCGTCGCCAAAACCTCATAGTCATCTCCGGCCGTTATGAGTTGTACACCCAGACTTTGGTCAGCTGCCAACACAGCGCCAACGCCACCGGCCAGCGGCAGCGCTGCCAACTCCAAATTGGCGCCGACATCTGTCAGCCGACACATCCGATCGAGATCCTTCAACAATCCATCTGAGATATCCATCGAGGTGCGTGCATACGTTTGTAGGCTGGAGCGCAGACCGATTTTCGGCTCAGGCCTCAGATAGCGTTGCAAGGCCTGATTCCGGTCGCCATCAGCCAGGCGCCACGCCGCGGCCCGGCCCGGATCAAGCCTCAGCTGCAGGCCGAGCGCCGCGCCACCCAGCGCACCGCTTACATAAATATGATCGCCGATCACCGCACCGCCACGCGGCACCATGCGTCCCGCCGGGACTTCGCCAAACACGCTGATCGCAATGCTCAATGGCCCAGGTCGGCAATCCGTATCACCGCCAATCAGAACACACCCGAACGCATCCTGCGCCTGGCGCAATCCTGCGGCGAACCGCTCCATCCATTTCGGCTCTGGCTGCGCCGGCAACGTCAACGCCATCAGATAGGCCACCGGCCGCGCGCCCTTGGCTGCCAGGTCAGAGACATTGACGGCAAGCGCTTTCCAGGCGAGATCCTCAGGCGCATCATCGGCAAAGAAATGGACACCCTCAACAACCGGGTCAGTCTTCACGACAAACGCATGGCCGGGCAGCGGCGCGATTTCGGCGCAATCATCCGTCAACCCGAACGCGCCCGGGAACCCTTCAGCAAGCGACGCCAAATAGCTCGCAATAAACCGCTCTTCAGCACGTGCGCTCATTATCGATTGTTTTCTTTATCGACGTTGATCATAAGAGGCCTTGATCATAGCAAAAATTGACGGAGAGTGATGCCTTAGTAGCAAATCCACTGTTCTAGTCATGTTTGCACACTAGAACACACCGATCTGTATTCGTGACGTCATCCCCACGACATCCAGTCTTCGATCCAAAGCAAGGTCTCAGATGATCACTGGCACAATCACCAAATCTGACCACCTGTATGCCATGCGGTTCCATGGCGCACGATGGACGCGTTGGTGTTATATTGCTTGCGGCGTTGCGATCGTCATCGGCCTGCTCTTGTACGTCAGCAATGCTCTCGACCTCGGCCTCGTAATTGCTAGTGCCGCCGGTGCTGGCGCTGTCAGTCAATACCTTGTCGCTATCCTCTATATCCCCTGGCAGGTCAGCCGCGCGCACAAACAACGCAAAGAATTCAATACGCCGTTGACATACAGTTGGGACGCGAATTCCTTGGAAGTTCAGAGCGCCGCAGGAACCTGGAAACGTGAGTGGACAAACTATATAAAATACAAAGAGGATGACCGCCTGTTCCTTCTCTATTTGTCCGATAATCTGTTTGAAATGGTCCCCAAGAGTTGGTTTCGTGATCAAGAGCAGATTGCTGAATTTCGCGAGCTTGCGGTTCATGTTGGCAAGAAGCAAAGCAGCGATCTCTGAGCTCATGAATTGCTCTCTCACGCGATCCTGCTTAGGGTCCGTTCCCTAACGCTCTGCATCAAATCCCTATCTCACCCATTCGGAGACGTGGCGCATGCCGCTGCTGCTTGTTCTCGCCTGCGCCACGTTCGTTAGCGGCCTTGCCATTCGCATGATCGACCCGATGGTGCCGACGATCGCCACCGATCTTGGCTCGCCGGAAGCCCACATCTCGCTGCTCGCCAGCGCCTACGCGATCCCTTACGCCTTGATCCAGCCCGTGCTCGGCCCCCTCGGCGACTGGGTCGGCAAGACGCGTGTCATCAAGTTTTGTCTGCTTATTCTGACCATCGCGACAACACTGACAGCGATTGCCTCGACCGTTGAGTTGATGTTTGCCGCCCGCATCCTCGGCGGCCTTGCCGGTGGTGGCATCATTCCGTTGGCGATTGCAGCTGTCGGTGATCACGTCCCGTACGGCAAGCGCCAGATGGCGTTGTCAAACATCCTGACAGCATCGCTCGGGGCGTTTCTCGCCGGCTCAATCGGCACCGGGCTACTGGCCGAGTTCATCGGTTGGCGCGGCGTACTGGTCGTCGCGGCCCTGATGAGCGCCACCGTATTTCTAATTGCGCTATTTACCTTGCTCGACGACGCCAACACCGTGGCCAACAACCAGGCAGGCACAACCTCGGCCGGCCGCAGCGCGCTTGACGGTTACGCGCGCGTCTTTGCCAATCCCTGGGCCTACGTGTGCTACACCGCCGTTTTCATCGAAGGTATTTTGATCTTCGGTCTGCTGCCCTATGTGGCAACTCTGTTGGCAGCCCGTGGCGCCGGCGGCATCGTTGAAGCCGGCATGGTGCTGGCTGGCATGGCGATCGGCGGGCTCTTTTACACACAGATCGCCTCTCGATTCATCCGACGCATGGGCGGCGTTGGCAACCTGATCCGCATGGGCGGCCTGTTCGTCGCGCTCGGCTACTTTGGTATCGCACGGCAAGGCAGCTGGCAGTTCGAGATGGCAGCCTTCATGCTGCTCGGCTTCGGCTTTTATGCAGTGCACAATTCGCTGCAGACACAAGCAACCGAACTGGCCCCTCAAAACCGTGGTGCAGCGGTCGCTCTATTCGCGTTCTTTTTGTTCACGGGACAGGCCATCGGTCCGTTGTTCTACGCGGCATCCTTAAGCATCATGCCGCCGTCGCTTTTCATTTCTGCGATCGGCATTGCGGCCTTCAGCTTATCGTTTCTGCTGGCCCACATGCTCCGCCGCTCCGACGCGCGGGCTTAAGAGAGCCCTTCAGATCCAAGTCGGCAGTTCGTGTGCTGCATGCCACTTATACAGCAAATCCACGTGAGCTGTGATGCCATCTCGCCAAATTCCTGGTAATTGGAGGGCGGTTCATCGGCATATTTCGCAGGAGTCTCTCCATGATAACCGCCCGCACAATCGCTACATCCTTGATTGCCACCTTCCTATTTAGTACGGCTCCAGCCCACGCCGAAAAACGCATTGCACTGATCATCGGCAACAGCGCCTACACTCACTCCGGGGCTCTCGAAAACCCGAAGAACGACGCGCAACTGATCGCCTCTGCCCTGCGCCGCGCTAACTTCGAGGTAACGGTCCGCACCGATGCCAATCGCAAATCGATGCAGGAAGCGTTCCGCGCCTACTCTGCTAAGCTGAAGACCGCTGGCAAAGACACGGTCGGATTCTTCTATTTCGCCGGCCACGGCACGCAGGTCAACGGCGTCAACTACCTGATGCCGGTCGACGCCAACATCGAGGACGAATCGCAAGTCGAGTCCGAAACGGTGTCCGCGAGCGGCCTGATGGCGCAACTCGGAGGGGCCGCCAATAAGATGAACCTGGTAATCCTCGACTCGTGCCGCAACAATCCATTTAAGCGCGGCTATCGCTCACAAGTCCGCGGTCTCGCGCCGATGCACGCACCACCGAGCACGTTGATCGGATACTCCACTCAGCCCGGCAACGTCGCCTATGACGGCACCAAAGGCTACAGCCCCTACGCGATCGCCTTGCACCGGGCCATCCGCCAAACCGGGCACTCGATCGAGTCTGCCTTCAAGCAGGCACGCACCGAGGTCAACGAAGTGACCGGCGGCAAACAAGTACCGTGGGAAGAATCCTCGCTGTTCGTCGACTTCTACTTTTTCAAAGACGCGCCGCTAACGCCGATCCAGCCTGTCGCATGGAACAGCAAGGCTTTTGATGCCGAAGCCAGTCAGTGGAAGGATATCCGCTCCAGTCGTGACCCAGGTTCGTTTCGGGGCTATCTCAAGAAGCATCCGCAAGGCACCTTCTCCTTGCTCGCGACCGACCGACTTGCAACGCTGAAGCAGCTCGCGGCCGCCAAGCCAACCAAACCCGTGGCGCCCGTCGCTGGCGAGCCAGGCGTCTACTTCTTCGACCAATTTGACGGCGACGCTCTCTCGAAAGACTGGGATGTCATGAACCCCGACGCAGAATCGTACATCGTCGAAGATGGCTTGCTGACGGTCCTGCTCAGTGATGTCCAAAAGCCAACGATGGCCACCATCCCGAACATATTCCGACTGCTCAAACCGATCCCAAAAGGTGATTGGACCCTCACTGCCAAATTCAATTTTGCCCCGCAAACAATGTCAGAATGGCTCTCCATCGGCGTTATGAAGCGCGACGGCACCGGGCTCACCACATCCCTGCAAATGTATACTTCCAACTACGGTCGCGACACCCGTGCCTACATCCGGGGCGACAAGCAGACCCGCAAGAAAAGTGAGTTCAGCCATGAACTGCTCAACCTGCAGGTCCGCGATGCGCGCAACATCAAAGGCCGCACAAGTACTTTTAAACAGTATGCCAAATCGGTTTATCTACGCCTGACGAAGCAAGGCCGGCGCTACACCGCGTCCGTCAAATTTGAGCCAGGCGTTGGCCTCGATCCAAAGAAAGCCGTCGCGGCCAAATGGTTCGACTTGCCCAAATTGACCTCGCTCAGGGTTCCCGGCGATCGTTTCACGATCCAATTGCGCACGACCCGAGCTGACACCAACCTGCCAGCCAACACCGAAGGGCTCGCCAACATCGATTGGGTAAGAGTCGATGTTCCGAAATAAGTGGCAATGGAGAGGATCGGAAATTTGCCATATATTTCAGTGTTTGATATCGTACGGCGATACACAATGACGTGATATCAACCGGAACGGCTACTGCCTTAATTGCATGCAGAATATTCCACTCCCATACAACGAGACCGAACGCTTAGAAGCGCTATACGTCACCGGACTTCTCGACTCCACGCCAGATCCCGTGTTTGACGCAATCACTCTCAAAGTGTCTCAATTGACCGATTGCCCGTCGGCGATAATTGGGCTCATTGACAAAGACGAACTATGGTTGAAATCCAAAATTGGGTTGACCGTTCAAAATGTCCCGCGACGTTGATCTTTTTGCGCTTACACAATATTATCCTCGACCGATGATATTTTGGTCATTCCCGACGCACATCTTGACCACCGGTTTGCATCCAGTCCAATCGTCACCGGCGCACCATTCTTTCGGTTCTATGCTGGCGCGCCAATTAAGTCTCCCGACGGCTACAATATTGGCGCGGTCGGCGCTATGGACACCAAGCCAAGAGCAGACCTCTCAGAACATCAAGGCAATCAGTTGAAGGCTTTGGCTCAAGAAGTGAGCAATGCAATCAGCGACATCGGGCAAGAAAAGGCTTTCCAGCAAAGCAATCCGGTAGACCCAAAACTTGGAGAGCGATTGAGACAGGCGCGAGTCAATGCCCAATTATCGCAAGAAGATGTTGCGAGCCGCTTAGACATCTCAACCGAAGAGATGCAACGCATGGAAAGTGGCGTTTTGCGGACCGAAGCAACGCTGCTCCTAGAGCTATCCAGGATACTGGGCGTTTCAATGCGCTCTTTCTTCCACGATCTATGATCCGCCGTTGCACAACATCATTGGATCAATTGGGTGAAAAACTCGTCGCCGCGTCAGCCTCACTACGGCTTTGCGCACTAATAATTCCAGACTCGTCAGCAATATCAATGACGTCCGCTATGTCTCGGATCGCCCAGACAATCAACCCTGAAACTTCCTCATTGTCCTGAGCCATTGCGACGTCAAGCGCGTGTCTCAATCGATCCAGTGCCGTCAGTAATGGGGCGACAACTTCTGTAGAATCACTCTGTTCCATACCCAACACTACTCCACCCATACATATCAAATATTTGGCTCATGGCCTCCACGATTTTAGTTTGACCACGGAACGAAACATTAGAGGTAACCGCAAGTAAACATCTATCCTCAAATCGAGGCTATCTTGGATTTCAGTGTAAGTAGAATTACTTAAACGCCACAGATGCGCAGAAAATTCGCAATCACAAATGCGTGACCCTATTGGCCCTTCGCAGACAACGGATAATCAGACGGGGCCTATTATCAGATTGAGTTCAATTTCAGCTATCCTGCCGACCTTCTTCCGCTGGTATGAGCCCGGCTGGCCTATCCGCCAGCCTTCGCCGCCCCACCATCAAACTCAGCCGCGCGCAGCTCGCGTGCCAGCTGATCCAATATGCCGTTGACCACTCTCGGCTGGTCTTCGCTGAAGAACGCGTGCGCAACGTTAATATATTCGTTGATGATCACCCGTGCTGGCACGTCGACACGGTCCATCAACTCAAACACGGCTGCCCGGAAAATCGCGCGCATCGTTGAATCAACACGGACCAGCCGCCAGCCCGTTGCCAATTGCTGGTCGACCAACGGATCTATGTCGCGCTGACGGCGCACCGCGCCACGCACGAGTTCGGCGAAATAGGTCTGATCGGCGACAGCCAGCTCAGTTGCCTGGCCCTCATCGGCTTCATCGCGACCTTGGAGACGAAATGCGGCAAACTCTTCGATGATATCGTTGAGATCCGTCTTTGCCATTTCCATCTGATAAAGCGCTTGGACTGCTGCCAAGCGGGCTGCGGAACGAGCTTGAGCCGCCTGAGCACCGCGCTTCTTCTTGCCGGCCATTACGATCGTCCCATCATTTGCCGGCCTCGTTAAATTCGTTTGTCAGTTGCACCAGGCGCAGACACGCACGCGCTGCATCAGCGCCTTTGCCTTTGCGCCTGCCACTGGCTCGCACCATCGCCTGCTCGTGCGTATCAACCGTCAAGATCGCATTGCCAAGCGGAATGCGATGCGTCATCGCAAGCTCCATCATCCAATGGTTCGCGTTGTTACACACGATGTCATAGTGGCTGGTCTCGCCTCGGATCACGCAGCCAAGCACAATCGCACCTGAATACTTTGCCTTGGCCTCCGGCGTCGTCATCAGTCCTGCCTTGACGGCAACGCCCAGCGCCTGCGGCACCTCAAGTGCGCCCGGCACTTCGATGCGATCATAACTGGCGCCAGCTGCATCAAACTCAGCCAGCGCGCCTTCGATCAGCGCTGCTGCGATATCGTCATAGTAGGGCGCCTCGATGATCAGGAACCGGTGGCCTTTGCCATCGATCGTCACCGGCTCCACGCCACCCATTTCGTCTCGCCGGGACATAAGCTTCCTCGTCGCTATTTCATTGGCCGCTGTTCGACGACCTTCAAACCGTACGCTTCGAGACCTACATACACTGATTGTGGCGAGTTGGTTAGCAGGATCATATCCGTCACACCAAGATCGCGCAGAATTTGACTACCGATGCCGATCTCAACATTGCGCTTTTCGTTCGCCTGCGCCTTACGCACCGCGCTATCGGCTGTGCTGTTCAACGTCTCGGACACAACCTTGCGGCGATGATCGCGGATAATCACGATGGCACCACGGCCTTCCTTGGCAATCGCCTCCATCGCCAGCTCAACCTTCGAGGCATCCGAACCGCCACCAACACCGAGCGAATCCGACAGGAAGTTCACCGAGTGCACACGCGTCAGCACCGGCTCGTCGGTTGAGACATCACCCTTAACGAGCGCCAGATGTTCAACTTCGACGCCGTTGCGCTCATAAATATGCAGCTTGAAATCACCGCCGAACCGACTGGTGATCAAGCGCTCTGCCACCTGTTGCACGATACGGTCGTTGCGCAGCCGATACGCGATCAACTCTTCGATCGTACCGATCTTGAGGCCATGTTGCTGGGCAAACGCAACCAACTGCGGTAATCGCGACATCGAGCCATCATCGTTCATGATTTCGCAAATCACAGCCGATGGATTGAGCCCTGCCATGCGCGCCAGATCAACCGACGCTTCGGTATGGCCGGCCCGCGCCAGCACACCGCCATCACGCGCAATCAATGGAAACACGTGGCCAGGTGAGACGATATCTTCAGCGCTGTTCGAACTGTCGATCGCCGCCAAAATCGTACGGGAGCGATCGTGCGCCGAAATGCCGGTTGTCACACCTTCGCGCGCTTCAATCGAAACGGTGAACGCAGTGCCGGTGCGCGACGCGTTGGTTGGCACCATCGAGGCCAGTTCCAGCTCGCGGCCGCGTTGCTCGGTCAACGACAGGCAGATCAATCCGCGGCCATGCTTGGCCATGAAATTCACTGCATCGGGCGTTGCCATCTGCGCCGGGATGATTAGATCACCTTCGTTCTCGCGGTCTTCGGCATCGACCAGGATCACCATGCGGCCATTGCGCATGTCATCAATGATTTCAGCCGTTGACGACAGGAAGCCCTTGCCGTCCGCATACGTGGCTGTTGCTAACTTGTCATTCACCGGCGGTACTCCAACAGGCGCGCCACATAACGCGCAAACAAATCGACTTCCAGGTTGACGGCATCGCCAACATTTCGCTGTCCCCAGGTCGTCACTTCAAGACTGTGGGGAATGAGATTGACGCCGAACGTATTGCCCGCCACTTCGTTGACGGTTAGCGACGTCCCGTCAAGGGCCACCGACCCTTTTGGCGCGATGTACATGCTCAAATTTTCCGGCACTTCGAACATAAAGCGCTGGCTCTCGCCATCCGGCCGAATATCCGAAATCCGTGCCACGCCATCGACGTGCCCGGTGACGACATGGCCACCAAGTTCGCCACCCGCCGTCATCGAGCGTTCAAGATTAACCTTCTCGCCCGATACCCAGCTGCCAAGCGTCGTCTTCGACAATGTCTCGTTCGACACATCGACCGTAAATTGCGACCCCATATCATCCACTTCGATTACGGTTGCCGTCAGACAGCAGCCGCCACACGCGATGGAAGCTCCAATGGCGATATCGGCGGCGGGATACCGCGAGCGAATTTTGAACGTGCCACCCTCCCGGCTGACCAACTCACCGACGTCCGTCACGAGACCTGTAAACATTTAAATTGCTCCTTTTCGCTCACGGGCCTGTTCGCCCGCAAGGGCGGGCTGGCCCTCCGCGGGGGCGCGCCAACGGCGCGGCTCGGTGGGGCACCTCGCAAGAGGTGGATGCCTTGCGGCCGGGTGTTTGGTTCGATCAATTTTAAGTAGTTCAACTGCATCCCAGACACTGTCGCGCACAGCAGTCGCCACACCCAAGGACGATAATTTCGAGGTCGGCACTTGCATCATCGCATCCATCCTCATGCCCGCCACCACGTCACCATATCATCGTCGCCAACGCGCGCGCGGCCGCGTAACACGAGCTGCGATTGCGACACGTATCGTGCCAGCATCTGCTCAGCTGCGACCGCATCAAAAGTCGCCTCACCGAGTGCCCCACGAAACATCACCACCTCATCAATCATGCCGGCCCGATCGAACGCGCGCCACATAGAGGGACCGCCCTCGACAAGCAGCCGCGTTATACCACGCTCCACCAGCGCATCGAGCACTGCCGGTATCCAAAGACTGCCCGCAACATCGCCGATCACCTGCACTTCAGCGCCACGCTCTCGAAGTGCGGCCCTCACATCTGACGTCGCGTGCTGCCCAACAAAGACCAGCGTCGCCGCCTGCCCGTCACGCTTTTCAAATATCCGCAACTCATCATCAAGCGCACCACTGCCTGATAGAACCACGCGCAGCGGTGACTGCTCAGCAAACCCCGGCAAACGGCAATCGAGCGATGGATTATCCGCCCGCGCCGTACCGCGCCCAACCAAGATGGCATCAGCTTCGGCGCGCATCATGTGGCCGCGCGCACGGGACTCTGTTCCCGTCGCCCAGACCGGCGCGCCATCGTGACCAGTCGGCACCTGGCCGTTGCCATGCACGGCAATCTTGACCTGCACAAACGGACGCCGCTGGCTGACGCGCAGCACATGCCCAATCGTGACATCATGTGCTTCTTCAACAAGCGCGCTGCGGACAACTTCAATCCCGGCGTTCTCCAGAATACGCAATCCGCGTTGCGACACCCGCGGGTCCGGATCGGTAATGCCAAACACAACCCGGCTGATACCAGCTGCGATGATCGCCTCAACACACGGCGGCGTACGGCCGTGATGGGCACAAGGCTCCAGCGTCACATAGAGCGTCGCCCCCTTGGCGCGCTCGCCGGCTGATGCAATCGCGACCGGTTCAGCATGCGGCCGCCCTCCCGGCTGCGTCCAACCGCGCCCGACAATCTCGCCCAAATCCGGACGATAGAGCACCGCCCCAACTGCCGGATTCGGCGCCGTCCGCCCCAGTCCACGCCGGGCAAGCGCGATCGCACCGGCCATAAGGCGGCGATCAAGATCCTGCTTTGGCGCATTGGAAACGGTGGTCAACGCAACTTCCTTCGGGCAACACACATTCACCCAAGGCTGTCACGGGAGACGCCGCGCGCAATACTGCCCGCCGCGTCGCTCGCTCTCTTCCATCCGGACTTTAACCGTCGGCTCAGGAGTCGCACCTGATCTGCTGACCCCTCCATTTCGGCTTGACCGACTGATGGAAGGCGCTCGCGGGCTTGCAGAATATCTGCTCACCGCCGGTGGGGAATTACACCCCGCCCTGAGAACACTCCATACTTAGTAAAGCGCGACGAGAGTTGCAATCGCAAGAATGATGTCAGCGATCTCAACGTGTTCGATCGCCATTCAATTCCATCTGCGGCACTTTTGCTGCAGCGCACAAAAATACGCAGAGCTGCATTGTCAAAGCCCAACACTTGGCGCATTGAGAGCTATTCCTGTTCGATTCCAGTACCGCTGCCGGCTGATATAAGCCGGCTCTCGAGCGCCGTGCATTGAGACATTGGCACTGGCACATTGCGTCCGATCTGAACCATCGCGCTGGCCGATACATTGGCCAATTCACTGCAAGGCCCAATCCAGCGCATGGCATGCCATCGTGTACCTTCACCTAACGATTGCCCAGCTAACTGTGTTCTGGCCGATGGTGATCGGAGTCGGTCTGGCTGTTGGCTTTCTCTCAGGCATGTTCGGCGTTGGCGGTGGTTTCCTGATTAGCCCTTTGCTGATGTTTCTTGGCATTCCGACCGAAGTCGCCGTTGCGACAGGCGCCAATCAGGCGGCCGCCACGTCAGCAAGTGCCGCAACCGCGCAATGGCGAAGCGGCAATGTCGACCTCAAGATGGCCGCCTACTTGCTCGGTGGCGGGGCCATCGGATCGGTGCTTGGCGTTTTCCTCGTGACCGCTTTGCGTGCCGTCGGCCAGGTCGAGTTTGTCATTTCGGTTTGCTATGCCCTTTTGCTTGGCATCCTTGGATTGATCATGCTCATCGAAGGCCTCTCGGTCATGCGGCGCTCCCATAATGCATCGCTTGCGCCTGCAAAACGAACCCGGTCGCACTACGCCTGGATCCACGGGCTTCCGCTAAAAACGCGCTTCCCGCATTCGAAACTCTACATGAGCGTTATTCCGCCGATCGTGCTCGGCGTGATTGTCGGCATCCTGGGTGCCGTCATGGGTGTCGGCGGCGGCTTTCTGCTCGTGCCCGCGATGGTTTATCTGCTCAAGATGCCGACCCAGGTTGTGATCGGCACATCGCTTATCCAAGTGCTGGTTATCAGCTCGATTACGACTGCGCTGCATGCCGCCCAAAACCAGACCGTCGATCTGCAACTCGCGTTTTTGCTGATCATCGGCGGTGTGATTGGTGCCCAGTGGGGCGCACGCGCTGGTGCGCGCATCAAATCCGAGCAGCTGCGCGCGCTACTCGGCCTGCTTGTCTTTGCAGTCGGCGTCCGTTTCGCGCTCCTGCTCGTGATGGAGCCCGCCGAGCTATTCAACGCCAACACGCATTAGAAGTGATCGTCCTCCCATAAACCTCACACCAGTTGCGCGCCCAAACGCTGTCACGTCAAAGTGATCCGATCGCCAATGCATTGCGCCTCCCGCAGAAATCCTGCGCCTTGCCGTCGACGACGATCGTACTAGACAAATAGTCCGCTCACCTCTTAAGTCGCCATGTTATAATCGAATTGATTCTAACCACCGCTGACAATCCCTGGGGAGGGAGCCATACTTCGTTGTATTTCCATTAGATTGTCTTGCGCTGTGCTGATCGCGCTACTTGCCGGCTTCTGGCAGATAGGGTCCTTGTTCGCGACGCGAGATGATACGCTCGCCAACTGGCCCGGCGTTATACAAGCGCCGATGGTCGACGCTGGCTCAGAAGCCGCAATTGCCCAAGCCCTCACGTTAAACAAGTCTGCCGCGCAAACTGACAATGAGTTCAGTACGCAAACGACATCGCCGATATCGACATCGTCAATTGTTCGAGATGGCTCCATCGACACGGGCAACAAAGTGCGCCGATCGCGCCGCAACAGCAAGCGCCGTCGGCGCAAAGCTTCTCGGCGAACCACATGGATCGAAGACTTTCACAGCCAGAGCCGCTGATCGAGCATCCCTTCTCACTTCACTCTGTCTTATTTTCTGGCTTCTTCGCCCCTGGTTCTGGTGGCCGACCAATCTCACCGAGCACATCCTCGAAATCCGCAACCTCACGAAAATCGCGATAGACCGAGGCAAACCGCACATAGCCAACCGCGTCGTGCTCACGCAGTGCTGCCATCACCATTTCTCCGATCTGGTTTGACGTCACCGTCGCCTCGCCAGACGCTTCAAGCTGGCGCACGATGCCCGAAATCATTCGATCAATCCGCTCGGCATTAACCGGGCGTTTGCGCAATGCCACCGATACCGACTTGTGCAGCTTATTGCGATCGAACGGCATCTTCTCGCCGGACCGTTTTTCGACCGATAACTCGCGCAACTGCACGCGCTCGAATGTCGTGAAGCGGCCACCACAGTCCGGGCACTGACGCCGCCGGCGGATCGCGGAATGCTCCTCCGTCGGGCGGCTGTCTTTGACCTGCGTTTCCTCGCTGGCACAGAACGGGCAGCGCATTAGGTGTAAATCGGAAAGCGGCCGCACAACGCGATCGCCTCCGCCTTTACCCGATCTGAAACGGCGCGATCGCCCTCCGCGCCATGCTGGACAACGCCATCCAACACGTTTGCGATCATGGTACCAATCTCGGCAAACTCCGCTGTCCCAAATCCGCGCGTGGTACCAGCTGGTGAGCCAAGCCTGATACCCGACGTGACAAACGGTTTTTGCGGATCAAACGGCACACCGTTTTTATTGCACGTGATGTTGGCACGCCCGAGTGCGATCTCGGCATCCTTGCCGGTGATCCCTTTCGATTGCAGATCAACCAGCATCAAATGATTGTCGGTGCCGCCGCTGACAATGTTATATCCACGTCCCTGCAGCGTATCAGCCAGCACCTTGGCATTGGCCACGACAGCTGCCGCATATTCCTTAAACGACGGCCGTAACGCCTCACCGAAGGCAACGGCTTTCCCGGCAATAATATGCATCAACGGTCCGCCCTGCATACCCGGGAACACGGCTGAGTTGAGCTTCTTGCCGATCGCCTCATCGTTGGCCAGGATCATGCCGCCACGCGGTCCGCGCAGTGTCTTGTGTGTCGTTGTCGTTGCCACGTGTGCGTGTGGGAACGGGCTTGGATGCATGCCACCTGCGACGAGGCCCGCAAAGTGCGCCATGTCGACGAACAGATAGGCACCGACCTCATCGGCAATCGCCCGGAAGCGCTCGAAATCCCAAAAGCGTGAATAGGCCGAACCGCCAGCCACAATCAGCTTCGGCTTGGCAGCGCGCGCTTTCTCGGCGACCTCATCCATATCAATGACGCTGGTTTCGCGGTCGACACCATAAGAGACGACCTCGAACCATTTGCCCGATACGTTGACCGGCGAACCGTGCGTCAGGTGACCGCCAGCTGCCAGATCGAGCCCCATGAACGTATCGCCTGGCTGGAGCAGCGCCAAAAACACCGCCTGGTTGGCCTGACTGCCGGAGTTCGGCTGCACGTTGGCATAGCTGCAGCCAAACAGCTGCTTGGCCCGGTCAATCGCCAGGGTTTCCGCGATATCAACATACTGGCAGCCGCCATAGTAGCGCTTGCCCGGGTAGCCCTCGGCGTACTTGTTAGTCAGCACTGTGCCGGCTGCTTCGAGCACTGCACGCGACACGATGTTTTCTGATGCAATCAGCTCGATCTCGTTTTGCTGGCGATGGAGCTCCTGCTCGGTTGCAGCAAACAACTCCGGATCTGCTGACGCTAGGCCGTCTGCGAAAAAGCCGTTAGAAACGGCATATTTTTCAGCTGTCGTCATGGCTCGCGCTCCTCAAGCTCGCCCTATCGCGCGCGTCCTAATGATCAACGGCGACGGCGGCACCCGGCTCTAAAGGCCGTCTGATAGCACCAATCGCCCACCCTGACACCCGGACAGTAGTCGCAGGCTGCTACTCGCCCACATCAACTTACCGACTTGCGCTATTGCGATTTAACCTGCTGTAATCTCTAAAATCTGGGCACTAAATTGTCCCAAATAGTCAATTGCCTCAAGTATTCGGGAGTTCTCAATGCCAACGATCACTGAATCCGCGCATGCCTTCTTCGATGCCTGCGAAACCGGCAAAGGCTGGGACGCGTGTGCGCCCTACTGCGCGACCGATGCCACTTTCTCCGCTCAATCCGAACCGCTCGCCAAGGTCGAAACAGTGGAGCACTACTGCAACTGGATGAAAGGCCTGTTCGGGCCGATGCCGGACGCGCGCTATGAGCTCAAATCGTTCGCCACGGATGCGGCTCGCAACAATGTCGCTGCCTTCGCTACTTTCCACGGCACGCACACCGGCGATGGCGGCCCCGTGCCAGCAACCGGTAAATCAACCGCCACAGATTACGTCTACGTCATGCAATTCGACGACGCGGCCAAGATCAGCCACGTGACCAAAATCTGGCATTCAGGCCTGGCCCTCAAAGAGCTCGGCTGGGGCTAGTACTGCTGCTCACGAAGCCAGCACCGCCGCCCAAATCATTCAGGCTCGAATGCCGCGCACTCAGCAACAAGCCAGTCCTTGAACGACCGCACCTTTTCGATTTCCAAACTGGCTTCGGGACAGACGAAATAATAGCAAAACTTGGTTGCATCGATGACGGATGGTGGGAACGGGCGCACCAACCGCCCGCTTCTCAGGTCATCTGCAACCAATGACTGAAGGGTCAGCGACACGCCCATGCCTTCGATCGCCGCCTGCACACTCATTCCCTCGACGCTGAAGCGCGGCCCACGCGTGACGTCGACACCTTCAACGCCAGCCGTTTTCAACCACATGCCCCAGTTTGGCTGCAGCTCGCTCTGCATTTTCCATTGCACATGCAGCAACGTGTGATGGCGCAAATCTTCCGGTGTCAGGAGCGGATGGTCGCCCTCCAACAAAGCCGGGCTGCACACCGGGAACGCAGCATCCGCAAGCAGACACGTCGAATGCAGCCCATCGTATTCACCGGTGCCATAGCGGATCCCGACATCAACATCGTCGGTACCGAAGTTTGCCAGCGTTTCCGTTGGGTCAATCCGAACATCGAACTCCGGATGGGCTGACGCGAAACGCTCCAACCTTGGCACAAGCCACTTGCCGCCAAATGACGGCGTTACGGACACCGTCAGCACAGAGCTCGACTGATGGTTCGAAATCCGGCTCGCCCCTTCCGCCAGCTTATCGAAGCCCTCGCGCAGCGTTGGCAGTGCCGACTGGCCTGCATCCGTCAGCATCAGCGCCCGCGTCAGACGCCGAAACAGTTTTACGCCGTAGAACGCCTCCAGGCCTTTGACCTGCTGGCTGACAGCTGCCGGCGTCACATTCAATTCCTCAGCAGCCTTGGCAAAGCTGAGATGACGGGCCGCTGCCTCAAAGGCGCGTAATCCGTTCAATGGCGGCAGATGTCGCAACATGCGCTCCTGAAAGAATAGTTTTTCTTACGCATACATTGAAAAAGACTCGTTTGTAAAACCTCCACACAACGGTAAATTTAAGCATCAACAGCAAATCATCGCCTCATATCATTAAGAAAAACTAACTCAATTGAGCACCCAGAAAGGATACTGAGATGATCTACATCGCATCATGGTTGAGCAACGACACGCAGCTACTGAAACTCCGTGCGCAGCACAATGAGGCGCTCGCCGCCCATTATTATGCGCATCTCGGCCCGGCTAGATTGGCCGTCAATCATCTGACATCAATGCTCCGCCGAGGCTGGCAGCTATGGCGCTCGGACGCCCAGAAGCGGACTGCCATCGCTGAGTTGTCCGGACTGGATGACCGGCTCCTAAAAGACATTGGCGTGGCACGCAGTCAGATCCCGGGACTTGCAAGGGCCGGGCTCGCGAAGGATGCCGGCAACGCCGTCCATAGCAAGGTTGTCGACACACCACCGGCCATCAAACTGAAGCCGCAAACCATCGCCCAACCGACACCTCGTCCGGAATGCCAGATCATTCCGCTGGTGCCGACTGCTCACGAGGACGGCACTCCGCGCACAAAGCATGGCGAAGAACTTGCTCATCGCCTGCCACTAAATGCTGCATAACCCGGCTGGCAGCTGGCGGACTGATCCGCCCGATCAGTCCGCCTATCACACGCCCTACATCGATTGATTGGACACCGTCATGCCGCCCCCAACCACACTTCTTGAGCTTGCCGGTGCAGACATGACGCCCGCACGCGTTGCTGATGCGTGCCTCATCCTGATTGACCTACAAAACGAACACCTCGACGGACCAATCGCCGTTCACGGTGCCGAGACCGCGATCTCTGACGCACAACTCCTGTTGAGTGCTGCCCGTCAAAACCGAGCACCGGTATTTCACGTTGCCCACAAAGGTCGCCCCGGCAGCCTGTTTGACAGAGATGCACCACGCGGCGCAATCGTATCGCCTCTTGAGCCCGTCGCTGGCGAAGCGATCATCGAAAAGCATTTGCCCAACGCGTTCGCCGGCACCGACCTTGACGCGCTGATCCGTGCAACCAACCGCAACGATATCATCGTTTGCGGTTTCATGACCCACATGTGCGTCAGCTCGACCGCCAGAGCAGCGCTCGATCTCGGCTATCGCACCACCATCGTCGCAACCGCCTGTGCGACCCGCGATCTTCCTGACGGCCACGGCGGCAAACTGCCAGCTGACATCATTCACCGCGTCGCACTAGCCGAACTCTCCGACCGCTTCGCCGTCATTGCACGGGATATTGATGCGACGGTCTAATCAGCAAACTGATACCGATGGTGGACAGAGACCAACACTCCGCTGGCAGGTCGACGCCTGATCTCAACGTGGACCTGAGCCGAAAAACAATGTCTGCGATTGGCGACAGCAGTCACAAGTGGATTGAGCGAAACACTCCGCTAGAGCATAGCGTTTGCGCTTAGCCTCCAGCTTCGATTTCGATATGCTCGAATTGAGCTCTTCAGACTCGGGCTAAAACCCGCTGTGGTCGACGAGTTGCTTCCCTGGCGATATGCTCGCCAGAGCTGAGCCAAGGTGCACGCCAGACGCTCACGTTCTCAAGACGAGCTAAGAACAGAATCTGCCGACAGCAAACGCTTGTCGGCTGAGCTACTTAATTTTACCGTTGGAAGAAATTGTAGAATGCGATCGCTATTCCTGGTTGTGCTCTTGGCCGCAGCTTCACCGGCTTTCGGCAGATATGTACGCCAGGACGTTGAACAGGTGCCCGTCGCCCGGCTTGTCGAGAACCTGAAGAAGATCGCCAAAGACAATCCCAACAGCGTGGAAGCACTGCTAAATCTCGGGCGTGCACATGGCATGGCGTATGCCCAAAAGGTTGACCCGCTAACGGTGCCAAAGGCTCATCATGGTATTCAGATGCCGAATGTTCCTTTCAACCGCGTGAGAGTGGCTGTTGACCCAGAACAAAAGGCTAATGCTCAGGCGCATCTGGAATCCGCACTAAAATCGTACAGGCAGGCACTGGAGTTGGACAAGGAAAACCTCGTCGTCCGACTCGGCGTCGCTTGGCTGTCCAAGCAAGCTGGAAATACAGACGAAGCTTTACCGAGCAATCGCGGTCGACGCCTGGGCAAAGGAGAAGGATATAGAGAAGGTTGACTTCAACAGGCCGACGATTACCGCCGAAGTTGCTTCCTACCTCATTCCTTTACTCCATGGCTTATGGGACTGTTGGGAGATTGCTACGCTGAGGGCTCGCGCCGCCACCCTGAACAAGTTGCCATATCCTGTTACTCCGATCGCTGTGCCCCTGGCAGACGGACTCACTGCAGCAGATCTCGAAGCACCCGACGCGAGCGTAACGTTTGACGTAGACGGCAGCGGATTGGGTAGAGAATGGAGCTGGATCACTCCCAAGGCAGCATGGCTCGTCTACGCACCACAAGGTGGGCGCAACGTCACCAGTGGGCGACAGTTGTTCGGCAACGTCACGTTCTGGATGTTCTGGAGCAATGGGTACGCACCACTGGCAGCCCTGGATGATGGCCAGGACGGCATATTGAGCGGCCAAGAATTACTGAACCTAGCGCTATGGCACGATAAAAATGGCAACGGCGTAGCAGATCCTGGCGAAGTAAAGCCGCTGACGGAGCACGGCATCGTCGCCGTTTCATATAAATGGCAGACACTCGTGGGCCACCCGAACAAGATCGCGTTCAACCCGACGGGCGTGACATTCCAAGACGGCAAAACGCGCCCCACCTACGATCTGGTACTCAAGCCCAAGTCGCTGTCCGCGCTCGCGTCCAACTTAATGCCGAGAGTAAAATAGAGAACACCATGTACAAGGCCGAACCCGACCGACGTCTCATTCATTTTTTGATTTCTACTTCAATATGTTGCGCGCGCGTTGTATCGAATGCGTAACACGAGCCAATGTCCCTTGTGGGTCAACTCCGGCGGTCGAGCGACGTTCTATTTGTGACTGATGAGGCCCCGAAAGCCGACATCTTCAGTTGTGCCGTTGAGGGCTGTCGATTGAGCAACGTTCCGAAACCGCTAGTGCATAACAGTGCCACATGAACGGATCCAGCCTGCGCCAGCAAACACGACCTCAACCCTCAGTAGCTCGCCAAACGTCCCACACCGTCGCGGCCATATAGGTCGCGGCGAAATTGCACGACACCGTCCTCCGTCGCCCAGGCTGTAATATAAACCATTTTCAACGGCACGGCGCGCTTCAGGCGAACGGTTTTGGTGTCGCCAGACTTCTTGTAGTGACGGACATCACTGAGCCCCATGCCCTTTGTGTCCTTGAGCAACCAGGCCGCAAACTTTTCCATATTCGAAACTCGGACACAGCCCGAACTGGCAGCCCGGAAATTCCGTCCGAACAAACGGTCTGACGGCGTATCATGTAGGTAGACCGAATGCGCGTTGTGAAAATTGACCTTCACAAATCCGAGAGGGTTCTTCTTGCCCGGCTGTTGGCGATAGCTCAGCGCGTAAGGCTGCGATGAATTCCAGCGCACCTTTTTGGGGTCGAGCTTGCGGCCATTGGAATAGGCATCGATGCCAAATTTGGTCAGCACATCGGTCTTGCCACCAGCCATCAGACGGCCCTTGGGAATGAGATCTTTCTTTATGACCGTCGGTGGCAGACGCCAGACCGGATTGAAGTTGAGCTCATGGATGCGCGAATTCAGGATCGGTGTCTTGCGCTGAACCTTGCCAACCACGCCGGTATGGCGCGAGTAAACGCGGCCTTCCTGCACAGCTTCAATTTGTGCGGCCGGGATATTGACCATCACATAGCGGCGCTTGCCGGATTGCGCGTTGGCGCGGAGCCGTCCGAGGTTAATCTTCAATTGCTTCAGCCGCACCTTGGCTGGCACATTCAAGGCGCCCTGCGTGCGCTTGTCCATCAGTCCGGTTGGTGTCAGTCCGTTGGTCGCCTGGAACCGTTTCAGCGCTTTTTCCGTCTCGTAGTCGAAATAACTCGACGCGCTACTGCGATATTCGCCGGTCACGATCAGGCGCTTCTGCAACAGGCGGACGGCATTGTCGGTTACGCCGACTTCGAGTTTGAGTTTTCCTGGAATTTTCGCCCAACCGCCCTCTTTGACGATTGCCCGATAGCGCTTAATCGCCGCCTTGGTTGGCGCAATGTTATCACGCGACAATGTTGGGTATCCGCGCGGCGGGTTGGCCTCCCACTTTTTTACGAAAGCTCGATCATGCGACTTGTTGGCAATTGAGTCGAGCGGTTGTCCGTTGAAACGGGCCCAGCTCATATCGCTGTCCTGAGCGAACGCCGCGATCGGGCCGCCAACAGCAACCGACATCACTGCAACACCAACAACTGTCCGCCGCATTGCCCGCCTACGTGTCCCCTGGGCGCCAACCGATGCTTCAGTATGCCGTGCCATCGTCGTATGTCCCATTGTGCGTGTTCGAAATTCCAAGCCCGGCCCGGATACATGCCCAACCCGAAGAAATGTCACCCAAGCCAACATATAATGTCGAAACATGAAATACTGTTTCGACAAGAATGCGACAAGTCACATCTCAGCGAGCATTGGCGGTGACATCCATCAACAAATGCCCGAAGTAACCGGCCACGCTGCTCGACCACAACACGCGTACCGTTCACCGGAAATACTGATCTTCAGGAAACCGCTAGACCCTCTTGCGCCCGCAAACAGGGTTCCCGCAAACCCGCAGCTGCCATTGGACCGTTGTTACAGTATCCGCTCGGAAAATGAGAGCGACAGTCTGCGCGATAGCCCCGATATGGTCGCCATGATGCCAGCAAGACACAGTATACTTCGGATCAAGGCCAGCAAACGCAAAGAGAGCGCAGCCTTGCGGCCACGCTCTCTGAAGTGCATTGCAATCGTATACGGCTCGACCGGCATGATACTCTCGACAATCCCCCCCCGGATTGCCTGGCACATACGTCTCGATCCGTCTCCTAGACTGCCGTCGCCTACAGGCGATAGCGGATCTGATCGCTCCAAAAACGCTCAAGACGAACCAGCGCACGATTGAGGTCATGGACATCATCCTCACGGATTTCGCCAACTGCTTCAATCGAACCCATCTGACGCTCATAAAGGCCCTGGACGATGTCACAGGCTTCCTTGCCCTTTTTACTGAGCGACACGCGAACCGAGCGACGATCCGTTTCCGAGCGCTTGTAGTGAATGTAACCCATATCAACCAGCTTTTTCAGGTTGTATGAGACGTTCGAACCAAGATAGTAGCCGCGCGTTTTAAGCTCGCCGGCCGTCAGTTCGCCGTCACCGATGTTATAGAGCAGCAGCGCCTGCACGCTGTTGAGATCGGCGCCACCATTGCGATCGAATTCGTCTTTGATGACGTCAAGCAGCAGGCGGTGCAGGCGCTCAATCAAGCGCAGCGCTTGCTGGTATTCACCCCGGAATGTGTTGGTTTCGTCGGTTGCTCCGTCTTTGGTCTCATCGCGAGTTCCATCACGGGCTAAGTCTAACGCGGTACTCATCGCTTTGCCTCTTGTTTTGATCTGCCTCGTCGCCGATTGACGCCCTTATTGAGCGCTCTTTGCCGGCGTTGGAGTTACTTTAAGCAAAGCTGATTAAACGTTACCCTAATAGTTATAGTAAAAGAATAGTAACGACCCCTTTTCAGAAGCTTTCATAAATAGTTGTACAACCAATACTGGGCCGCAAAAACAGCGATTACACCTTTATTTCCTGCATTTTTGAACGTTCCGGCAACTCCAATTCATCCGCCCCAAGACTTTTAAAATAATCATCCACTTCAAATGGTTGAACATCGCTCAAACTAGAATGACGCCATTTCGGTGCACCATCTTTATCAATTAAGACAGCGCGCACGCCCTCCTGCAGGTCATCATCTTGTAAAAACCTGACCGCCAATCGGTAATCATGGATGAGCACGTCCCGCAGCTGACGATCGCGACACGCATTGAGATGACGCAGCGTGACCAGCAGCGATAATGGTGAGCGGGTTCTTAAGTCACGCAGCACTTCGGCACACCAGTCAGCCTGCGCATTTCCGCTCGCCCCCTGCCGCTCCAGCGCATCAAACATTTCAGTCACCGTTGCATGACCAAACACGTCCTCGATCAACGCGATCTTGCCGGCAAGCTCCTCGTCATCGCGGGCCGGCCCGCGATGCAGGTCATCGAGAAGCGGATCGACGGTATCAGCGTCCTCCAGCCCGGAGGTGATCTGAGAAAACTGTTCGGCGTCAATGCAGTGCGTAACAAGACCGAGCCGATAGGCCGTCGCCCGCCCGATCGCACGGCCGGTCAGCCCAAGATAATAACCCATTTGTCCCGGCATTTTTGCCAGTTTCGCGCACACACCAACATCTGGAAACAGGCCAATCGCGGTTTCAGGCATCGCAAATTTGAAACCTGCCCCCGCAACCCGATGCGTGCCATAAAGCGCAATCCCGACACCAGACCCCATCACCATGCCGTCAATCAATGACACCGTTGGTTTGCTAAAGCACTCCAGCGTCCAATTCATAAGATACTCATAACCGACTGAGCGCGCAGCACGATCTGGATCTTGGCGAGCCATATCCGTCAATTCACGGACGTCCCCGCCAGCGCAAAAAGCGCGCGGATTGTTCGAGCGCAGGATAAGCGCATAATTCTCTGGATCACTCGACAGCTCAGGCAGTGTCGCCATGATTTTTTCGCGCATCTGGTCGTTAAGCGCATTGAGAACCTGTGGCCGGTTCAGCGTGATTTCCGCTAAAGCGCCATGTTTTTCCAGAATGAGTGGGTTATCCACTGGTATTATCCATCAATTGGCCACGAGTCATAGGAACAACATAACCTCATATACGTTTGCCGACGGCGCGGCGCACAGCGGATGGCTTTGTTGGTTTTGGGACGTTCCTTGCAACATGTCGAAGCGTGCCCCAAGGATCGAATTTAAGCTTACGGAATTCCATGACCGCACGAGCGATTAAAAACCAACACGATAAGAGCTCGACCCGACGGCATGTCAGCAGTTGTCGGACGCTGTACGCACTAGCTGCCGGTCTGCTGATGATCTGTCAATATGCAGCGACGGCATCAGCCCAGTCTCCGTCGAGAATCGTGCCGCTGCCGACACCGGCGCCATCTAACGCCAAACCGGGGAACGCCCTAGCGAAGACTGCCAAACAACCGCCGCCTGACATCTGGAGTGCCAGCGAAATTGCTGATGCCAGACGGGTCTGCACGAACGCGCTCAAGTCGATGTCGGCTAAAATCATCGAGTTGCCACCAATCAAGAAGAGCCGCTGCGGTTCACCCGCACCCGTTCGGCTGATCAGTATTGGCAAGAAAAATCCAATCAAATTTGTTCCCGCGCCGACGATCAGCTGCGGCATGCTCGTGCCCCTCAAACGATGGATCGACAAAGGGTTGCAACCAGCTGCGGCCCGCAATCTCGACACCCGTGTCACCACTGTTACCGTGATGAGCTCCTATTCGTGCCGCACGCGCTATGGCCGCAAGGGGGCCCGGATGAGCGAACATGCGTTTGCCAATGCGCTCGATATCGGCGGTTTTCGGCTTGCTGATGGCGGCCGTGTGAGTGTCCTCAAGGATTGGGGTTTAACGCGGCGCGACATCACAAAAGCGATTGCAGCCGCCAAAGCCGCACAACCTCAACCCGCGCGAGCAGAACCAACGGTTGCGCCAATATCGTCCCTTCCCCCCCGGGCCAATCGACAACAATCACGCTCCCGAGCGTCATCGAGCCGGACGAGAGTGGCACTCCCAGAAGTTCGTATCGACGCCAGAAGCGCTTCGAGACGAACTGAAGACCGCCCGGGCAAGCGCCGCGTACGAGAACTCAGCCGACCGGGCGGTCAACGGCGCGCCATCGTCGCGGCCCGCCTCCCCGCACCACTCGATCGACCAACACGCCGGCGCAGAAGTCTCGACCAACCTGCACAATCGGGTGCTTTCGGCGAGCGTGTCGTTGGTTCATCTCCACCACCATTGCCAGTGCGTCGACCGCTGCGCCGTGCTGTCGGGCGTCGCGTAAATCTCAAGCCACCCATTCAACCGTCCGGAAGCAACAGGCGCCGGTCGCCGCCCTCTCAGGCGGACAAGTTCAAATCGCCGTATCGTCTTGGAGGGCCCAAGCCGGGCACCTCAGCCCCGCGCGCAATCTTCCTGCGTTCAATCCACAAGACCGCTTGCCGGATTTTCGGCACGACACTCGGTCCGGAAGCCAATGAAGCGCATCGCAATCACTTCCACTTCGACATGTTCCCTCGAAAGCGTCGCGGCTACTGCGAGTAATTCAACTGCTGTGAATAAGCTTAACCGCAGATTATCTAACCCGTTAGCTGTCACATCCCGGAAGGTAGTTTGGCTGTTTCCAGAACAGCTCTGGTTTGATTTTGTGCCATTCTTTCATCGTCTGCAAGGGCGTCTTACTGCCCAAGGCTGATTGAGGAAGCTGCTGATTGTAGAGCCACACGTA
>CAJQQK010000230.1 GCA_905480435.1 uncultured Hyphomicrobiaceae bacterium | reverse complement strand
CTTCGCCCTCAATATCCTGCGTGCCAACGGCGAAAACAATATCTCGCAGGCCATGTGGCACAACGTCCTCGACATCACACGGCCGCTCAATTATCGCTTCATGTAGTTAGCGTTGAACAGCCCTGGGCATTGAACCAATCCGGTGAAATGTAACCGAGCACAACGTTGGCATCCGTGATTGTCGGCTGGTGCCCACCACGACCATAGCAAATTGGACCGGGGTCAGCGCCAGCACTATCCGGGCCAACGACGATCAAACCGCGATCGACTTTGGCGATACTGCCGCCACCAGCGCCAATCTCCAACATTTCGATTGCTGGAACATTGATTGGAAGACCGCTGCCGCGCTTGTGCCGAACGAGATCAACTTCGAGCGATGGCATGATCGCCGGAACGCCGTTGTCGATGGCACCGAGCTTGGCGGTTGTCCCCCCCATATCGAATGTCATGATATGATCGTGACCAGCCGAGCGGCCGACCTTGGCGCACATCAAGATCCCAGCAGCCGGGCCTGACTCGATGATGCGCACTGGAAATTCTCGTGCAATCTCCGGCGAAACAAGTCCTCCGTTCGATTGCATAATCAGAAATTCCCGACCGAAGCCGCCGTTTTCGAAACCAGCTTCGAGCTCGGCGGTGTAGCGCTCAACGGTTGGTCTGACGTACGCATTCGTGACGGTTGTGTTGGTGCGCTCGTACTCGCGGAATTTGGGCGATACTTCGGATGACAGCGACACAGATACAGATGGCGCACGCTCGGCGATGCGATCGCGGATGCGGCACTCGTGATCGGGGTTGGCATAAGCGTGCAGCAACGCGACGGCAATGGTTTGACGGTCGGTTTCGAGCATCTCATCGATGGCAGCATCAACGCTTGCCATATCAAGATCGGTCACCACTGATCCATCCGGCGCCATGCGCTCAGTCACTTCGGTGATATAGCGACGCGGAATGAGTGGCTTTGGTTTTGAGATATAGAGATCGTAGGTTTCGTACCTCTTTTGCCGACCAATGATCAGGACATCGCGAAAGCCCTGCGTTGTGATCAATCCGGTTGCTGCCCCTTTTCGCTCCAGTATCGCGTTGGTCGCAACAGTCGTTGCATGCAGCATCGTCGAAACACTTGCGGGTTCGACGTTCGCCGCAGAAATGATCGTTGCCAACCCACCCATCACTGCGATGCTTGGATCCTGCGGTGTTGTCGGCACCTTCAACGTATGCGTGCGACTTCTCTCGGCATCGTGCAACACGAAGTCCGTGAATGTGCCTCCGATATCAAATGCGACGGTGATCATCTTGAGCCTCGCTCGTGTGGCTTAACTCGTTCAGCGTACCCATAACCACTTGCTGATGTCGCGGATAAATTCGTAGCTTTCCGCAGTGTGATGCCTGACTAGCGGGATTGCTCCCTCACTCAATTGGTGGTTTGTTTATTATCTGCGTTCTTGCGGGATACTCTCTGGAGGTGTTTTGTGTCCGACGATAAGTACATTGCCATCGGCGTCGATATTGGTGGTACATTTACCGATGTCGTTGTTGTTGATGAACGAACGCACGCAATTCATTCGGCAAAGGTACTGACAACGCCGGAGCAACCCGAAAACGCCGTTCTTACAGCTGTTGATGAAATGCTGCAGCTCACTTCCGCTGTGCCAGCTGCAATCCGCACCTTGGTGCATGGCACTACATTGGCCACCAATGCCATTATCGAGCGCAAGGGTGCCCGCACTCTGATGCTGACAACAAAAGGGTTTCGGGACGCGCTCGAGACGCGGACCGAACTTCGATACGACCTCTATGACCTCTTCATTCAGTTTCCCGAGCCGTTGGTGCCACGCCGCCGCCGCATTGGAATAACTGAGCGGACATTGTTTGACGGATCGGTGCCGACACCTCTGCTCGCCAATGACGTGCATGAGGCACTGACCAGCGAACACGCGCGGGACGTAGAGGCGATCGCGATATGTTTTCTACACAGTTACGCCAATCCGGAAAACGAAAAGGCGGCAAGAGCCTTAGTTGAAGAGGTTTTACCTGGCATTCCTATCTCACTCTCGTCAGACGTTCTGCCGGAGATTGGCGAGTATGGCCGCGCTTCAACGACAGCTGCGAACGCCTACGTCCAACCATTGATCGATAAGTATCTTGGCGCACTGGACATAGCGCTGAAAGACAAGGGTTCGTCAGGCGCCTTCTTCGTCATGGGCTCGAACGCCGGCACGCTTAGCCTCGATGTCGCGCGGAAGTATCCAGTGAGGTTGGTTGAGTCCGGTCCAGCCGCCGGGGTTTCAATTGCAGCGCATTATGCGCGCACCCTCGACATATCTCATCTTCTCTCCTTCGACATGGGCGGAACAACTGCGAAGATTGCATTGGTCACGGATTTCGAACCAGCTCGGGCAACCGAGTTGGAGGTGGCTCGCGTCAAACGTTTCCAAAAAGGCAGCGGCCTCTTATTGAAGGCGCCGGCTGTTGAACTCATTGAGATCGGCGCAGGAGGCGGCAGCATCGCGCATGTTGACACGCTCGGATTGTTATCCGTCGGGCCGGAGAGTGCCGGCTCGTCACCTGGGCCAGCTTGTTACAGTCAAGGCGGCAGCGCTGCAACGGTGACGGACGCGGACGTCGTACTTGGCTACCTCAATCCCGACTATTTCCTGGGCGGAAAAATGCAATTGGATCGCGACCGATCTATTGCGGCGATTGACAAGAATGTTGGCGAGCCGATGTCGGTTTCAGCTACGCGCGCGGCCGCCAGCATCTTCGAAGTAGTCAACGACAATATGGCGAACGCCGCCGCTATCTATGCCGCTGAACAAGGCATCGACCTACGGCGATATGCTCTGCTTGCTTTCGGTGGTGCAGCGCCGGCGCACGCGTGGGATGTTGCGCGCCGGCTTGGTATTTCGCAGGTACGCATTCCATTTGCCGCCGGCGTATTGTCGGCGCTCGGCTGCCTGACATCGCCCATGTCATTCGATTTCGTGTTCGGCTATATGACCGAGTTGCGCCACGTAAATTGGGCCCGAGTCAACCAACGGTTCGCCGAACTGGAAGCGCAAGGCCGGCAACAACTCAGCGATGCGGACGTTCGCGAAGGCGTTACCGTCACGCTATCGGCTGACATGCGTTATTACGGCCAACGTTACGAGGTAACGGTCCCGCTGCAAGCCCACCCGTTCGATGAGACACAGACCGATCAAATCGAAGACGCCTTCTACGCGGCCTATCGCAGCTACTATGGTCGCCAAATCGATGAGGTGCCGGTGGAGACCGTGAGCTGGCGCATGAATGTCTCCGGGCCTCGACCGAAGCTCGATATTGCATGGCCAGGGCGCATGAGCAGCTCAGGTGACGTCACGCCAAAGGGGGAAAGGTCCGCCTTTTTCCCAGGCTCTTCGAAGGCCGTGACCTGCAGCGTGTTTGAGCGTGGCGAACTTCCTGTCAGAGCGCAAATCAAAGGCCCGGCGATTATCGAAGACCACGAGTCGACCACGATTGTGCCGCCGGGAGCGAAATTGAATATCGACAATGAACGGATGATTGTTCTGGACATCAGCGAGGTATCGTTATGAGCGGCCAAACCAGTATCGATCCTGTTACGCTGACGATGTGGTGGAACAAACTCATTACGATTGTCGACGAAGCGCAGGCCACGCTGTTGCGCACGGCGTTTTCACGCATCGTAACTGACGCATGGGATTTCAGCTGCGCGTTGTTCGATGCGAAGGGCCAAATGATCGCCCAAGGCCGTCACGGGCTGCCGCAGTTCACCGGATGCATGTCCTTTGCGTTGCATGACTTTCTCGCGGAATTCCCACCTGAGAAATTGGAGCCCGGCGATAGTTTGATCACTACCGATCCTTGGATTGGTGCCAGCCAGATCAATGACGTGTTTTTCATGACACCGATATTTCGCAAGGGCCGCATCGTTGCCTATGCTATGAGCGTCTCGCATTCGCCCGATGTTGGTGGGCGGCTGCTTTCAGCAGATTCAAAAGAAATATTCGAAGAAGGGTTTCGTCTGCCAGTCATCAAGCTGTATCAAGCCGGCAAACCGAACGAGGATCTGTTTCGGATCATTCGCATGAATGTGCGGGTTCCCGATATCGTCGTTGGTGATCTGGAAGCACAGTTGGCCGCCAATACGATTACAGAGCGTCGCCTACAGGCATTTATGGACTCGGTCGGCCGAGATGATCTCGATGCGCTTTTCGAGGAGGTTTGGACACGCTCAGATCAGGTTATGGCACAAGCGATCGAAGCAATACCTGACGGTGTCTACAGCGATGAGGTGGAAACCGATGGCTTTGAAAAGCCGCTCAAGCTTTGCTGTAAAATCACGGTCGACGGTGATCGTATCCACATCGATTGCACGGGCTCGTCACCACAAGACGCCTACGGGATTAATACAACGAAACGCTGGTCGTTTGCCGAAGCCGCGTTTGGGTGCATCTGCACAGCGCGACCGGCCTCGCCTGTCAACGGTGCAACCCTGAAGCGGATCGACTACACCGTGCCCGAAGGCACCGTTATCAACGCGAACTTTCCAGCGGCACTTGGTGGCCGAGCTCTGGTTGCCATGTATCTGCCAAGCCTCGTGATCCGCACACTCGGCCAAGCGCTGCCTGACAAGGCGATTGCCGAAACCGGCGCACCACCACATCTCAGCGCGTTCATGGGCAAAGGCAATAGTGGACGACGCTTCGTCGATATTCTGTTTGCAAATGGTGGCCTTGGTGCGCGCCCAACGATGGACGGCGTATCGTCACTTGGGTTTCCGGCCAACATTTCCGGCGTGCCAGTGGAAGTCACCGAGAACGAAAAGCCACTTACGTTTTTATATAAAGAACTGGCAACTGACAGTGGTGGACCGGGCACATTCCGAGGCGGACTGGGCCATGCTCTGGCGGTGAAATCAACATCGCCGGAAACGATGACATTCGCAGCCCGGATGGACCGCACCGAGCATCCAACCATTGGAATTAATGGCGGGTTCAACGGGGCTCCCGCCAGCGTCGCTATCAATGGAGAAACGGTACATCCAAAGAAGACCCGGGAGCTCAGCCAAGGCGATGTCTTTGCGATCCAGTGTGCCGGCGGGGCGGGTTATGGCAGGCCGGCGGAACGCAAACCTGATGCCATCGCAGCTGACCTTGCTGACGGGTATGTATCGGAGGATGCTGCAAAGCGCGACTATAATTGGGAGCGCTGACGTATTTAAAGCATGTCGCGTTTTAAGGCTCATTGTGAATCCGTTAAAACGCAACATGCTGTAATCAGAGGACGGAGATCTCATGACACGAAAAGTTACAATCGAACTGCTTGACGAAATTCAGGATGGTTTTAACCAACAGGATGTCGACGCCATCTTGTCCCATTTCGCAGACGATTGCGAATGGTTGATGGGAGCTATGCCGCAATTTGGGTGACGGGCTGATCAGGCGGCGTTTCGTGTCGGCTCAGTCACTTCGATGCCGTCAGAGAATTTGACGCCCTCGATGATTTTGGGCAAGTGGTTTCTTCCTTTCAATCGGCGCCACGTCT
>CAJQQK010000229.1 GCA_905480435.1 uncultured Hyphomicrobiaceae bacterium | reverse complement strand
CAAGCCCTCGCGGGCGCGCTATAGAGCGCGTCCTTGACCGCCGCCCGTCACATCGACGGGGAATGCTCTGCCAACAGGATTAAGCAGCAAACCGACCACCCAAAAACACCTGACCCACCCACTCAATTCGTCGAGGAGCCTACAAACATGGCCTAACCCAGCGCCCGGAAACCGCTCTTCGATCCGGGCGTTAAGTTGCTCAAGCGTCTCGACAATCCGATCTGGATCCAATGTGCGATACGACATAACGGCGATCCTACTAACCGGCAATTTCGAAGGTTTCTCGGATGAGCCTGTCTTCCAAATCCCCGGTCACAGAACCAAGAGGAACCCTAGTCCCGCAGCAGCTCATTGATGCTGGTCTTAGAACGCGTTTGGGCATCGACCGTCTTCACGATCACCGCGCAATAGAGGCTCGGCCCAAAATTCTCGCCAGGCAGATTGCTCGATGGCATCGTCCCCGGCACGATCACCGAGTAAGGTGGAATCTTGCCGACGTGGATTTCACCCGTCTGGCGATTAACAACCTTGGTCGAAGCGCCGATAAAGACGCCCATCGATAGCACCGATCCTTCACCCATGATGACGCCTTCAGCGACTTCCGAGCGCGCGCCAACAAAGCAGTTGTCTTCAATTATCACTGGATTGGCCTGCATCGGCTCCAACACACCCGCGATACCGGCGCCACCTGAAATATGGCAGTTCTTGCCAATCTGTGCACAGCTGCCAACAGTCGCCCAGGTGTCGATCATCGTGCCGCTATCAACATAGGCGCCAAGGTTCACAAACGACGGCATCAGCACAACATTTGGCGCAATATAGGCCGAACGGCGCACAACACAGCTTGGCACGGCCCGGAAACCAGCCTCAGAGAATTCCTTCTCGCCCCAGCCATCAAACTTAGAGGGAACCTTGTCCCACCACGCCGAGTCACCAGGCCCGCCTTTGATCGGCCCCATATTGTTGAGCCGGAACGACAGCAGCACGGCCTTCTTCAGCCACTGATTGATGATCCACTCACCATCCTTCTTTTCAGCAACCCGGGCGCTGCCGCTGTCCAGCATATTAAGCGACTGCTCGACCGCATCACGCATCTCACCGGTTGTCGCAGCAGAAATTTCCTCGCGCGCCTCCCAGGCCTTCTCGATGACAGCTTCCAGTTGTGTGTCAGACATCCTTGATCCCCAAAATTATATGCGTGTTCTATTGGCTCGCTTTGTCGCTCGCCGGCCCGGAACTGTCAATTGCGGCCAGTTACAGCATGTCGGTTCTAACGGATTCACAATGCGCCTTAAAACCGAAATGTGTTTCAGGACAACACCTCGTTCAACCCGCAGCCAGCGCCGCTTTGATCAGATCTTGAGCATCCTTGGAGTGCCATTCTGCCGGCCCGACCAGCCGCCCGATCTCGCGCCCATCGCGGTCAAACAGCAGCGTCGTCGGCATCCCAATCGCCATCAGCGAAAAGCTAGCCTGCGCCGTTGGGTCATGATAGAATCGCAGCGCCGTCGCCCCCACCTTGGCAAGGAACTTCTTCGATTTCTCGGCACTGCCGCGGTCAACACTGACGGCGACGACCTCGAACTGATCACTTCCAAGCTCTTCCTGCAGCTGATTGAGATGCGGCATTTCTTTGCGACATGGCGCGCACCAGGTCGCCCACAGGTTGAGCAGCACGACCTTGCCCTTCAAATCCGAGAGCGTCATCGACTTGCCATCCGGCCCGTTGAATGCGGGCGGCTTAGAAATTTTCATTGGCGTTTTCTTAAACACGAACGTCGTCATCGCGCCGCGATTAAGCAATTTACCGTCAGCACCGCGCAGCCCAGCCTTGCCTGATGCCGCCTGCCCTGCAACCTGAACCGGCGTCACGCTCGCTTCGTTCTTAAGCCCCGATGCAGCAGGTTTCGCCGCAGCTGTCGCCGGCGTTACGCTATTTTCCGCTGTCGGCTGTTTGGCGCTGTTGTCACCGCCACCAACCATCGCGTATACCGCGCCAAAGCCAATCGCGGCACAAACCCCCACGATTATCGGCACCGCAGACTTGTTCTTCTTGCTCTCACCGCTCATCTGACAGTCCGCGCTCCGATTGCTCTTCGTGAAAAAACCGTACGCTGGGCCATACAAACAGCACGTTTCTCGGCCTGCCCAAACATTGGACTTATAGATATATGTCGAAAGAAAGCGCCAACAAGATGTGGGGTGGTCGCTTCACATCGTCTCCTTCGGAGATCATGGAAGAAATAAATGCCTCTGTCGCCTACGACAAGCGCCTTGCACCCCAGGATATTGCCGGTTCGATCGCCCACGCCCGCATGCTTGGCGAACAGGGCATCATTTCCAAGGCGGACGTCAAGAGCATCATCAAGGGTCTTGAAGGCATCCGCGCCGAAGTCACTGAGGACCGTTTCGAATGGTCGACGGCCCTTGAAGACGTCCATATGAACGTCGAAAGCCGCCTCCGCGAAACCATCGGCGAACCAGCCGGCCGCCTCCACACCGCCCGCTCGCGCAATGACCAAGTCGCAACCGATTTCCGCCTCTACATCCGCGACACGATTGACGGCTTCCTTGCCACCCTTGGCGAACTGCAGCTCGAACTCGCCCGCAAAGCCGAGGCCAACGCCGCTACCGTGATGCCAGGCTTCACGCACCTGCAGCCAGCCCAGCCGGTCACGTTCGGCCATCACCTCCTGGCCTACGTTGAAATGCTCGCGCGCGACCGCAGCCGCTTCCAAGACGCCCGCAAACGCCTTAACGAATGCCCACTCGGCGCAGCTGCACTCGCCGGAACGTCATTTCCGATCGATCGCAAAGCCACCGCTGCCGCACTCGACTTCGATCGCCCGACAGCAAACTCTCTCGACAGCGTTTCAGACCGTGATTTCGTCCTCGAAACGCTCAGCGCCGCCAGTCTCTGCGCCATGCACCTGTCGCGTTTCGCCGAGGAAATCGTCATCTGGAGCACACCGCAGTTCGGCTTCATTCGCCTGTCTGACGCCTGGACCACGGGCTCCTCAATCATGCCTCAAAAACGCAATCCAGACGCAGCAGAGCTTGTTCGCGCCCGTGTCGGCCGCGTTGCCGGCGCCTTCACGAGCCTACTGCTCGTCATGAAGGGGCTTCCGCTTGCCTACTCAAAGGACATGCAGGAAGACAAAGAGGTCACCTTCGATGCACTAGATAGCTTCGCAACTGCCCTTTCGGCCATGGCCGGCATGGTCAAGGATCTTGAGCCCAACAAAGAGCGCATGCACGCCGCAGCCGGCGCCGGCTTTTCCACTGCAACGGACCTGGCCGATTGGCTGGTACGCGAGCTTGGCCTGCCCTTCCGCGACGCCCATCATGTCACCGGAACCATCGTTGCCGAGGCCGAACGCCGCAATGTCAACCTTGAAGAGCTCGATCTGGAAGACTTGCAAAAAGTCGAGCCACGCATCACAAAAGCCGTGTTTTCGGTGCTGAGCGTCGATAAATCCGTTGCCAGCCGCACCAGTCATGGTGGAACCGCGCCACAGAATGTCCGCAAAATGGCTCGCCAATGGATCAAACGGTTGGAAAAAGAAGGTCTGGCGGGTTAAAGATGATCCATCGTAGGACTCTGTCGGGTGCTGCGCAGTACTTGTTTCTAGGCGAACGCAATGAACAGCGCTGTAAGAATATTGGTGTGTTGCTCGGTACTGGCCATCGGCCTTGCCGGCTGCGGTGTGCGTGGCCCGTTGGAGCTGCCGCCAGGAGCCAAAGCTGAGCAAGCGCAGACGGCACAAGCAGAGTCCGGCCAGGGCAAACCAGCTGGTGCCGCTGCCAAACCGCACAAATCCTTTATTCTTGACGGTCTCCTGCGCTAACATCGCTTACTGACGAAGCTGCCACACCCGCTCCGTCATTCTCGCCCAGTGGGTAGTCCAGGCGGGAACCCAAGCGAGCTTCCGCGCACTCTGTCTCAGCGGAAAACCACTCGGCACATCAACGCCTTAGGCTGACGGAGCCAGAGTCCGTGGGTCCCGAAATATGATCACCCATGCACCACTTCCACTATACCGATGGCATCCTTCACGCTGAATCCGTCAGCATTCCAACCATCGCAGAAGCCGTCGGCACACCATTCTATTGCTATTCAACCGCCACCTTCACGCGCCATGTCGAAGTCCTCAGCCAAGCTTTTGACGGCTCCGATCACCTGATCTGCTATGCCGTCAAAGCCAATTCAAACCAGGCGGTGCTGAAGACCATGGCAGCCCTCGGCACTGGCATGGATGTCGTCTCCGAGGGCGAACTCCGTCGTGCCCGCGCAGCAGGCGTGCCGCCAAACAAGATCATCTTCGCCGGTGTCGGCAAAACCCGCGATGAAATGGCCTACGCCATCAACGAGGACATCCTCGGCTTCAATGTCGAAAGCGCAGCCGAACTCAACGCCCTTAGCGAAGTCGCCTCCGGTCTCGGCAAGACAGCCCGCATCGCCATTCGCGTCAATCCGGACGTCGACGCAAAAACCCACGCCAAAATCTCCACCGGCAAGTCCGAGAACAAATTCGGCGTGCCCTATTCACAAGCCTTGGCGCTTTACGATGAAGCCGCCAACCTGCCCGGCATCGACGTCACCGGCATTCATATGCATATCGGTAGCCAGATCACGGAACTGGAGCCATTCCGTCTCGCTTTCGCGCGCATGCGTGAGTTCTACCAGGAGCTGCGCACGCGCGGCCACAACATTTCACATCTCGACATCGGCGGCGGTCTCGGCGTGCCGTATCGCGGCACCAACGACATCCCGCCGCATCCAGATGAATACGCCAAGGTTGTCCGCGACACACTTGGCGACCTCGGCCTGAAATTCGTCATGGAGCCCGGCCGCATGATTGCAGCCAACGCCGGCATCCTCGTCTCAAGCGTCATCTACACAAAGCCGACCGAAAACAAGCACTTCACGATCATCGACGCGGCCATGAACGACCTAATCCGCCCAACACTGTATGATGCCCATCACGATGTATGGCCCGTCATAGAGCGACCGAAGTCAGCCGACCGCGTGGTGCAAGATCTTGTCGGACCGGTTTGTGAATCCGGCGACTATCTCGGTCAGAACCAGCCGTTACCGCTGCTTGAACCCGACGAATTGATCGCCTTCATGTCGGCGGGCGCATACGGTGCCGTCATGGCCTCCACCTACAATACCCGCCTCCTCATTCCCGAAGTGCTGGTCAACGGCGACCAGTTCGCCGTCGTCCGCCCTAGAACGACTTACGATGAGCTGATTTCATTGGATAAAATCCCACCCTGGTTCACTTGATCGTGTTTGCTGGCTAAATCGTAGACCAAGTGCTCCTATGCTGCAGGTTGCATTCAAAAACTTCAATTATAAATCAACACCTTAGGATTAGCATCAGCCTCCGCCATTGCGAGTGGCCCTGCAAGCCGCATCTACCTCTATCCAACTCGGCTGCAATCGCCCCTGTACCGCCGCGTTTCCGTGTGTAAATCTGCCCCAAACGACACAAAGCGGTGTTCCGAGGTACAGTCAGCCGCTTGAATGAAGACAACTCTTTGACGCGCGGGCTGTTCATCTGGCCGCCACCGAAGCCATAATTCTGGCAATGCGAGCACGCAAACATGGCCGAAACCCCTCAAAACCGCCGGAATGCATCCGCCTCGGCTGACCGTCGCAGCGAAGCCCGTTTCCCTCGCAAAGTCACAGCCAGCCGCTGGGCCGTATGGTTCGAGAGCGTTTGGCCGCGCTTTTGGGGCTTAATCGGCGTTTTCGCAGCCTTCCTTCTGGTCACGCTCGCGGGCCTCTGGACCGCAATCCCGGAATCCGCCCATTGGGCCGGTCTTGGCGCTTTCGCGCTCGCCGCTGTCATCGCGTTGATCTACGCATTCCGCGTGCCGTTTCCTGGGCGAGACGAAGCAATCCGATATCTAGAGCGCCACTCCGGCATCCAGCATCGCCCCGCATCAGCTTACGAAGACACGCTATCAGGCACATCAGCCGATAGCACCACGGCAGCAATCTGGGCGGCACACAAGCAACGTCTCCGTACGCGCCTCGACGGCCTGGAAGTCGCAATTCCCCATGCTGACATGCCGAAGCGCGACCCGATGGCACTTCGCGTCCTCGGCATCGGCGTCGTCGCCATGATGCTCGCCCTGGTCGGCGACAACGCTTACGACCGCCTGCAATCCGCCTTCCGCTTCGCGTCCTTGTCGCCCGCTGCCGGCGCACGCCTTGATGCCTGGGTGACGCCACCACAATACACTGCTCGCCCGCCGATCCTGCTGGCCGACGGACGCAACAACCGGCCAGGCTCAAGCAAGGCCGCCGACAGCGCGCCGCCCGATATCATTCAAGTCCCCGACAAGAGCACCGTCATCGTCCGTATCGGCGGCGCCGAGAAAGCAAAGTTCCGTCTCGAGCTGACCGATCCGAATGACAAAGTCATCGAGACCATCAAAGGCGGCAAGCCCGACGGCGGCGACGGCTCAATCATCGAGATCCGCACCAAACTCGACCCAAGAATTACCGGCGCCCGCCTGAAAACCGGCAAGCAACAACTCTCGCGATGGGCCTTCAACATCATTCCGGACTACGCCCCCACCATCGCGATGACGAAGCCGCTCGAAAAAACCCGGCGCGGCGCGATGAAGCTGCGCTATAAAATCGAAGACGATTACGGCATCGCTTCTGCCGAAGCCCATCTCGAACGGCTACCGCTTGATCCAGGCGACCCCAAGACAAGTTGGGCCCGCACCGAAGTACTCGTTGGCCCACGTCCACCGCTGACGCGCCCACCAAAGATCACGCTTCGCATTCCGGCCCGTCGCGCCAAGAAGCCGGAGACCTGGAGTTTCCACGACATCGGCTCGCATCCGTGGGCCGGCTTCCCGGTTCGCATGACGCTCATTGCCAAGGATCACGCTGGCAACGTTGGCAAAAGCAAAACCAAAGAAATCACGCTGCCTGAGCGCCTGTTCTTTAACCCGTTCGCCAAGGCCGTTATCGAGCAGCGCCGCAAACTCGTGTTTGATCCGCGCTACCGGCCAACCGTCAGAAAAGCAATCGCAGCCCTGACCATTGCGCCAAAGCATTTCATCAAAGACAAGGCCGTCTACCTTGGTCTGCGCAGCGTCTACCATCGTTTGGGTCGCGGCAAATCACGCAAGGTCATTGCCGGCGCCATTGATCAACTCTGGCATATCGCTCTGCGCATCGAGAACGGCGGCGGACTGTCGGCTGCCGAACAGCGCCTGCGCGAACTCCAGGAGAAACTCGCCAAAGCTCTCGAACGCGGCGCCTCCAACAAGGAAATCTCGAAACTGATGCAGCAACTTCGTCAGGCCATGAACGAGTTCCTGAAACAGCTCCAACGCCAGGCTCAGCAAAACCCGCAGCAGCAACAGCAGGGCCAACAGAACCAAAACCAATTCATGCGCCCGCGCGATCTTGATCGCATGCTGAAGCAGCTTGAGCAGATGGCAAAGCAAGGCTCCAAGCAGCAGGCCCAAGAGATGTTGAGCCAGCTTCGTGATCTACTGGATCGTCTGCAGTCAGGCCGCATGGCACGCGGCCAGCAACAGCAGCAACAAAACGGTCGCGGCCAAAAAATGATGAAGATGCTCAATCAGTTCGGTGACCTGATTGGCAAGCAGCAACGCCTGATGGACGACACCCACGGCTCCCGCAGACAGCAGGGCCAAAAAGGGAGACGCGGCCAACAACAAGGCCAGCGTGGACAAGGCCAAGGTCAACGACAGGGTCAAGGCCAACAAGGGCAACGCGGCCAGAACGGGCAGCAGCAAGGTCAGGCCGGTCGTGGCCGCGACGGTCAACAACAAGGCCAGGGCCGAACGCCTGGCGCGCTCGGTGAACGCCAAGACCAGCTCGGTCAACGCCTCGGCCGTCTGCGTCGCGGTCTGCAACAATTCGGCATGCAAGCCCCAAGTCAGCTCGGCAGCGCCCAGCGCTCAATGGAAAGTGCCGAACGCGCACTTCGCGAAGGCAACCTCGGCGAAGCCACCCGTGAGCAGTCCCGCGCGCTGGAGCAGCTCCGCCAAGGCACACAATCGATGGCTGAGCAGATGATGCGCCAGATGCCGTCGCGCTTCGGCCGTTCACAGAATGCGCCACTCGATCCACTGGGCCGTCCACAACGCACCGAAGGTCCGGACCTTGGCACCAGCGTCAAGCTGCCAGACGAGATCGATGCCCAAGCCGCGCGCGAGATCCTAAACGAGTTGCGCCGCCGTCTCGGTGAACGCTACCGCCCGGAACTCGAACTGCAGTACCTCGAACGCCTACTGCGACGGTTCTAGAGCGTCGTCGCCAACACCAGCTTACTCAGTAACTGATCAAGTTTCTGACGCTCGTCGCCTGTCAACGCTCCAAGCAACGCACCTTGGCGCTCCGCAAACTTAGGCACGATTTGTTTGTGCAGTTTTTGCCCCGCCGGCGTAATCCGCAACAACACCTGCCGACCATCTTCCGAGTCTGGCGAGCGCGTTAGATAGCCATCACGCAGCATCCTATGCACTGCTCGCGAAATTGAGTTGCGCGGACGACCGGTCATTTGGGCAACATCCTGCGCCGTCAGCTCAGTCATGTTCGATAAGCAGAACAACAGCAAATATTCGCCACGGCTGAGATCATACTCGCGCTTGATTTCGTCGTAGACCGGTAGCACCAACGAGTTCGCAAGAAACGAGATCCGAAACGTATCCGGCATTTCATTGCGCTCAAAGATCGCCATTAGATCGCGCCCTGTCCCAGTATCGTCAGAAGTCTCCGTGTCGTCAGACATTCGCGACCCAGCCTTTCGCGCACAAAGCGCTGCATTATTTCACTTGCCAACCAGAAATCATTTTGCAACATTGTTCCAAATGGAACAATAATATTCAACAATGTTACGCTGCTAAACTTCTAAGGATCTGAGCTCTATGTCCGAGGCCCGTAGGAAACTCACCATCCCGGATCTCGCCCAGAAGAAAGCATCAGGCGAGCGTCTCGTCATGGTTGCTGTTGGCGAGGTCTTAAGTGCCGCCTGGGCCGAGCGCGCCGAGGTCGACATCATCGGCGTTGGCGACAGCCTTGGCATGACGCTCTATGGCCACGAAAACACGCTTGCCATCACCGTTGACCAAATGATCGAGCACACCAAGGCGGTCCGCCGCGGCGCCCCCAATACATTCACGCTGACCGCCATGCCTTACGGCTCTTATGCCACCAAAGAAATCGCCGTCACCAACGCCGTGCGCATGATGAAGGAAAGCGGCGCCGATGCCTTGAAGCTACAAGGCGGTCGCGAAATGTTCGACATCATCAAAGCCGTCGCCGATGCCGGCGTGCCCATCATGAGCCACGTCGGCTTGTGTCCACATTTCGTCCACCGTTACGGCGGCTTCAAAATGCAGGGCCGCACCGCAGACGCCGCCCTCACAATTATCGACAACGCCAAAGCCATCGAAGAAGCCGGCGCCATCGGCATCGAGATCGAAGCAATGCCCTACGAAGTCGGCAAAGCCGTCAACGACGCCGTCTCAATATTCACATTTTCAATTGGCGCGGGCGCAGCCGGCACCTGTCAACTACTCAACGGCTACGACCTGATCGGTGCCTTCGACAGCTTCAAACCAAAATTCGCCAAGCGCTACGGCAACGTCGTCGACGTCGCCGTCAACGCATTCAAAGCCTACGCCGAAGATGTCCGCTCCGGCAGCTTCCCGGACGCTGATCACTCCTACAAAATGAAACCCGAAGAAGCCGAAAAACTCAAAGCAGCGCTCGCCAAAGAGGACAAGGCATGAACGTGCATGATGTCATCTCCCCGCGCAATGGACAGCGCATTTCCAACGGGATGCTGCAGGACAATTACCCGCGCAACATGTGGTGGGTGGCCGCCCATCGCGATGAGATCACCGAAAAGCCGCTGGCCAGATGGCTGCTAGAAACACCAGTCGTGCTCTACCGACTAGCCGACGGCACACCTGCCGCGCTCTACGATCGCTGTCCTCATCGTTGGGCGCCGCTCTCAGAGGGCCACGTAGACGGCAGCAAGATCGTCTGTCCGTATCACGGCATGGAGTTCGATACCGCCGGCAACTGCACCAAAGCGCCGACTCAAAACATGACACCGGACACGGCGCAGATTCCCTCCTATCCCGTACGCGAGGCAGGCGCATTTGTCTGGATCTGGATGGGCGACCCTGAGGCGATCAACTGCGATCCGCCCGATGTGCACTATCAAACCGACCCAGGTTGGAGCTTTCTCTCTGGTTACTATCAGGTTGACGCAAACTGGGTCTTGATCCGCGAAAACGTTCTGGACTTGACCCATATCGCATTCCTGCACAAGAACACCTTCAAGCAAGACGACTGGGTCACTCCTCCGGAAATCTACATGGATGGAGAGACAGTCTGCTATGAGCAGGAGTTCGATCTGGCACCGCTCTCTCCGCTATTTTGCGCGGGCATGGGGTTGCCAGAAGATAAGCCGATCAAGCGCAAGCAGATTGGTCGAATGCCAACGCTCGCGATCTCATTTTCGGATTGGAACGTGCACGATCCTGCACCAGAACCGGATCGCAGGTCAGACTTCGTAATGCGAGGCTGCCATATCGTGACGCCAGCTCAACGTGGCCGCGCCCACTATTTTTGGGGTGCAGCCTTCGATGTTCCGGGCTTGTCACACGATGTTGCCGAAAAGACAAAGGCCGGGGTCATCGCCGCGTTTGACGAAGACAAGCATCTCCTCGAAAAGATCCAAGCACAGATTAGCCAAGACCCTCGCGGCATGGACTATCTGGAAGTGACCCTCGGCGCAGACGGCGCCGGCGTGCGCGTCCGCCAAATCTTGAATAAAATGCTCGCGGCAGAAGGCCGCTCAATATAGGAGTTCGTCATCATGACGCCTGAAGAAATTCTATCACATCCCGCCCGCGTACTCACACAATCCCAGCGCGAACACTACTTCGAACACGGCTTTGTCGGCGCCGAAAGTCTGGTCCCCAAAGATATCTTGTCGGGCCTGCAAGCCGTCACCAACGACTTCGTCGACCAAAGCCGCCAGGAAACAACCGCCGGCAAAATATTCGACATCGGCCCCGGTCACACAGCCGAGGCGCCTATACTGCGTCGCCTCAAACGCCCTGACGATCGCCACGAAACCTACTGGAATTTCGCCAAAGGTTTTCTAGCTGATGTCGCAGCTGACCTCGCTGGTCCCAATGTCGTCTTCCATCACTCGAAGCTCAACTTCAAATGGTTCGACGAAAGCGACACCGTTAAGTGGCACCAGGACATCCAGTTCTTCCCGCACACCAACTACAACGTCTTCACCATCGGCACTTATCTCGCCGACACCGACATGGAAAACGGCCCCCTCGCCGTCAAGCGCGGCTCACACAACGAGCCACTGTTTGATCAATATGATTCGAACGGCAACTGGACTGGCATGTTGAGCGATGACGACGCTGCCACCGTCGACATGAGCCAGGTTGATTACCTGACCGGTCCAGCTGGCTCCGTCACAATCCACAACGCGCGCGCACTGCATTATTCGCCGTCAAGCAAATCCCCCGTGCCGCGCCCGCTTCTGCTAAATTGCTACACCTCGGCAGACGCCAAGCCCTACACACCGCATCCCGACCCATCATCACACACCTATGAAGTTGTACGCGGCGAAATGGTCAAATGGGCCGCCCACGACCCACGCCCCTGCCAGGTCCCTCCTGATTGGTCTGGCGGCTATACCTCGATCTACGCCGCTCAAGCCGGTGAAAACATGGCCGGCGAAGACAAACCCGTGCCCTCAGGCGGCATGATGTAGGCGATGGCGCAGGCCCAAAAGGCTTCCACACCGAGACGCAACGTTCGCACCCAGTCGCTGCCCCTCACCTTCTCCCCGTGAAAAACGGGGAGAGGGAACACCGCTTTTAAGTTAGGCGAGGCTTTGCCTAAAATCGCAGCAGGACTCCCTCTCCCCGCTCGTGCTTTTCGCACGAACGGGGAGAGGGTTGGGGTAAGCGGCAGCGCCAAATCAAAGCGCCAGCCTCACAGCCAAAAAATCATCATCGTTGCGCCGATCACAAACAAGCACGACCACAGTCCAGACGAGTGCTAGAACACTGTCAGTATCCCACGCCGAAATATAACTTACGACACCAAGGACCCTCTCCATGACCGCCGAACGCATCGTCCGCCCGCGCCGCAGCTTCATCTTTTCGCCCGGCCTCAAGCCCGACATGTTCCCGAAAGCCCTCGCCTGCGGCACCGATATTGTCTGCGTTGAGCTCGAAGACGGCATTGCACCAAAAGACAAAGACGAAGCCCGCCGCCACGCACTCGCGCTGTTCGAAAGACCTCAGGCTGACGATGGCGTCGAGCGCATCGTCCGCATCAACTGCTTACGAGATACGTTCGGCCTCGCCGATGTTCAAGCCGTTCTCGCAACCGACACTCCCCCACCGGCGCTTATGCTGCCAAAAGTCAAAACGCCTGACGAAGTCGTCTGGCTCGATGACCTCCTGAACGAGCGCGGTCACGCCACCCGCCTACATGTCATCATTGAAACCAACGCGGGGCTTGAAGCCGTCTACGACATCGCTAAGTCAAGCAGCCGAATCGATGCACTGTTCTTTGGAGGCGTCGACATGGCAGCCGAGCTTCGCTGCAAGAACGCATTCCAGCCATTGCTCTACGCCCGCTCACGCATCGCGCACGCAGCAGCCGGCGCCGGTCTCGATGTCATTGACGTACCTTATCTCGACCTCGAAGATCCTGACGGCATGCGCGTTGAAGCCGAACTCGTTCGCGACCTGGGCTTTTCCGGTAAAGGCTCGATCCATCCGAAACAGATCGCCATCCTCAATGATGTCTTCACCCCCGACGAAGCGACGATCGCCCACGCTCGTCGCATCCTGAAAGAATTCGCGGCAGCCGACACCGGCCTCGTTGTCATTGACGGCAAACTTATCGAGAAACCTGTCCTGCGCGACATGGAGCGCATCATCTCGATCGCCGAACGCATCTCTACGTAAAGGCTGAGCGTTCAACGTTGGTCGGCGCCATAAAGTTGTATGGCGCCGCTCACCTTTGTTGCGAGCACCTGCATTCTGGCCCCGATCACGGCACGCTTTGCTTTCGTGAAACGACGCAGCGGCCCCGTCGCACCAACGCTGTAAATCACACCAACATTGCCAATGCGAACCGGAGCCGCCACACTGGAAACACCCATTTCGATCTCTTCGACGCACTCAGCGTAGCCCCGCGCATGAATGTCGGCGAACTCAGTTCGCAACTCTTCCGGCGTTGTCATCGTATGATCGGTGTAGGCCCGCATCGCGCCAGATAGAATCTCCTCGCGGAAATCATCTTCCGCAAATGCTGCGATCGCCTTCGAGCACGAGCACGCATGCATCGGCCGAAATCCAAGTCCTGGATGCACATACGATCGCACCGGATCAGCCGGCGTCTCGACTTGAACAATCTCAACGCCTTTATCTCGGAAGCGAGACAAAAACACCGCTTCCCCAAGATCAATCGAAGCTTCCTTCAATGCTGGCGCCGCTGCCTGTCGAATATCGGCATCGGATTGCCCCAACAGTGCAATCCGAACCAACCGCTCACCAATCAGATAACGGCCGCCCTCTCCCGGCTCATCGAGCAAGCGATGCTCAGCCAACGTTTGCAGCAATCGATAACAGGTTGGCCGTGGCAAACCCGTCGATTGCTGCAGTTCCATCGCCGTAATCGGGCGGCCAGCCACGGCAACAGTTTCCAGAACCACTATCAGTCGATCGAGATGCATTTCATTTTCTCACTTTACAGACGTTTGTCTCACAGTTTAAAACTCCAAGCAAGACAGCCTGCGATCAATACAGCAAGAGCGGAGCGCACCCAATGAACGACGACCTCACCAGTTGCTGCGGGCCTGGATACGCATCTCCCGCCGAAGCGATGAAGGCCCCGCGCGAAAAGCTGCTCTACACGGTCGCCTTGTACATCGGCACCGGCATCCAGAAGCCGGACTACCTCGCAACCATCGATGCCGATCCTGACAGCCCGACTTACAGCCAGGTCATCAGTCGCCTGGAAATGCCCGGCATTGGCGATGAACTCCACCACATGGGCTGGAATGCGTGCTCATCCTGCTTCGATGACGCCAACATGGAGCGCCGTTACCTGATTGTACCGGGCGTCCGCTCATCCAACCTTCACATCATCGACTGCGCCACCGATCCAAAAAATCCAACGCTGCATAAAGTCATCAACGGCGACGAGATCAAAGCCAAGACGGACCTTTCCGCGCCACACACCATCCATTGTCTCGGCTCCGACATCATCATCTCCATGCTAGGCAATGCCAAAGGGGAAGCCCCCGGCGGTTTCCTGCACCTCAACAAGGATTTCGAAATCGTCGGTCGCTGGGAAAATGATCTCGGCGGCATGAAGTTCAACTACGATTTTTGGTACCAGCCCCGTCACAACGTCATGGTGTCATCCGAATGGGCGGCCCCCAACACCTTCATGCCAGGCTTCGATCTCGAAGAAGTCGGCCATCTCAAATACGGACGCGAACTGCATTTCTGGGACTTCAAAGAAAAAAAGGTCGACAAAACATTCTATCTTGGCGAAGACGGCCTCGTACCACTCGAAGTGCGCTTCCACCACGATCCAGATTCGAGCCATGGCTTCGTTGGCGCAGCCCTCTCGTCAAACATCATCCACTGGTACAAAAAAGATGACGGCGAGTGGTTCTGGGAAAAAATCATCGACGTCGAGAACCAGCCTCACCCCAACTGGCCAATCCCGATACCTGGCCTGATCAGCGTCATTTTGCTTTCGATGGATGATCGCTATCTCTATTTCTGCAATTGGCTGCACGGCGACATCCGCCAGTACGACATCACTGATCCGTCCAATCCAAAGTTCACCGGCCAGGTCTGGATGGGTGGCCTGCTTGGCAAAGCGCCGGAAGTCAACGGTCGTAAGGTCACCGGTGGGCCGCAGATGATCCAGCTCTCGCTCGACGGCAAACGCCTCTATGTCACCACCTCGCTGTTCTCCACTTGGGACAATCAGTTCTACCCAGAGATTCGAGAAAATGGCGGCTGCATGGTGATGGTCAATTGTGACCCTGAAAACGGCGGCATGGAAATCGACAAAGACTTCTTCGTTGATTTCGGCAAAGAACCACATGGGCCTGCGCGTTGCCATGAAACCCGATACCCAGGCGGCGACTGCACATCAGATATCTGGATCTAAGATGGATACCGATACGGTCACGATCACAGTTGCCAACCGCGGCAACGAGCAGTTCACAGTCGACCGCCGTCGACCGCTGCTCAACTCGCTCGAAGAACAAGGCGTATCGTTGCCTTACGGCTGCAAATACGGCGGCTGCATATCGTGTGCGGGTAAACTGCTATCAGGAGAAATCAACCAGGCCGCTGCGACAGCGCTCAACAATCGCCAGCTGAACGATGGCTACATTCTGCTGTGCGTCGCCCGCCCACTATCCGACTGCACACTCGATGTCGGCGTCGACAGCCACGACAAACTCTACCGCAATCCGTTCGCCAGCCCCCTCAGGTCTGACGAGCTGAAACCAGATATCGCCACACCATCTCCCATCAACCAGGAGACAAATTCATGACCACTGAATCCGCATTCATGAACCACGACGAGCCCTACACTTCTGAATATCTCGCCGGCATTCTGAAGTCCGTAAAGACCATCGCCATGGTCGGCGCCTCACCTGATCCAACAAAATTCAGCTACGGCGTCCTGCGCGTGCTCCATGAAACCGGCTACGACATGATCCCGGTCAACCCCAAGGAAGCCGGCAACGAAATCCGCGGCCTGAAAGTATACGAGTCACTGCAAGCGATCGGTCGGCCCGTCAACATGGTCGAAGTGTTTCGCTCGTCAGACGCTCTGCTCGGCGTCGCACGAGATGCAGTTGAAATAGGCGCAAAAGTGCTTTGGGGACAGATCGGCGTGCGTAATGACGAAGCTGCTCGCCTAGCTGAAAGTCACGGCCTCCAGGTTGTCATGAACCGCTGCCCCAAGATCGAACTGTTCCGGCCATTCTGGAAACCTCGTCTCAACCAGGAGATCTAACGAGCCACGGCGACAGCGATGCATCTCACTCATTCACCATACAATACTTGATGCGACATCGCCCGTTGCATTGGTGGAACAACAGAAGCCAGTCGCAAACCTAACAACACGAGGCCTCGGGCAATCGGGTTCGCAGAAGTAAGTACCTTACGGGCTTGCTCACTCTGCGCGATAACACGCGCGCCCCCGGCATGACGGGCCGCGCTGTATCCCCCGATGGCGCCTTCTGCAAAACGCGCCGCCAGATCAGCCGCATCAGCAATACCCAGGTTCATGCCACGCCCACCAACAGGCGAATGGCAATGCGCCGCATCACCTGCCAGAAACACGCGATCCTTGCTGTACTGTGATACTTGTCTGACAGAGATTTTGAACTGCCCCTCACGCCGAACATGGGTAACATTCATCGGCAACGGCAGTGCCGCGAGCGCATATTCTGTATTCGAAATCACGCGATAGCGGTTGACATCGAGCGGCGCAACAACCGCGACCTCACCGCCAGGAAGCTGGCACACCGTAAACGCATTGGCATTCGGCCAGTCTTCCGCGTCGACATCCGCTATCGACCAAGTCTCCGGCAAATCAATCCCGTCAAACGCAATGCCCAGTTCCTCACGGGCCTTACTCCTCACACCATCAGCCCCGATCACATAATCGAAAGCCAGTTCTTTTCCTTCTGACGTTTCGGCGATCACCCCGTCCCGCTCCTGGCGCAACGCCATCAGCTCGGTGCCATAGCTCACAGCACCGCCGAAACCAACAAACGCGTCGCGCAAAGCAGCCTCAGTGCGGTCCTGCGCAAGTCCCAGAATAAAATCATAGCCATGCAACGGCTGCCGCACCGTAAGCGGCAATGACAGAAGCAGACGGTCACCGCGATAAAATCGCGCCATTCTGAACTTCTGTCCTTGCTTAAGCAATTTAGGTGTGACGCCCGATGCCTCAAGCGTCTTCAAACTACGCGGCAGAATACCAACGGCCCGGGAAAACGGTGACGCCTCATCCCGTCGATCAATCACTTCTGCATGAATATTGCGCCGTGCAAGCTCAACGCCTGCTGTCAGCCCCGTCGGACCAGCACCCACAATCAGTATTCGCAATGCAACCTCCATACAGGCGGTCTCGAGCGAAAATCGATCCGGAACTATGGAGCGGCAACACCCGGTGGCCCAGCCTTGACCAGTCCAGTCTTGATCATCACGCCGGCAATGCCGTGATGCGACATCAGGTTAACACCAAGTCGGCCACCTGGTGGCTCTTCTCCGCGCCACCACGCAGAAAACTGCCGCCAAAGATCATGCGGCAACACAGTCCCATCCTGCTCATGGCTCAGCGGGATGTCATGCGGCGCATATGTAAACTTATACTCAAGGAACAACGAGGCCCGACCCAAATCAATCTCTAGCCCGGCGATCCCTTGTCCGACAAATCCCGCGAAGTGATACTCATAGGTCCGAGCATTATCCTTGGCAAAACCAATCTCCGAATGCGGCAACGACACACCAGCACCGGCACCCACATACGGCTTCACCCAACCAAACAGCGAACCGAACCTAAATAGCCCATTATAAGTCAACATATTGTGGCCATGGCTGAATTCGAGCTTGCTAAACACATCTTTAATCGGCGCTTTTTGCGGCAACGCCTGACCATTTCGCGTGCCCGAAAACGTCGCCACGCTATCCGACTTCGCAATCGCTTTCGCGTGCGTAAAATCAACCATCGTCCCGGTTTGCCCGAGACCACCCCAGCGCCAGATGCGCGCGCCATAATAGACCGGCGCCTTGAACGGCTGCCCAATCCAATCAAAGTTGCGGACGGTTATCTCGCCATCAGGTTTCTTGATGCGCACAACGTCCGGATGTGTATATGAAACCCCACCGTAGCTGCCAACTGCCCGCGCCGGGTCCAGCAGACGATCTCGCCAACTCGTGCCAGTATTCACTGCCGCACCACTTACCGCAAACGAACCTTCATTCGGCTTCGGTTGCACGGTTGCAACGACCATCATCGACATCAAAATGCCGATGCCACAAAGACCCGACAATTTCGCAATCGCACTGCCCCGGCATGTGAGGTGATTGACGTCGCCCCAGCTCCCAGCCGACTGTAGCTGCAATGCTTGCATAATGCCCCCCAAGACAAAGACACAATAGATCCTCAAGAGACATCTATAGCCCGATGTGTCCCGCCAACAGAGTGCCGTCCCGTCGCACCAGTCATCTTGTTATAGATCAATTCGCCGTCAATCGCACTGTAACTCGATCAACGCGGCCCTTCGCATCGATCACCGACACTTTTGCGAAGCCATTGCCATCAGGTCGCCAGAACAAACGCCGACGATCACGGCTAATTCCAACGGGTGCTCCATCTACGAGCCAAGTCAGCGGCAACACACCACCGTCGGCCTTCAGCACAATGGCTCCTTCATCTTCAACCGCGACTTCCGATCGATCCGGTGGAAACGAGATCGCGACCGGCCTTTCGATGTAGCGACGCCCAACGTCCTGGTGAAGATCTTTATTAAACCGCTTCAACGGCGGTGGCAAGTCAGCACCGGACGCCACCTTGATCACTTCATGTGGCGCCGCACGAAACGGCGCGCGCCGCAGCCCAATCCGAGCAAATGCATCAAACAAAATGGGCGCCGCCGCTGTGCGCCCAAGCAGTCCTGGTGTCGACGTCATATCCGGCCGCCCAACCCACACACCGATCGTATGACGACCATCAAATCCGATCGCCCAGGCATCTCGATAACCGTATGACGTGCCGGTTTTGAATGCGATCTGGCCAGTCCGAGCATTCGGTGGCGGCGGCGCATCACGTAGAATATCCATCAAATAATAAGTCGCGTGATCGCTAAGCAGTCGCCTGCTCTGCAGGGCTGCAGTCCTACTTTCATCTCGTTGCAAACGGTGCGAAATCGCAATTGTCTTACCACCTCTCGCCACCGTCGCAAAAAGCCCGGTCAAATCACGCAATGTGACACCAACACCACCCAAGGCAACGGCCAAAGAAGGTTCAGTATTTGCCGGCAACACAGTCGCAACCCCGGCTTTACTGAGTGCCCCCAGGAAGTGGCCCGGCCCTATTCGATCAAGTACTTTGACAGCCGGAATATTGAGTGAACGCGCCAGAGCTTCACGGATCGTCACCGTCCCGCGAAAGTCATCATCAAAATTCTTCGGCCTATAAGCACCAAACCGTGTCGGTCGGTCTTCAATAAATGTCTCGGGATGCGCCATGCCGGCATCAAACGCCATCCCGTAAATCACTGGCTTTAATGTCGAGCCCGGAGAGCGTATGGCATTGACCATATCAATCCCACCGAACCGCTCGCCATCGAAATAATCCCCTGATCCAACGTGGGCCAGCACCTCGCCGGACTGATGATCGACAACCAGGATTGCTGCAGAAAGCCGTGCACCAAGTGCCCGCGCATGCCGCTTCGCCAATGGCTCGAGCGCCTCTTGCAGTGCACGATCTATCGTCAGCTTATGTGTCTTGCGCTCGGTGACCGACACCAACTCTGATTCGCTGAGATGAGGTGCCAACTTTGGAAACGCTATTCGTCTCGTCGGCAGCGCCTCATTGATCGCGCGGCGAAAAGCAGCTTCGCCAATGATCCCGGCACCCAATGCCCGTGAAAGCACTCGATTCCGTGCAATAAGCGCCTTGTTACCCTTACGATCCGGCCGCCTCGCTTCAGGCGATTGCGGCAATGCAACGAGCAGCGCCGCCTGCCCCAGCGACAAGCGTTGGGGTTCTTTGCCGAAATAGGCAAGCGATGCCGCTCGTACTCCTTCCACGTTCCCACCAAATGGCGCGAGCCGCAGATAGAGATCCAAAATTTGGTTTTTGCCCAAGCGCCGCTCCAGCTGAATGGCGCGGAGTATTTGATGCCACTTACCTGAAGCGGAGCGCTCGTGGCGTTGATCCAACAATCGCGCCGCCTGCATCGTCAACGTCGAAGCACCCGATACGATGCGGCCGTACCAGAGAAACTGTCCACCAGCCCGCATCATCGCGAGAGGGTCGACGCCACCATGCCCATAAAAGCGGTTGTCTTCGAAAGCGAAGAGCAACTTCAGATAACGCTGATCAACATCCGTATGCTCGACAGGCAACCGCCACCGGCCTTGTTTGGTCGTGAAAGGCCGCAACAATTTGCCGTTTCGGTCAAGCACCACCGTCGACACATCTTCCGCCGCCGCCAGCGGAGGCGGCCCAATACGCAGCAACTCAGTTTCGATCATTTGGTTGGCGGCCGTCACACAAAGCGCAACCGCGCAGAGCGAAGAAGCTGCCAACCGCATTCTGTTTCGACGTATCGCAATCAATCGGCTCATCACTGAGCCTTCACAACAAGCCGTCCGCCAGCTGTACGCGCATGTCGCTCTGGTCGATACATATCCTCGACCGAGGCTGCCGGATGCACAAAGTTACCAGGCGTTACGGCCCGCACAATGTACGCAACCGTTGCAGTTCGAACTTTGTTACCGGCACGAAAGAAATCAAACGCCGCTACAAACCGATCATCCCGAAACTCAGTGTGATCCGGAGACCACTCTGTTTTGAGCCAGGACAGTGCTTTCACGTCACCACTTTGGACCAGTCTCGGGTTTTCGATTTCCAAACCAGCCGGTAGTCGATCAACGAGCAGCAGACGACCACCAGCATCTTTCGCAGTGACTGTCAGCACCACTGCCAACCGCTCCGTTTGCCCAATGCTGGCATCGTCTTTCGAAAGATCGACCGGACTACCGTCAAGCGTGTAGTACCGTCTCTCAACAGTCAGTCCCCGGGATGCTGCCGGCTCCGGTACCAGTCCACTTCCGATCACCGTGACAACAGCATTCGTTGCAACAGTCCCGCCATTGCCAACAACCATATCGTTGGCAGACACTTTCTCTGGCGCCAAATTCGCACGCAGCTTGCCTCCAAATGCTTTGCCATTGATCGTAAGCTTAAGGTCTTGGACTTGTTCGCCAAGCCCTCGGGCCGCCAACAGCAACCACGCCTGCTCCTGTGTCGATGTATGCGAACGCGCAGCATAGGTGCTGGCCAAACTCTGCGTCAGCGTCGCAGTTCGCGATCGCACCGAGTTCGTTTCCGAAGCAAGCGTCAAAACCGCAGCCGCATCGCGCAACGACGAGCCGAAATCCGCACGTGTCACATCCCCGGAGAGATCGCCCAGATCATCAATGGCAGCATTGAACGCCAGTTCAGCGCGCGCCTTGTCGCCAACCATCGCCAACGCAGCACCGAGTTGAGCCTTTGCAATCGGCGTTGCGAAACGATTGAGCCGCGCATCCGCATAGTAGCGCAACTCACCAATAGGCGCCCGTCCATTGCGCGCCAACACATACAATGCATAGGCCCGCTTCTCGCCGCCTTTCTTAAAATCTGAAACATAAGAAACGTAATTCTGAAGCCGAGACAGTCCCTGCGAGAAACCACGCGTGTCAACTTTGTAGCCCTTCTCTCTCGCCCGCGTCAGGAAGTCAGCCACATAGCTCGTCAACCACATGTCCGGGTTGGATGGTCCCCAAACACCGAATGCACCAGATGAGTCTTGCATCGCAAACACACGAACAAGCGATTTCTCGATCCGATCTTTAAGCGCCCCATCAGCCGTCATTCCGAGACCAACTGAAAGATCGTTGGAATAGAGCAAAGGCAACGCTCGGCTGATGGTTTGCTCGGCACAACCATACGGATAGCGATCAAGTTGCGTCAGAAGAGCCGGCACATCCAGCGCCGCCCCTGGACCGACACTCAACGAAACTTTCGCCTCGCCCGGGATCAGGTTCTTGAGCAGCTCACGACCAAGTTTCAGATTGCCTCCAGCTGCAATTTCCCGAGTGACCGTGCGCCGCACATCACCAGCCGGCGGCTTGACATCAAAGATGTAGTCACGCTGGACATCGAGACCGTCCGGCCCGGTGACAAACACATCGTATGTCACAAGCCCCAACTCTTTCGGCTCAATCTCAACATAAACGGATTCCCGGCCATCCTTAGCGAGATCAATCTCACGGCTCAGCATTTCAATCGGCTTGCCGGCCATATACGTGCGGGCAACGCTGACCTTCAGTTTAGACGCTGGCAGCTCTATGTTGTGCAGATCGAGCTGCAACATCGCACGGTCACCAAGTGTTAGGAAGCGCGGCACCGACGCCGTGATCGCAACCTTATCGCGCACAATCACTGACTGAGACGCCTCGCCAATTTTCCCTTCGCTCCAGGCAACAGCCATCAGGCGCACCGAGCCATTGAAATCTGGCATATCGAACGAAATCTCCGCCCGACCATCCGCGCCGACTTGTACAATGCCAGAGAACAACGCAACTGTTTCCTCGACCGGCGGCGAGCCTTGCATACCACCGCCACCATCTGCATCACCGCCTGATTTCAAGGCGCCACGTTCGGCCTTCATGCCATCAATCAGGCGTCCGTACAGGTCGCGGATCTCGGTGCCCAACACCGGCTGCGCATAGAACCATTTGCTTGGCGCCGGCGACGCAAACTGTGTCAGGTTCAAAACCCCAACATCCACGGCCGCCACAGTCACACGCGCAGCTTGGGCTTGGTCCAGCCCTTCAATTTTGATCGGAATCGTCAACTTCGTGCTCGATCGCACTTTCTCTGGCGCGTCCAGGCTAACCTTCAGCGTTCGTGGCTCTTGATCAAGACCGAGCCACGCAACACCCAGCGCTCGACCAGGCATTCGCTTGGATGCTTTATCCAAGGACCGGTACAGCGTCGCAACAACGTAGGCACCCGTCCCCCAATCTTTGCCAACCGGGATCTCAACTTCACTATCACCAGCCGACACATGAATATCGCGTGCCGACACGAGACCGTTCGACAGAATCGAAATCATTGCCGTCCCACTCGTCCGGGTAGAGATCTTGAGCTTGGCCGTATCGCCCGCTTTGTAGCTTGGTTTATCAAGCGCAACCGCAAGCATTTCCGGGCTATCGACATCATCCGTCGCAAACCAACCAGCATTGAAAAAGAAGCTGGAGGCAAGTGGATCGCCATCAACACGCTGCACATCTAGGCGGTAACGCCCCCAATCCAATTGCTGCGCAATCGCTGTTGGCGCATCTGCAGACGCATCGAACTGTCCCGCTGCAATCTTCCGGGAATAAGTCACAGCCTCATAGGCCCAACTGCCATCCCTCTTATACCACTGCCAGGAGCGTTCCAGCCGCACCAGCTCCCAACGCAAACCCGTCATTCCAATCTGTTTATTTGCAGCATCGATGGCGATAACTTCGAACCGTGCCGTTTCGCCTTCGCCAATGTTGTCTTTGAATAGCGGCTTGATACCAAGGCGCGGGTGTTCACTACGTACCGGCATCGACACGCTACGCTCGATCGCCCGCCCACCCGATTCCTTGAGGCGTATGATAATGTCAGCAACAAGTGGTCGCGATGTTCGCGTAATGCCTGGCAACGCGACATCAACAGTCGCCAAACCCTCTTTCGAAGTGCGCCCGGCATTCGTGATCCCACCCATCGTCGGCGTCACTTCTTGGTCAGCCAGGCCAAAATGATATCCCTGATAGCCTTTAATTCCCTTCGTTGAGGCTTTGACGACAATCTCGCCGTCGATCGCCAGATCACCAGCCGGCGGACCATAGAGATACTTGCCCGTAAGATTAACTTTTCCGGATTGCCCAGGTGCGATGTGCTCGGTAACTGCCTCAAGCTCCAGCGCCAGTCGCTCCGGCACAAAATCTTCAACCAGGAATGCAGCGCGGGCAATCGGATCGGCTTTTGGATCCGTATGCAGCGCCAGTCGCCATGTGCCGGTCATTGCGCCAGAAGCCAGCGCGAGCGTCGTGGTATGCCCGCCCAAATCGCCGGCGGCCAACCGCACACGTCGATGCTCAACCCCATCCGGCCGCGTCACAATAACGGTTGTAGGAACATTAGAAGCCTGCGCTTTCGCATCACGCACCAATGCCGACAACTGCACCTGCTCGCCGGGCCGGTAGACACCACGATCGAGATACAGATAGCCATCAACCGGGCCCGGCTTGGCGCGTCCCTTGACGCCCCGATCTGAAAGATCAAATGCACCTGTCGCCATATCGAGGAATGCGTAATCGCCTTTGGCGCCCTTCGCCACCAGCAAAGCTGGCTTCAACCCACCTTCGCCCTTGCCGATGCCGGCATCGAACCGCACATATCCGCCAGAATTCGTACGGCCCGTTGCGAGCACTTCATTATTTCGCGCGACCAGCTTAACCGTCGCCCCTTCCGACGGGGCCGCTGTCGCGAGTGAGCGCACGAAGGCATGCACACCATCGCCGCCCGAATATACGGTCAGTCCCAGATCGGAAACGATGAACCATTGTGTGGCCAGGTCTCCACCCTGCTTTCGAGATTTTTCATCCGCCCAGGCAACAGCGGTATAGACGCCTGCTTCCAATTTCGGGATTGCTTCACCAACTGGCAAGGCCGTCGTCACTTCCTTGTTGAGCGTACGGCGCACTTTGAGCGTGCCTTTGTAGACGCTCGTGCCTTTCTTCGCGCGCAGCTCCTTTAATTCCCAAGACCCAAGCTGTCGCGTGATATCGCCGTCCGCAATCGTGCTGACAAGGTTTCGGTCGCCAACGCGAAAAATCTCCACACCAACTTCATCGGTATTTATTGAAACCAGTGGCAGACCATTCTGCCCCCGGCTCGGAAGCACGTAGCTACGCCCTGTAAACCTCACCGTCGGCGAGCGGTCACGCACATAAATCGCAAGATCAGCATTCTTCGCTAATGCTTCACCGACCTGCGCCGGCAGCCCGCCACGCACAACAACCTCATAATTATCACCGTGTTTAAAACCCTTGGCGCATAGCTCACGCCCCTTAGCCCGCACCGACTCCGGTCCACGGCCATTAACACGCACATACTTGGAGAAATCGACATCACCGCGCTTCAGCGTTTCCGAGAACTCAATACAAAGCTCCGGTGCTGCGGTTTCATTGTCGATCCGATAGTTGGTGACGCGAAAACCGTGCGTTGCCAGCAACGCATCGTAGGAGGTCCGCGTTTCTTTGTTTTCGACCAGAGACAGTGCTGTCCGAAGTGTCTCTATTGCCGGACGCCAGAAAGAGCGGCGTTGCAACGCCTGCGATAACAATACTAGCGCCGTTGCTCGACCATTATCGTCAGCAGCCAGTTGATAGGCGCGATATGCGGCAGCACTTGCATTGACCGGCGCACGAAACCGCTCCGAACCGGAAAGTTCCTTTCGCGGAATAGACAGTAAAGATTTTGAAAGACCGTACCAGGCCCGGCTACTTTTCGGCGAGGCCACAACAGCGGACGCAAATTGTCGCGAAGCGCCTCGCGGATCTTTATTGCCGGCAAGTAATTTGTCTCCTGCCAGCAGGAAGCGTCGAGCCTTGCGCTTGCCAGGCTTCCAATTTGACCGAAGCCAGGTCTGGAAACGTTTGGCATCACCCTCAAGCGTCTGATGCCGAAAGGTTTCTGCCGCGCTCGCGGATTGAGTGCCTCCTGGCAGCGCCAGGGGCAACAGAGCGCTCATAAAAATCGTGCAAAGCAAAAGAAGCGTGCGGGCCATATCAAACATCCCAGAGTTAGCATCGGCGTCAAGCTAAGAGCATGCGCCAATTCTCTGGGATATTTAATGGCAGCGGAGAAAAGCTTACCTGGAAACTCCCGCTAATTTCGCCCGCTTTCCGCCCAATACCGCTCGCTCTTGCAATACCGACAGCAAAGTCCCGGACTTAAATCCTGTTTCACCACGGACAGGGAGCGCATGCGACCCGGCGCTTAGCGCCGCGCCCTCGCAGGCCCGAGCGCCAGCGAGGAATAGCCGTGAGAGAAAAGAATCTAGGGCGGCCATCAGAGCTCAAGTCTGATTCCACTTAAACCTGACCCGGTCTAGTGCCTCGACGTGGCAGCCACCAGGGGGCTCGCCTTCGCACCTTCACCAGCCACAACGCAATCAATATCCGTCGTTTCACTGACCCGATCGCGGGATCTTGACACGCGGATTGGTGCAGCGCCCGACCAAAGTCGCGCAAACGACTTCCGCGCCCATGCAGCAAGTTCAGTATTATTAGCCGCAAAAGTCTCGAATGCATCGCGTTCCATAGGGTCACGGCGCATACAGTCTCCCGTCCACGACGAAACATCTCCGAGCACCAGTTGCTCATGCGCATCAACTAGATGCGAGCTTTGCCCAGTCCGAACGGACAATGCTTCGATAGTCACGAAACCATCAGCAATTGTGTGTTTGCCACGTCCCGTCAGGATCACGTTTATCCGCAGGCTTGAAGCTCCGAGGTCGTTAACAACTCGGCGCAAAGCAGAAATGACTGGGCTTTTCATCGATAGCGCGATCACACTCCACTGACCATCAACGGATACACGCCCAGTTGCAATCTCACTCAGCACGAACTGGGTCAGCTTTACTTCCTTCTCTTCGCGCTTCACGACTTGCATCGAGTTGGACATTTGCTGAAGCATGTGAAATTTCCTGAGCATTGAGCCGCTTAGTGCGTCATCGCATTCGCGTCATGTTTTCGTTGATCACAATAAATCGCAGCGGAGTTAATTTTCGATTGAAGGGAGGCAAATTCTGGCACAAATCGATCTTATTTCCGCCCGCACTGGATTGCACAGCTCCCATCAGCACGAGCGCCACTTCTTACTCCCCGCCACGCTTCGGCGCGAAACGACGGGAGATTTCTTCGAGCTCATCTTCGTCAAGTGCCCCAGCTCCAACGCCACCACGACTGATAATCGCCAGATCTTCGATCTCGGGATCGACATCAACGATTGGCAACGCGAACAATGAAGTTGTCGCATTCACCTCTTCAATGTCATCGGCCTCAATCGACAAAGTCGACTGATCTGAACTGACGTCATGACTTGGCAGATCCAGTGCAAGTTGATTGTGATGATGCGAGGTCTCAACGGAATTAGACCCGTTCGGCAAAATAGTAGCGTTCATACCAGCCCGGATGAATTCCATCGGTTGGCCATTCGATGAAGCGCTAACCGGGATTTGGAAGTCAGCAGTGCGTTGCGTGATACGCACGTTCATGCTCGTTGCAAGTTTCTGCTCGGGCATCGGCTCGATCACAATAGTAGGCCCAACTTCTGCCAACTCTGGTTCCACAACAGCACGAGGCGCCGGAGACTGATGCGGCATGGCAATCGCATGTGCCAGGGCATCTGTATATAATGCTGGTTCGCCCGATTGGACCGCATGCGACTGATGTGGGTCGATTGCCCCATCCGAAACAGCTGTCGGTGACGGAAGCGGCATCAAAATGACGTTATTCTCAGCCGCATCACCCGTCGCGTTGGCATCTGACGATCTCTCAAAGTGTGCCGCTTCTCTCGAGTGTGCCGGAGATGTATTCGAATTGGCCGGCAGCAGGTCGACATCCGCCTCTCCAGGAGCAGCAGGTGGCTTGCGATACGGCCAGGACATGGCTGCAGATCCGTCCTTGTTTCCGTGCTCCACACGATTTGTATAAGGCCCAAAAGCGGAAGCCATCCGGGCTGCATCAGCCTTGGTGTCGTTTCCTGATGGAAACGGTTTTTCCGCCAGTTGTCCTTTCACTTCTGCAGTCTGCTCGCCAAGTGTAGCCGCAATAATTTCTCGTGCTCGCGCCTCAGTATCATCCGCAGATGCGGCAACCGGAATATCGAGTTGTGGTCCGGCCTCTTCGGCATGCCGAATACGATCCGTTCGTGCACGCCGCGCAGCCCCCATGACGGCGCCAAGGATGATGTCCGACCAGGCACCATCGCGGAAACGATAGGTTCTGAAAGCCTGGCTTGCCGCGAACTTGCTGCCCTGCCGCCAGAGCTTCTTTTGAATTGTTTTGCGCGACAGCAGTGGGTTGTAGACGCGCGAAAAAATCTTTTCCTTCTCAAAACTGGCAAACAAGTTGGCAAGCAGATGGGCTTCCAGCTGCAAGTTTTTGACTTCCTCCGGATTGCGATTACGCGGCGCATCTAATGGCACGGCAACGTAATAGTCACCGTTAAAATCAAATACGACGTGCCGGAACACCTCGAATTTTTCTCTAATCTTCTGGTCTCGATGAATTTCGTCAAACTTTGACAGGATCTGATAGACCGGACCACGCTCTGCTTCGCGCATTTTGGGCACCAGCCCACCGAGCCGGTTCATTGGCCGACCAATAGAAACGAGCAGCAAACAAATATCGACGAACATTGCGATCGAAAGCGGAATGTAATCGCTCTGTGACAACCCACCTTGCGACAACCCGCTGAAAGAATCGCCGGTCTGTCGATTGCCAGTGTTCGAAACAGACCGTATCGCTTTCCTCTGCAAGGCACGCAACTCATCGGCTGATGGCGGCAACTTGAACGCCAACGCACCTTGCCCCGTAGCAGTTAACCGTCGGAACGCCTCCACAACTGCCTGCGCACCTTCAACCGTCGCAATTTCCGGCTTACCCAACTCTGGCAGCTGATCGATTGCCCGCACCACACCCAGCAATGCTGATTGCAGCTGACCATCAGGACACGAAAATGTTGCGTTACCGCGCCCCGTTGGGAAGGTCGAGCGATTGGCTCTCTCCGCCAGCTCCGAGCGAATTTGACGAAGCTGCGGGTCTGTCCGGAACGCATTAAAGCTCGTGGCGGTCAGCTCCAATTTACGCGACAGCGCCTGCAGAAACTTGTTTCGAGTACCGGTTACCTTATCAAACGTCGAGGCATCAGAGCTGGTAATCTTCTTCAAGTCTCCGTCGAGCCCGCGCATATCGGACTTAACCTTGGTGCTGCGGCCTTTGACGAAGTTCGACGCAAATGAGAACCGCCCGGCATCATCATCACGCAACCGACGGCGGGGCCCATCTCCAGGCCGAGAATTAGGGCACGATGTCCCGCGTTCACGTTCAATGATCGCCTTTTCCTGAGAAATCGTCGTCAACTGTTGCAGGGTACTCTGCAATTGATCAAGCCGCGCCGAGCCGGCCAACAGCGACGTTTGCACCTGACTAACGGCGCTTTCGGCTGAACGCGATGCTTCCGATCGGCTCTCAAGAACCTTCCAATAAAACCCGAAGCCAAAACCAACCGAGATCATCGTCAGGAAAATATAACCGGCTACGTAGGCAAGCTTCACAGACATTGGGTGCGGCGCAAACATCTGGTCCAGCAACCAGATGATCATCGTCATCAACATCGCAACCGAAAACCCGACAACCACTTTCGTGACGAGATCCAGACTGCCCATATTCGCCTGTATCAGCTCCAGCATACCGACATACGTTGCAACCCACGACAGGGTGCCAAGGCCCACAACGAGGAACACTTTTTTCCAATCGCGCGGCGGCTGCTTCGGCTCAATCCAATCCTCGTCCTGTTCCGAGACATAACGACTTGAACGCGATGCTGAACTGGAAAACATAAACTACCTGCCCAATTGCCCAGCCAACTCCACATGGTCTCTAGCGGCTCGTTCGCCGCTTGCCCTGAGACCAGAGCACTGTCCGGATTTGCCTCCCCGTGCAGCCACATGACGGCACGGTACAAGCTACTGACTAGACGGATTTTTTGGCTGGAGTTGGCCTCTAACTGGGCCGAAGCATGGCAAAGCTATTTCGTTCACCACTGGGTTTGCCAGCCAGCGGCGTCCGATTGAATCTTTTTGAAGGCAGCAGAGCAGCGCGACCCGACAATAGGCACCCAGTTCGGATTCACTTAATTCGTTGTCAGCTGTTGGAAAAAATCAACGGCGAACTGGTTCGATTTCTTGCGAGCCTCTGCTCGTCGGGCAACATTCCGCGCGCCACGTGCAGCACTCGCAACCGGAATAGCCGGACGCTTCTTCCGTATCACAGGATGTTGCCGCGCATGCTCTTCCAAACTTTCGAGCAACGACCGAACAAGCGGCACCGCCAATTGACTGGAATGTAATCGGCTCGCGAATGGTTGCGCCGCACTACCGGTTCCCACGACAACCACATACGAATAAGCCGCGCCATTGGAAAACTTCAACCCGCCGGTAACCCAGCCGTCAATTGTGGCATGCTGGTTCGCCGTCACCGCCGTTCCGGTCTTCGCAATATGCAGACTCAAGCCTTTACGGCGTGGCGCACACCAGTCTTTCAGAGCTTTGAGAGTGCCATGCGACCGGCCGTTCGATTGGTAGCAGAGCGGCGCCTGCAATAAACGTTTGATCATCCCCCTCGCTTCAGGACGAATAAGCTTGTTCGGCACAATGCGGTGACGCTCGCGTTCTTCAAATGCTTCGCGGTTCTCTTTGCTCGTAAAATCATACTTCGCAACCAGTGTCGGCGCTTCAACAACCAAATGACCACGGCCAGTCAAAGCCGCTAGAATAGCAGCTGACATCTGATGCACTTGCCGCGGCGCACCAGAAACCAAGCCGCGAACCGCAGCTGTCGATGGTGGTGTTGCCGATGCAGCATTAATTGCTGGCGGCATATTGAACCCAAACTGCTCAATCAGATGCCCAATCTGCCGCTGCCCTGCCTGTGCAGCGCGCCACTCAACCGGCCCATTGAGCGAGCACGCAAATGCTACCAATGCCCTGCGCCCACGCCTTAAGGTGCCGCCACGCCGACAAGTCTCCAGCCCAAGTTTCGGTGCCTGTGAGTCGATGTAGTTTGCATCAACGCCATCACGCCCCTGATTTGCGATTGCAATTGCTGCCAGCATTTTGCCGGTAGACGCAATCTGGCGTGGCTCAAGCGCACGAATGTAACTGCCTGACTTGTGCTTACGCGCTATTGCCGAGCCAAAATACGGCGCCAACTGAGAGCTTTCATAATAACGAACAAGCCGACCATTGCGGTCAGCCGCCGCAACAATGACATGCGGCATTTGCCGGTCAACATCACTGCGCGCCCGGTCTGGATCAAGCGTATAGCCAGGGTTCAAACGTGTCCCCCAGCGCTTGTTTATCTGCTTGAGATCAGCGAGAACTTCGCGCTTGAACGCCAAATTATCACCGACATCAAGCGTTGTCGTAATCCCTCTCACATGCCGGCGCCAATTGTAGCCAAACACCTGCTTCATCTCTTCGCGCAGCCCAAACCGCGCTGATGGCATCGACACGTTGGCTCGGATAATCGGGTTCGCCCGTGCCCGATCAGCCATATCAGGCACATATTTCTTGAGTGAGGCTTCCAATTTCGGCTCGATCCGCGGATCAGGCGGTCCGCCTGCCATGTTGACCAGCTCGAAAATAACGTCGCGCTGCACCTGGGGGTCCTTGATCAGCCGTTCGGCACAATAGCGCGCACGCACTTCCGTGATATATTTCCAGCGATCGAGCCGCACGTGGTTCAACCGCTCACTGCCCCCCAACAAAATAATCGGCTTATTGACCGCCGAGGCCAAGACAAACTGCTGAGCAATCGATAGAGCAGCAGCCGTTTTACCGAACACAATTCGGCTCGTCACTTCGACACCATGCAACGGCTGGCCGCCTGTCCGCTGAGCCAGCCACAGATGGTTGGACGCCCATTGCTTGAGCGCCAGATTGTCGCCATCACGCGTCAACTCGCGATAGATCACCGGCGCGACCCACCACTCACCGAGCTTCCGGCCAATCTTCTCGCCAACACTTTCGCCACGCCGCGGCGGCGTCTTGTAGATCACGCGCGCCAGTTGCATCGGCAGCGTTGAGCCGCCAACACCGAACCGTATTCGCCCAGATGAAACCGAACGAGAAATCGTCGAATAGGGAATTTTCAGCACGCCAAGAAGGTCGATCCCAAATGGATTGAGATAACTGCCGATATGTCGATCCTCATGAAACACAAGGCATTGCCAGTAGTGTTCCGGCACTTCCAGAACAGGTATCGATTTGTGATCTGGGTTCGCGAAATAATTGCCAACCTTAATCGGCACGCTCGTGAAGTTAACGTCCCTCACGCTGTCCAAACGAGGATCAAAGGTGCCAACGAATTCCTTGTTGGTGTCGTAAATCGATGTTGCCAGCCAGCGCTCTGCGTCGTAGCGCAGCTTTTCCGACATATACGCGCCACCGATATAGCCGCGGACCGGCGCGATCCCATAAACCAGCGTAACGGCGAACACGACATACACCATTACGGCAGCCGCCACGTATCGCAGCGGGCCGAGACTAGGATTGAATGCCACACCGATCGTTAACGCACGCACGACCCGATAAGGCAGCACGAACAAAAGCTCCAGAATCCGTGTGGAATATCTGAGGACCGTCAGCATAAAACGCCCAAACTGCATCACCGCGTCATACGCGATTGGATCTGAAGGAAGGTACTCTCCCTTTGCTAGACCCGTTTTATGGCGGCCATGGGACGGTTCTGCGCCGTCCGTGTGATCAATGCCCGTAATCGCCACAAGGTAAATCAGTCGTTCAGCGCAGTCGCTTCAGTCGACAATGCCAAACTCCGAAAAAGGAATGAAATCAACAATATCGCCCACTTCAATCGCCGGCACGTTCTCCGGAATATCAATCAAACCGTCTGCTGCGCTCAGACCTGAGATCAACCCAGAACCGTCGCGAGGGAACTTCGTAACAACCATGCCTTGGTCCGTCTCCCGCGTCGTGCCACGCCAAAATTCACGTCGGCCAACTTTTCGGTTTGCGAACTCAAAATCAGTTTTTAAGGGGAAACGACGTGGTTCCCGCCACTCAGCCCCACCGAGCCGCCGGATCAGCGGCCAGACGTACATCAGAAAGCAAACAAACACCGCCACCGGATTACCCGGCAGCCCGACAACCGCCGTGTCACCAATCTGTCCCAGCATCAACGGTCGGCCAGGCTTGACGGCAATTTGCCAAAAATGCCGTGCACCAATCTCCGCCAGCGCGTGACTAATATGATCTTCCTCACCCTGACTGGCACCACCTGACGTGATCAGCAGATCGAATTTCCCAGCCGCCTGCTGCAAACGCTCAACAACAGCCCCACGATCATCGGGCCAGACACCAAGGTCCGTCACCTCACAAACGCAACCTTTCGCCAAAGCCAACAACAAGGGCGTATTAACATCGTGGACTTGGCCCCGACGGAGTTGACCGCCACCCCGAACGACCTCGTCTCCAGTTGCAACAATGCCAATCCGCGGAGCTGCGAAACACGACACTTCGGTAATACCAAGCGAGCTGAGCGCAGCAATGTCTGGGGCCCGAATGATTTGGCCACGACTGAGTATTGAGGCGCCAACTTGCACATCTTCACCTGCCTGTCGAACATTCGCGCCAACCTTGAGACCTGGTGGAATACGGACTTGGGCACTATCGTCTTTGATGTCGCAGTCTTCCTGCATAACAACCGTATCAAGCCCGGCCGGCAATGGTGCTCCGGTGAAAATGCGCGCAGCGGCATCAACGGCGACAACAACCTCGGACTGACTACCAGCGGCTATTCTGGCCTCCACACGATATTCACGGCCTTCCGACTGATCGTAGCTTGCATGACAAAACGCAAAGCCGTCGACCGCGCTATTGGTATGTCCTGGCACGGCTATCGGAGCTGAAATATCCTCAGCCAAAACCGAGCCACACGCATCAGCTATGGATATCATTCGAACGGCAACAACCGCTTCAACGCGCGCTCGGATCAATGCCAAGGTCGCATTGTGTGTCATCCGATCACCGTCACGCGGATCGGTTCGGAAACAGTCATCAATGAGTTTGCGGGGCATAGGTCCACGAATTGCTAATCGTGCCGATCATTCGGCATTCGACCGCTGGGCGCGATCAATTTGCATCATATCGTGGTTTTAGATGGGGACAATGCCAAGCATCATTTTGCTCGCCCAGGCAGCACACGGCTCTCAGCAATCAACTGGATTAATTTGTATTAATTTGTTGTCTTATCGCGGATCAAAAATTTGCGAGAAGAAACAACCCGATCCCCAAAACTGGAGCAACCAGGGTCGCCATCAACATCATAACAATCGGTCTTGCCAACATTACGGGCTCTTCGCTGTTTCAAGTGGGTAGTTTCAGATCGAGCTTTCCGGTGATGAGGTAGGTCATGTTGATAAGATTGCGGGTTGAGCGGTAGCCGCGCGCCTTAGCCTTTGCGGCTTGCACGAGAGAGTTGATGCCCTCAAT
>CAJQQK010000228.1 GCA_905480435.1 uncultured Hyphomicrobiaceae bacterium | reverse complement strand
CTGTGATAAAAGTTCCAGGAATTCTGATGCCATGAGTGCGCTCCTTTCGAATCAAACGCACTCCTATAGATTCAGATAAATCCCCGACCGTGAATCCCTTATCGCAGAGTTATGCAGCAGTCAGCGTTGAACAGCCCTGTGCATCAAGGGCTTTGCCCTTGATAATCCCACCAAAGGACGCGTCCTTTGGAAACCTAACATCTGGGTGATCGAGACGATGTTATTCCGCAGCCTCGGCGGTTGGCAGAAAGCCGCCAGATTGCCGCGCCCACAGGTCTGCGTATAGTCCACCTCGACCGATCAGTGTGTCATGCGTCCCATCTTCGACAACAATGCCGTCATTGAGAACGATCAGCCGATCAAGATGAGCAATCGTCGACAACCGATGCGCGATGGCGATCACGGTCTTGCCTTCCATCAACGAAAGCAGATGCTCTTGGATGGCTGCTTCCACCTCACTGTCGAGCGATGATGTTGCCTCGTCCATCATCAGAATAGGCGCGTTCTTTAGAAACACCCGCGCAATTGCGATGCGTTGACGTTGGCCACCCGATAGCTTGACGCCGCGCTCACCGACGTGAGCCTTGTAGCCTTTGCGTTGATACGAATCCTGGACATCCTCAATGAACTCATGGGCGTGTGCGCGGCGAGCCGCAGCAATGACATCCTGCTCTGTCGCGCTTGGCGAGCCATATGCAATGTTATCGCGGATAGAACGATGCAGCAGCGACGTGTCCTGTGTCACGACACCTATGTTGCGGCGCAGGCTGTCCTGGGTGACGTCTGCGATATCATTGCCGTCAATCAGGATGCGGCCGGATTCCGGTTCGTAAAGCCGCAGCAACAGGTTCATCATCGTTGTCTTGCCGGCACCGGAACGCCCGACAATGCCAACCTTTTCACCTGATCGGATGTTGAGGTCGAGCTTTTCGATCGCACCCTTCTGTTGGCCGTAATGGAACCGGACGTTGTCGAAATGGATGTCCCCAACAACGTTCGCAATTGGCTTTGCAGCCGTCCGGTCACGTACTTCGATCGGCAAGGAGACCGTTGAGATAGCGTCCTGCAGCGTGCCGAGGTCGCGGAAAATGCCGTTGAATTGAAACATCATCCAACCCGACATATTGTTGATGCGCAGCACGAGGGCGAGTGTCACGGCAATCGCACCAACGGTGATCGTGCCGCTGCTCCAGAGCCAGATGGCGAGGTAGCCCGCAGCCGTGATCAACAAGCCATTAATTACCGACAACGCGATGCGCAAACCGGAGACGAGGCGCGTGTAGTCATGCGTTGCCGTCAGCATCGTTTCGAGCGCTTCGCGTCCGAACAAGTCTTCGTTGTCGGTGCCAGCGAACAGTTTCACAGTTTGGATATTGGTGTAGCTATCGACGATCCGGCCATTGAGGCTAGAGCGCGCGTGCGACCTGATTTTTGAGCGACGGCGCACTTCCGGCAGCGTTACCGCGAGAATGCCGAAGTAGGCGGTAAACCAGATCGCGAGCAGCACGGCAAGACGCCAATCCAGCGCTGCAAACAGACCAATCGACGTGATGCTGAAGACCGTGAAGAACCAGATGCTCTGAATGAGATTGATCAGGAAGTCGCCAAGCGACTGGCCGGACTGCATCACTTTGGTTGCGATACGGCCGGCGAAATCATCTTGAAAAAAGCGATAGCTTTGGCGCAGGACGCGGCGATGGCTCTGCCAACGGACAAGAGCAAAGAACGATGGCTCCAGCGTCTGATTGTTGATCAGCGTGCTTGCGGTTAACGCAAGCGTGCGCACAACCAAAACGACGAACGCCATGCCGAGCAACATCCAGCCATGCTCGGCCCAGATTGATGCCGGCGTCGCATCTTTCAACGTATCGATCAGCAGGCCAACGAAATAGAAAAGGCTCGCTTCGATCAGGCCAACGACGCCGCCAAGCACCATGAAGACGACAAACGGCCAGCGGGTTTGGCGAAGAAAATACAGTATGAACGGGCCAATCTCGTCCGGCAGATCCTGTTTGGGGATGGCTGCAAACGGATTGATCCAAGTTTCGAACGCGCGGAACATCCGCCTCATATAGGGCCTCAATCGTGGGGTCATCGGGGGACATGATCGCACATTAATGCTGCCATGCCGATTCTGCTGCATTGTTGCGTAGGCGGTGGCATACTGCGGCACGATGTCGAAAATTGGAATCTCATGTCTGGTCATAGAGCGTTGCGTAAAACTGCTGTTGTTTTCTGCCTGGTCGGCGGACTTGGGATGGCCGCCGTCGAGGCACGCAAGCAGTCGAACAAGTTGGTCAGTCAGCGTCTTTCAGCGATCCAGGATTTCCGTTCGGTCATGAGAGACGTGGTCGCCGTTAGCGGTGGCAAATCTGTATTTCAGCCACGCAGTTTCCGAGAGGCAGGCGTCCCTTTAAGGCAGCATGTTACCAAGAAGATGGCCGATCTTTTTCCGCCTGATCACACTAAGAGTGTGTGGCAATCCCTGCCGGACTTCTGGCAGATATTTGCCGGACCAGCTCCCGCTTGGAACTCATCCAGTCGCTCGTCGGAAATTGAAGCAGATCATGAATGTTTAAGCTGCCGCAAAGAGACCAAGTAAGCCGCGCCAATGCTCGGGCGTCTCACCTCACATCGAGGCCAGACATTTAGCCAAATTCACCCCGGTTGGCACCCTTATCGGCATCGCCACCGCCAGCAAAGCGGACAGCCTCTTCGGCAGCACGAACCAGGGCTTTGGCCTTGTTGATGCATTCCTGCTGCTCGTTTTCAGGGATCGAGTCGTACACAATTCCGGCGCCTGCCTGAATGTGCATGACGTCGTCTTTGACCAGCGCCGTGCGGAGCACGATGCAGGTATCCATGTGTCCACACGCTGAGAAATACCCGACACAGCCGGCATAAGGTCCGCGCTTGTCTTTCTCCAGCTCATCGATGATTTCCATGGCACGCACTTTTGGGGCGCCCGAGACTGTGCCCGCAGGAAATCCGGCCATCAGCGCGTCGATCGCATCGTGGCGCTGATCAAGCTTGCCGATGACATTCGAGACGATGTGCATGACATGGCTATAGCGTTCGATCTGGTATTGATCGGTCACTTCCACCGAGCCGATTTCCGCGACGCGGCCCACATCGTTGCGGCCAAGATCGAGAAGCATCAGGTGTTCGGCGCGCTCTTTTGGATCTGCAATTAGGGTTGCTGCGAGTTGCTCGTCTTCCTGCCGCGTTGCGCCGCGGCGCGCGGTGCCAGCGAGTGGGCGCACCGTAATTTCACCATCACGGACGCGGACCAGTATCTCGGGGCTCGAGCCAACCAGTGCAAACTCACCGAACTCCAGATAGAATAAAAACGGAGACGGATTGGTGCGTCGTAAGGCGCGATAGAGTGCGAATGGCGGCAGCGTGAACGGCGTCGAGAAACGTTGCGACAGCACGATTTGAAACGCATCACCGGCTGTAATGTAATCTTTGGCGCGCTTGACCATGCCGAGATAGTCAGCAGCTGGCGTGTTGGATTGCATCTCTGGTAGCGCCAGATCAGCCTGGCCCGGCGTTGATGATAACCCGAGGGGCTCCTCAAGGGCGGCAACGGCTTCTTCAAGCCTTTTGCGTGCTGCGTCATGTGCCGCCGTCGCGTTGACGCCTTTGGTCGGGCGCACGGGCGTGACGATGGTCAGTTCGTCCTTCACCGTGTCGAAGATCACAATCAGTGTTGGGCGCATCATGATGGCGTCTGGCACGTCGATCGCCGGCTCGCGTGCATCGGGCAGATGCTCGACAAGGCACACCGTTTCATAGCCCATATAGCCGAATACACCGGCTGCCATCGGTGGTAATTCTTCCGGCAAATCAATCGCAGATTCATCAAGCAGTTCGCGCAATGATGACAATGTGCCGGCACCGGCTGGCTTGAATGCGTCTGGCGTGCCGTCAGGGTTGCGATTGATGGCGGCACTGTCGCCGTCAGCGCGCCATAGAATGTCTGGCTTCAGGCCGATAATCGAATAGCGCCCGCGATTTTCGCCGCCTTCGATTGACTCCAAAAGAAAGCTCGGGCTGCGGTCGCGGACCAATTTCATATAGGCCGAAACGGGTGTCTCTAGGTCTGCAACGAGATTAGTCCATACAACCTGAGGACGGCCGCACTCGTATGTTTCGGCAAAAGCATCAGTCGCCGGCATCAATGTGATGGCGGCCTGTTTGGTGGCGTCTTGCGGCACAGTGCGGCGTTCCTATTTGGTATCAATACTACTGGTATGCTGGCGTCTCGACACTGGCACCGGTGGTCAGATCGATGGCGATCTGGTTGACCGATACGGTCATACGCTTTTGCAAGTCTGCGACGTACTGGCCGAGAACATCGGCCTGCAATTGGCGAGATGCTTCTTCACGCAATGCGGTGGCGGTTTCCTTGGTCAGTGGCTTTGGTGGCGAGATCTTGGTCAGTTGAACGACCAGCCGTGTCTCGTCATCGCTGCCGGAGGTCGCGGCTGCCTGGTTAAGTTTCAAAGCAAAAACGCGGCTGATCGAAGGTGCGGGAAGATCAGGAACACTGTCGCGGCGTTTGAAGGACGGCGTGGTTTTCACCTTTAGTCCAAGTTCCTTGGCGATCGCCTCCAACGTGACACCGTTGTCGACACGTTTGGCAAAACCATCGGCCGCTTTACGCAATTGTGTTCGGGTCTCGATTTCGGTCCAGGCTTTCTTGACGTCTTCGGTCACCGTCGCAAATGGCTTTTGTTTTTCTGGTGTGACGGCAATCAGATTGAGCCAGGCGTAGCCATCGTTTGACAACTGGATGACTTCGTTTTCGACACCGACTTCGGCGGCGAAAGCAGTTCGTATCAACTGGTTGCGATCGGGCGACGTGAGCGCTGGTTTGCCGTCTGCCTTATAGCCTTTGCGATCAATCTCAGCAACATCCAGGAACGGCAGTTTGAGGATTTCGCTGATCTCTTTGAGGTTTTTTCCAGCTAGGCGATTGTCGTCGATATTGTTCTGCATCTCCTGAAGTTTTTCGGAGACACGGTCGTTTTCAATCTGAGTTCGGATCTGTTTTTTGACGTCATCGAACGGGCGCTGTTTGCCAGCCACAATCTCGGGAACGCGCAGCAGCACGGTCTTGAAGCGGCCTTTGACGACCTCTGATATCTCACCTTTTTTCAGTTTGAACGCAGCCTCGGCGATGCTTGGGTCGATAAGGGCCTGTTTGGTCAGAAGGCCAAGTTCAATGTCTGATTTCTTGGCACCAGCTGCCTTGGCGATATCCATGAATTTGGCGCCAGATTTGAGTTTTGCTTTGGCGGCAATGGCTGCTGCTTCGTCCTTGAAGGGGATCTGCTCGATGCGGCGCGTCTCAGCAACTGCATACGCATCTTTGTCTTCTTCGTAAGCGGTCTTTAGCTCAGCGTCGGTAATTTCCAATTTTGCCTTTGCCGCTGCACTGGTCAGGAGCAAGGCTTGGAATTTACGCAATTCTGGTACGATAAAGCGGCGCTTGTTGGTTTCGTAGGTCTTTTTGAGATCAGCGTCGGTTGGGGTTCCGATCTTGGTGACATTTTTCGGTTTGATCTCGATGTATTTGGCGACGCGCTCTTCGTTTTGGTACGTGAGCAGCATGTCTGTCATTGCCTTTGGCGGTGCCACGCTTGCCAGCATCGAACTGGTTAGATGGTCACGCAGGGTGTCGCGCCGGCGGGAGTCGAAGAACTGCTTCTCGCTATAGCCCGTCTGCCGCAGCACTTCATTAAGGCGCAGCGCGCTGAACGAGCCATCAACACCACGAAAGAGCGGATCGCCGTAGACGCCTTTCTCGACAGCCTTGTCGCTGATGTCGAGGTTCAATTCTTTGCCGTGATTGTCGACGGCTGCCGTGCCGGTCAGGCGGGATAGGACCTGTTGCTCGATGCCGAATGTCTTGGCTTCTTGCGGTGTCAGGCGACGGCGAAACTGGCGCGAAATATTATTGAGCTGCGCGTAGTAGGCTTGGCGGAAGTCATTGGATTTGATCGGTGTGCCGCCGACGTTGGCGACCACATCCGTGCCGTAAGTGCGGACCATGTCGCCAATACCCCAAACGGCAAAACTCAGGATCAACAATCCGATGAGAACCTTGGCGAGGATTCCGGTTACATTTTTGCGAAGGGATGCGAGCATGGGATCGGATACCGGCTTTGTTTCGGTTGCAGTCAAGTCTGTCGTCGTCGGGTCTCATAAAGATCGCGTCACTTCCAGGCGGCGTGAAGGTTTTGATCGACTGAGCCATGTCGTGTTGGATCACCCTACAGCAAAGGAGGACGATCTGCCGAAGAGATCGCGGTTTTGTGAGCGAAAATCAACCCCGCCGGTGTTCTAATTGTCATGACGCTCCTATCTGAGCGTGAATTGGCGCCGTTTCCCCGTTTTGGCCAGTTCAGTTTAGTTCAGTGGTAATTACTGAAAGACCGCCCGATCAAAATGTTGGGCGGATAATCGGATTGAGTTATGTATTGGCCCAATACAAGGTTCTTCGTTGCAGAATTTGGGGGAAGCGATGACGGATATCAGGCCGCTGGTGGCGGGAAACTGGAAGATGAACGGGCTCAAAGAGGCCTTGCGCGAAGCCTGGGCCGTTGCCGAAGGCGTTGCGGCAAAGGCGCCTAACGCAGATGTGATGCTGTGCCCGCCAGCAACGATGGTGGCGGTGATGGCTGAGGCCACGGCTGAGCGTCTGATGATCGGCGGCCAGGATTGCCATGTTGCCGCCAGTGGCGCGCATACCGGAGATATTTCAGCTGAGATGCTGGGAGACGCTGGTGCGGCGGCGATTATCGTCGGGCATTCAGAACGTCGGGCCGATCATGGTGAACGCAGTCAGGATGTCGCAGCTAAGGCTGTCGCGGTGCATCGATGCGGCATGACTGCCATCATCTGTGTTGGCGAAACGGCTGGGGAGCGTGCAGCCGGACTAACACTGAAAGTCATTGAGCGGCAGTTGGCTGGATCATTGCCGGATGGCGTGACGGCCGCCAATACAGTGATTGCCTACGAACCGGTTTGGGCGATTGGCACCGGGTTGACGCCAACAGCCGGTGACGTGGCGAACGTGCATGCGTTTATTCGGGGTTATGTTCGCAGCAATACGACAGATGGCGATGGCATGCGGTTGCTCTACGGCGGATCTGTGAAGGCTGCAAACGCTGCGGAGCTGATGGCCGTTGCCAACGTCAATGGTGCGTTGGTTGGTGGCGCCAGTTTGAAAGCTGACGATTTCCTGGGCATCATCAACGTTTACGTTTGATCTGTGAGCTGTTTGGGTGTGTGGGGTTTTCGTGTGGCTATTGCATCAATGTCACCCATCCAGAATCGTTCTGGCAGGTCCCGGCGTTCTATGGCACATCTGTTTTCAGCTATTGCCCGCTCAATGGGCGGTTTGATCACGTGTAACGCTGGTCATGTGTAATGGGGGCCTAGGCATGCGGTGCGCGTTGGTTTTTGGCGTAGTTTGGGCCGTTTTGACGAGTTTCGGGCTGGATCGCCCGGCATCAGCGCGTGCTGAGCCTCGACTCGATCGGGCGATATGCACCAAGCTCACGCTTGAGAAAAAGAAGCTTGAAAAGGCTGGTATTGAGGCTTACCTGGCGATGAAGCCGCAAAAAGTACTGTCTGCGCGCGGCCGGCCTGTTGTTGATCAGGTTCGACACTATATATCTCTGAGAGAAAAAGTACTGTTTCGCTGCCCACTCAATGTCTTGAACGCGACGGCTGCTCCCATTGGCCAGCGTCAACGGGTTAAGCCCCCCTTGCCAGTCAAGGGGCCTAAACGGGCCGTCAGACTGCGTCCTCGACAGCGCTTGTTGGTACCATTACCGGTGAAGCGTCAGTCATCGATCAAGTTTCCGACGTCGCAGAGCTGACGACCTAGGACAATGCTGCTGGCGCCGGGCAATGAACTCGTGCTAGAGCTGCCGTTCCGCACGATTTGACGGTATCCGTGCCGTGCAGATGTCCGGTTTTGTTACGCGTTTTCGCTACATGGTTTTGCTACATTATGGAGTGCCTTGATGATCAAGGTTATACTTGTCATCCACCTCATCATTGCTGCTGCGATGATTGCTATCGTTCTTATGCAGAAGTCTGAGGGTGGCGCGCTTGGCATTGGCGGCGGCGGCTCCGGTGGTTTTCTGTCGGGGCGCGGCACGGCTAATCTGCTCACGCGAGTGACAGCGGGGCTTGCCTGTCTGTTCTTCGTCACTAGTCTGACGTTGACGATTATGGCTGGCGGCGATCGCTCGGGGAGCCGGTTTAACAATGCTCCGGCAGCTAACGGTCAGCCTGCAACGCCGGGCGTTCCGGCTGGAACGGTCAGCAAAAAGCCTGGTGGCTTGCTCGATCGCTTGAAAAAAGGCGAAGGTCTCCGCGGCATACCAACGGTCCCGCAGAACCAGTAATTCCAGAGATCCGGTGTGCTTGGATGGTTAAAATCCGAGTGCATCCAATCTGACGCAGCCGACAATCGGGCCAACAACCGGGGATGGTGCTCATTTGCCGCTTCGAATCAGAGCGGTTTGTCTGTAACCATCCTTCTCCATGCAGCGGTATATTTTCATTACCGGGGGCGTGGTCTCCTCGCTTGGCAAAGGTCTGACTTCAGCGGCACTCGGCGCGCTGTTGCAGGCACGCGGTTTCCGTGTGCGCCTTCGCAAGCTAGACCCGTACCTCAATGTCGATCCGGGCACGATGAGTCCGTATCAACACGGAGAAGTATTTGTCACCGACGATGGCGCGGAGACAGATCTAGACCTTGGCCACTACGAGCGCTTTACGGGCGTCCCGGCGCAACGTTCTGATAACGTCACCACCGGACGCATCTATCAGGACATAATCGCAAAGGAGCGCCGCGGAGATTTTCTCGGCGGCACCGTGCAGGTCATTCCGCACGTCACGGACGCGATCAAGGAATTTGTGCTTGATGGCAACGATGGTGTCGATTTTGTGCTTGTCGAGATCGGCGGCACCGTTGGCGACATTGAGGCGCTGCCATTCTTTGAGGCCATTCGCCAGCTGAACAATGATCTGCCGCGTGGCGCGTCGATCTTTGTGCACCTCACGTTGGTGCCCTACATCCCATCTGCTGGTGAACTCAAAACCAAACCGACGCAGCACTCCGTCAAGGAGCTGCGCTCGATCGGTATTGAGCCAGACGTCTTGATGTGCCGTTGCGACCGTGAGATTCCGATGTCTGAGCGGCGCAAGATAGCGCTGTTTTGCAACGTCCGTGAAAGCGCCGTTATCCAGGCCTTGGACGCATCCTCAATCTACGACGTGCCGCTTGCGTATCACCACGAAGGGCTCGATCGCGAAGTGCTGTCAGCGTTCGACATCACGGATGCGCCTCGCCCTGACCTGGAGCGCTGGGAGACGATTAGCAAGGCCATCGCGACGCCGGAAGGCGAGGTCACGATCGCGATCGTTGGCAAGTATACCGGTCTTAAGGATGCCTACAAGTCGCTCAACGAGGCGCTTGTGCACGGTGGCATATCGAGCAACGTCAAGGTCAACATCGAGTGGATCGAGGCCGAGGTGTTCGAGTCAGAAGATCCGACACCACACCTCGAACACGTCGATGGCATTCTCGTTCCTGGTGGTTTCGGTGAGCGCGGCACAGAGGGTAAAATTCTCGCAGCCAAATTCGCGCGCGAACGCAAGGTTCCGTATTTCGGAATCTGCCTTGGCATGCAGATGGCGTGCGTCGAGGCTGCCCGCAATCTCGCTGGTGTCACTGGTGCGGGTTCTACCGAGTTCGGCGAGCCGGCTGATCCTGTAGTTGGCTTGATGACTGAGTGGATGCGAGGCAACGAGCTTGAGCAACGTGGCAACGCCGGCGACCTTGGCGGCACCATGCGGCTTGGGGCGTATGATGCGACCCTCACTGCTGGCAGCCGTATCGCCGAGATCTATGGTTCGACCACGATTTCCGATCGTCACCGTCACCGCTACGAAGTCAACACAGACTATCGCGACCGCCTCGAAGAAGCGGGTCTTCGTTTTGCCGGCATGTCACCTGATGGCTTGTTACCGGAGACGGTCGAATACCCGGATCACCCTTGGTTCATCGGCGTCCAGTTCCACCCCGAACTCAAGAGCCGCCCATTCGATCCGCACCCGCTTTTCAAAGGCTTCATCGAAGCCGCCGTTGAGCAGAGCCGGTTGGTTTAGGACGCTTCCAAGCAGAGCAGCCGAAATCGCTAAGATTTCGGCTGGCTGTGCGTCCCTCATGATCACTGCGATTTGAGATTACTTTCCAGCAATGCCCGTAACCAGACGAGTGCTGGATCCTTGTCGGCGCGCTCATGCCACAGCAGGAAATATCGAAATCGCTCAATCTCAAATGGTGCGCGCATCTGGACGAGCGACGGCATATCGTCAAATGCTGAGGCAATGCGAGATGGAATCGTCAAAATCGCATCAGTATTGACGATCAACAATGGCGCAACCGAGAAATAGGGTATCCAGACGGTCACGCGGCGCGTTTTATTTTGTTTGGCGAGTATCGTGTCGACGACACCACGCCGCCCTCCAAAAACGGTCACCAAGGCATGCGGCCAGGCGATATAATCCTTCAATGTCATGGCGATGTTGCTCGCTGCGCGTGTGCCTTGAGGCAATGCTGGATGCCCTTTGCGAACGAGGCAGACGTAGTCTTCATCAAATAACCACTGGCTGCGCAGGTTTGACGGAACCTGGTCGCTTCCATAGAGAGCCAGATCGACCTTGCCCGACGCGAGGGTTTCGAAGATATCCTCATCAAACGGGATGATTTCCAGTCCGGCCTTTGGCGCCTGTGACATGAAATTATTGAGTGCTGGTCCAAGAGCTGCCGTCGCCCCGTAATCGGTCGTTGCCACACGAAAAATGCGCGTCGTGTCGGCTGGATCAAATGTCTGTTTGGTCAGAAGATCAATTGTGCTGTGAAGCATCTCACTGAGCGGTGTCACGAGCGTTTCCGCACGTGCTGTCGGTACGATGCCATGAGGGACCCGCACAAATAGCTCGTCCTCAAACAACTCCCGGAGTTGGCCGAGTGACCTGCTGACTGCTGGTTGAGATAGATTGAGTTGTTCGGCAGCCCCGCTCACGCTGCCTCGATCAAGCAGGGCTTGCAGAACCACCAGCAGATTGAGATTGATGTTTCTCAAATCAGTTTTTTGCATGATGGGTATGATTTCATTCAATTTGACTTATATCACTAATGCCCCAAATTTGCTGAGACGTCAGGTGCTTTCAACAGAATGGATTAGCTCATGTTGTTTCAGCGATTTATGTTCTCAAACTTTGCCGCCTGGAGTATCAGCGGATTGATTGCGGGCGGTGCCATGCTTGGCAGCGCTCATGCTTCGGGGGCAACGTCATCGTCCGTCGGCTCCTACGCGGTAGAGACGGTTAAGTTTGCAAGCGGTAACGAAACGATTGTTGGCCGTCTGCTCAAACCAAAAGGTGTGTCCCGCGGACCTGCGGTGGTTGTCATGGGACCGGTTGCATTCGTCAAAGAACAATCGCCCATCCAATATGGAACGCGTCTTGCCCGCAGTGGGTTTAAGGTTTTGGTGTTTGATCCTCGTTACCACGGCGAGAGCAGCGGCAAACCGCGTCGCTTTGAAAGCGGCAAGGCCAAGATCGAAGACCTACGCGCCGCCGTCAGTTATCTGTCCGCCCGCAAAGACGTTCATGACGAGCAGATTTTCGTGCTCGGCATCTGCCAGGGCGTGATTTGGGTTATGGAAGCGGCTGCGGGTGACAAACGTATCCGTGCAATCAGCCTCGTCGCCGGCCATTACCTCACGCCGGAAACTGCAACCCTTTACCTTGGAGGCAAGGAAATGGTGCGCAAACGAATTGCTGGCGCAGAACGTGCGCGAGAAAGATTCGAAGCGACGGGGCAGGTGGATTACATCCCCATCATTGACGCCGACAACGCGCTGCTCAAGGCCAAACTGATCGCAGAATGGTACGCACCTTGGGAGTCCAATGCGGCGTGGTTCAAGTTTCGTGGCGGTTGGGAAAACCGGATCACGCAAATGAGCGAAGCCGATATCTGGGGTTGGAATATTCGTGAGACGGCGAAACGGATCACCACGCCAACTCTGATGATACATGCCGATCACGCAGCCAGCGGACCCAAAATTCCTCGCACCATCTTCGAGAAGTTGAATACATCCGACAAGCAGCTTGTCTGGCTTGAAGGTGCCAATCAGCTGCAGTTCTATGAAGACCCGCTGACGATCGACCGTGCAACTGAAACAATCGCTACGGCATTCTACGCACGGTTACGATCTGAACCATCGAAGTGAGAAATATTCAACTTGCCAACCGAGCAATCGAAGACCTCAAACGATTGAGACAACCACCCTATCGACGGAGATTGAACATGATGAAGTTAATGACGCCACTGCTCGCTATCATTTTGAGTTTGGGAGTAGCGGGGCAGGTGCACGCAGCGGGCGTGTCAGGCGACACGACAAACTGACCCTCTGACGCCATGAGGAAGTGACCCTCTTGGCGAGTTATCCAGAGGGAACTTTCATGGAACAGACGCAACACAATGCATCCTGCACGACCTTGAGGGCATTGCGGGGTGATGAGAT